>VBOR01000009.1 GCA_005893165.1 Candidatus Eiseniibacteriota bacterium | reverse complement strand
TTCATGAACCTCCGAAGGGATCGCGGGGCGCTGACCTTGAGCTTCATCGTGCCGATCGCGTTCTTCTCGATCTTCGCGGGGATCTTCGGGAGCCGGGGCGGCGGCATGAATCCGGTCCAGGTCGCGATCGTGGACGAGGACCAAAGCGCGGTATCGCGGCGGCTGGTGGAGGCGCTTCAGAACGAAGGCGGATTGAGGGCGGAGACCGCGCCGTCCGCGGCGAAGGGCGGCGCAGCGACTGCCCCTTACGATTCCCGGTCCGCCGAGGCCGCGGTGCGTGCCGGCGACGTTTCCGTGGCGGTCGTCATACCGAGAGGATTCGGCGCAGCGCCGACCGGGTTCGGCTCGGGGGGATTCAGCGGCCAGGCCGGCGCGAAGCTTCGGATCCTGAACGACAGCTCGGATCCCGTCGGGGCTCAAGTCGTGTACGGGTTGATCCAGAAGGCCCCGATCCAATCGATGCCGGACGTGATGGCTTCCGAGGAAATGCGGATGCTGGATCGCCTGAGCGGCGGGCTGACCTCCGGCCAGCGCGCCCGGATCGACAGCTCGATGTCGGGCTTGCGGGCGTACGTGGAGGCCCGGAGGAACGCGCGGGACGGCGGCGCGGCCAAGGGCGGCGCGAAGACGGAGCCCATTTCCCGCGGCATCATCTCGGCCGACATCCGGGACGTCGTGGGAGAGAGCAAGAAGAACCCGCTGGTGGCTTTCTACGCCGCGGGCATCGGTGTGATGTTCCTGCTGTTCAGCGCCTCGGCGGCCGGGGGGGCGATCCTGGACGAGTCGGACAGCGGCACCCTGGACCGCATTCTCGCCTCGCGCGTCACGATGACGAGCCTGCTCCTCGGCAAGTGGGCCTACGCGGCGCTCCTGGGATTCACGCAGCTTGCGGTGATGTTCCTTTGGGGCGCCTTCGCCTTCCAGGTCGAGCTCTTCAAGCACCTCGACGGATTCCTGATCATGGCGACGGCCACGGTGCTCGCGTCCTCGGGCCTGGGTCTCATGCTTGCCGCCTCGTGCAAGACGCGGGCGCAGCTCGGCGCCCTCACCACGCTCGTGGTGCTGGTCATGTCCGCGCTGGGCGGCAGCATGGTGCCGCGCTTCATCATGCCGGAGTCCTTGCAGAAGATCGGGCTCGTGACCTTCAACGCGTGGGCGATCGACGGGTTCACGAAGGTCTTCTGGCGCGAGGAGCCCGTGAGCCACCTCGGACCGCAAGTATTCGTCCTGCTGGGCGCGGCGGCGCTCTTCTTCACGATCGCGCGGAGGCTGGCGCGGCGCTGGGAAGTGGCCTGATGGCCGGCGGGTCCAGGAGGACCTCGCCGGCGATACCGGGGAAAATTGGTGGAGGCGGAGGGAATTGAACCCTCGTCCGAAAGTAGATCCAGAAGGAGCACTACGCGCGTAGTCCGTTATCCAGATTTCGCGGTCCCGGACGCCAACGGACTAGGTCACGGCACCGCTAGCTCGATGTGATCTCGTCCTCCCGACTCGAGCGGATCGTGAGAACCAGCCTACCTGAATGACGCCCGATCCAGCCTCGGCAGGCTCAGACCGGTCGAGCGTGGCGGCTAAGCCGCCAGAGCCAATTCAGAATTGGCTTTTGATCTTTGCCCGTGGTTTTACGAGGCCTACGGGCACCTCGGCGCGCGTTCCTAAATTCACCACTCCGTCGAATCCGTTCGCCCCCAATGGTTTGGGATGCCGCTTACCACGCGACTGATTCTACTACCATTACCATTATCGGACCAACCAGATATCCCTTTAACTCCCGGGCCCGGGAACGTACACTCCGCAGGCTTTGCTTAGGGTCAAATGGCCATGGCCCGCGCGAAGCTCAATGCGTCCACAGGTCTATGAGTACTACCCCGAAACGTGGAGGTGACATGAGGTCCTGGAAAAGCCTGTTCCTCGTTACCGTAATGCTACTCCTCGTCCCGGCGGCAGCGTTCGCCAATGCCAATGGCTGGATGATCGATGCCCGAGGCGGTCTCGGTATCCCGATGGGCAACTACAAGGACGATTTCAAGTCCGGCCTCCTGATCGGCATCGAAGCGTCGAAGATGATGAGCCCGCAGCTCGCCATCGGCGTCGACGGCAACTACATCAAGAACAACGTCACCGATGCGAACAAGGCGGCGCTCGAAGCCGCGTTTGGACCGGGGACGGATGCGAACACCAAGTTCACGCACTACGGCGCGCATGCCAAGTACATGCTCTCCACGAAAGACGACGCCAAGATGATGCCCTATCTCGTCGGCGGCGGAGGCCTGTACCACATCAAGGGAACGATCACGAATGCCGGCGCTTCCTTCGACACGTCGGAGAACAAGTTCGGTCTTCGTGGCGGCGCGGGCCTGAACATCATGATGAGCCCGAGAATGGGCCTGGGATTCCAGGCTGACTTCAACGACATCTTCACAAGCGGCAACTCGACGCAGTTCGTCGGGATCTCCGGCGGGCTTCACTGGAACATCATGCCGGCTTCGTCGAAGTAGCGTTCAGCAGGAAACGGCCCAAGGCCACGGGCCGAGCGCAAGTGTCCCGGCCGGGGAGCGATCCCCGGCCGGTTTTGTTTACTTCGACGTACCGGTCCCGGTTGCCCGCACGCGCTGGGGCGCCGCCTCGCTCGCCGCTTTCCGCTCCGCCGACGCCGTCCCGGTGATCCGCATTCCATAGAACGAGCGCCACACGAATCCCATCGAGACGAGGAAGAACAGGCCGGCGAGGACGCTCGTCAGGCCGGGGCCCTGCTGGCGCGCCAGCGAGACCGCCAGCTCCACCGCCAGAAGTCCGAACAGGGTCGTGAACTTGATCACGGGATTCATGGCCACCGAGGAAGTGTCCTTGAATGGATCCCCCACCGTGTCCCCCACGACCGTGGCGTCGTGCAGCGGCGTTCCCTTCTCTTTCAGGGACACCTCGACGACTTTCTTGGCGTTGTCCCACGCCCCGCCCGCGTTGGCCATGAAGATGGCCTGGAAGAGACCGAAGAGCGCGATCGAGACCAGATAGCCGATGAAGAAGAAGGGCTCCACGAACGCGAAGGCCAGCGTTCCGAAGAAGACCGCGAGGAAGATGTTGAACATCCCCTTCTGCGCGTACTGCGTGCAGATCTCCACCACCTTCTTGGAGTCGGAGACGGATGCCTTGGTCGTTCCCTCCAGACGGATGTTCCGCTTGATGAACTCCACCGCCCGGTAGGCGCCCGCCGTGACCGCCTGCGTGGACGCGCCGGTGAACCAGTAGATCATGGCGCCCCCCGCGATGAGGCCGAGGAGGAAGGGCGCGTGGAGCAGCGAGAGCTTGGCCACGTACTCGGGCTTCAACCCTTCCGTCAGCGCGACGATGATCGAGAAGATCATCGTGGTGGCTCCCACCACCGCGGTTCCGATGAGCACCGGCTTGGCGGTCGCCTTGAACGTGTTCCCCGCTCCGTCGTTCTCCTCGAGATTGTGCTTCGCCTTCTCGAAGTCCGGATCGAATCCGAACTGCGACCGGATCTGCTCGCGCACCCCAGGGGTCGTTTCGACCAGCGAGAGCTCGTAGATCGATTGCGCGTTGTCGGTCACGGGGCCGTACGAATCCACGGCGATCGTCACCGGGCCCATTCCGAGGAACCCGAACGCCACGAGCCCGAACGCGAAGACCGCGGGGGCGATCATCAGGGCCCCGACCCCAAGCGTGCTCACGCCGTAGGCGATTCCCATGAGGACCAGGATCGCGAGACCCAGCCAGTAGGCGCTGAAATTCCCCGCGACGAGCCCGGAGAGGATGTTGAGCGACGCCCCGCCCTCCCTCGATGAGGTCACGACCTCCGCGACGTGCTTCGAGTGCATGGACGTGAAGATCTTCACCATCTCGGGGATCACCGCGCCCGCCAGGGTGCCGCAGGTGATCACGGTCGAGAGCTTCCACCAGAGCGACCCGTCGCCCAGCCCGCGGATCAGCACGTAGGAAGCGGCGTACGTGAGCGCGATGGAGATGAAGGAGGTCAGCCACACGAGGCGCGTGAGCGGGTGCTCGAAGTCCATCGTGGCGGCGTCTTGGTACTGCCTCTTGCTGATCGACTCGTTGACCTGATAGGAGAGCCCGCTCGCCACGATCATCAGCACGCGCATCACGAAGATCCAGACCAGGAGCTGGACCTGGACCACGGGACTCCGCACGGCCAGCAGGATGAAGGAGATGAGCGCGACTCCGGTCACGCCGTAGGTTTCGAAGCCGTCGGCCGAGGGTCCCACCGAGTCTCCCGCGTTGTCGCCGGTGCAGTCCGCGATCACGCCGGGGTTCCTGGCGTCGTCTTCCTTGATCTTGAAGACGATCTTCATGAGGTCGGACCCGATGTCTGCGATCTTCGTGAAAATGCCGCCGGCGATTCGAAGCGCGGCCGCGCCCAGCGATTCTCCGATCGCGAAGCCGATGAAGCAGGGGCCCGCCATGTCGCCCGGCACGAAGAGGAGAATGATCAGCATGATCAGAAGCTCGACCGAGATGAGCGCCATGCCGATGCTCATGCCGGCCCGGAGCGGGATGGAGTAGCAGGAGTAGGGCTTTCCGGTGAGCGCGGCGAACGCCGTGCGCGAGTTGGCGAGCGTATTGATGCGGATGCCGAACCACGCGACGCTATAGCTTCCCGCCATCCCGACGAGGCTGAAGAAGAGGATGACCGCGACCTTGAACGGAGGAAATCCACGCTGGATGTGCCCCGTCGCGTCGACCCCGGTCACCGCAAGGGAGCCGAAGTACAACAGCACGATGGCGCCGATGAACACCCACAGGAGGAGAAGGAATTTTCCCTGCTGGAGGAGATAGGTCTTGCAGGTCTCGTAGATCAGATCCGAGATTTCGGCCATCGATTGATGCACGGGGAGCCCGCGGATTTTCGCGTAAGCCGCGATCCCGAACGCCATACCCAGCGCGCAGACGATCAGGCCGAAGAGAAGGAGGGTGTGGCCGTTGATGCCGCCGGCGAAGGTGACCGAGCCGAGATTGGGCAGGGCCAGGGAAGCTTCCCCGCCTCCGTGGTGGGCGCCCTTGGCGAAGGCCGTCGCGGGGGCGATCACCGCGAACACCGAGAGCGCCGCGAGCGTGAGTACCGCGAGCACCGTCCGTCCTTTGCTTGTCATTCCCAACATCGTCTCTCCTCGATTCGGGTTTCGGTTTTCTGGAGGGGGTTGGCCGCCCGACGTGGCAGGCGCTTCATCGCCCGAACTAGGGAAGGTCATGCAAGAGCAAAGGTTTATACCAGAACCCGGCGGCGGTGTCGATAGAAACCTGCTATGTTCCCCCGCTTGTTTCCTACCCCAACGGAACAGGTATTCTCGCCTCATGGCGCCCGGATCACCTCAAATGTCGAAGGAACCCCGGGTCTGCGCCTGGGCCGCCGGCAGTGATCCCCTCATGCGCCGCTACCACGACGAGGAGTGGGGTGTGCCGGTGCACGATGACCGGACGCTCTTCGAGTTCCTGACCCTGGAAGGGGCGCAGGCGGGCCTTTCGTGGTCCACCATCTTGAATAAGCGGGAGAACTATCGGGAGGCATTTGCCGGATTCGATCCGGAGCGAGTCGCGCGCTTCGACGCGCGGCGGAAGAAGGTACTCCTGAACAATTCCGGGATCGTTCGAAACCGCCTGAAGATCGAATCGACGGTTTCCAACGCCCAGGCGTTTCTCGACACACGGATGGAATTCGGGAGCTTCGACCGCTACGTGTGGACCTTCGTGGACGGGAAGCCGATCCAGTCCCGCCGGGCCGCGCTCCGGGAAATCCCTTCGAGCACGCCCGAATCGGACGCCCTCAGCGCCGATCTCCGAAAGCGCGGCTTTCGGTTCGTCGGCACCACGATCGTGTATGCCTTCATGCAGGCGGTCGGGATGGTGAACGATCACGAGGTCCGGTGCTTTCGCTTCCGGGACCTCGCCCGGCGCTCCTGAGACTCCTGGGCTTCCTCAGGCCGGCGGTGGAGGCGGGAAGAGCACGGCGAGGCGAGACACGCGCGCCATGGGGGTCCAGGCAACCATTCCCACCGTCCAGACCAGGCTCTCGCTCGTGACTTCCCCGGCCGCGACGGCCTGGGCGAGCTGGGCCACCGTATACGGTCCGAAGGTGCGTCCCCCCGAGGCGACGTGCCAGAGGGCGGGATCGGCCTCGGGGGTCGGCGGAATCAGGGGCAGCGGAGATTTCGATGGAGCGCCGGCGCCGGCGATCGCCATCCCCATTCCTAGGCCGACGCCGGCTCCCGCCAGGCCCCCGGCCGGATTCGCCGCGGCGGTGGGGATCGACTCGCCCAGCTGGTACTGCTGGTAGCGGTTCAGGTCCCCCAGAACACCCATGCTCGAGCGGGCATCGAGAGCGCGCTCGACCTGCTCCGGAACCGAGATGTTCACGATGATGAGGGTCGGCACGTCCAGCCCGTACTCCTGGTCGATGCGCCCCAGGACCGCGCGTCTCACCTCCTCGGAGATCCGGCCATAGTTCGAGGCAAGGTCCAGGATGGAGATCTCGGTCGAGGAGACGGCCTCGGAGAACTCCGAGACGACGATCGAGCGGAGGAGCACCTCGATCTCGTCCGCTTCGAAGGAGCCGTCCGTACCCACCAGCTCCGAGAGAAGCGCCTCCGGTTTCACGGCACGGAGCGTATAGGTTCCGAACGCACGGACGCGGAGTGGCCCGAACTCCGGGTCGCGCAGCAGGATGGGATGGGGCGTGCCCCACTTCAGCTCGGTGACCTGGCGCGTGGTGACGAAATAGACCTCGGCCTTGAAGGGGCTGTTGAATCCATGCGGCCAGCCGCGAAGCGTGGTGAGCAGGGGAAGGTTCTTCGTGCCGAGCTCGTAACTGCCGGGTTGGAACACGTCGGCGATGCGCCCCCGGTCCACGAAGATGGCGGACTGTCCCGGCCGCACAACGAGCCGTGCGCCGTTCTTGATCTCGTTC
>VBOR01000067.1 GCA_005893165.1 Candidatus Eiseniibacteriota bacterium | reverse complement strand
AAGACGAGCGACGTCGCGGCCACGCCGGTCTGGCCGCGGTTCACGGACGCCGGCAGAGACGAAGTCGCGCTGAAGCCGATGCTCTGGGTCGGCGTGAACACCTGGTGCGCGTTCGAGGAGGAAGGGAGCGCGTTCCGTGGCAAGCCGCTGGGCGAGCCCGTGCCTCCCGCGCTCCCGCGGAGGGCGACGTTCCCGGCATAGGCGGCGGTGTAGACCCATCGGAAGGAATCGGTGGCACCGGGCGCGAGATTGAAGGACCCGGGCTGGGGACCCGAGGCGAAGGTGAGACTCCCGGTGCCGCTCTGGGTCAGCGCGGAAGGGGTGATCCCGTTCACCGCCTCGGAGCCGACATTCCGCACGGCCATGGTCGCGGTGACCGACTGCCCCACGGTGCTGACGTGGGGAAGGATCTCGAGCGAGGCGAGGAGGGGCGCGTTGCTCAGGAGGGCCGCGTTCGTGCCCGAGACCTGGGCGTCCAGGGGGCCGTCGTTTCCCGAAGCCACGGTCGCGCCGCCGACCGGAATCGCGAGGCGGACAGTGGAGGAATCGACGGGGGCGTTCGAGACGTTGATGGACACGAAGAACCGGGCACCTGTGGCCCCGAGAGCCGCGGTGAGCCCGATCGCGCGCCAGCGGTTGACCTGCCACGCCATGGCGCCCAGGTCGCTGTCGTCGCCGGACCCGGGCGTGAACTGGCCGTCTCCGCCGTCCCGCCAGAGGCGGACCTCCGCCAGGTCGCCGTTGCCGGCCGTTCCCAGATTGATCAGGTCGAGGCCGTTCAGGACGTCGCTCTGGTATCCGTTCCGCGGCAGGATGAAGTCGAAGACCAGCGCGGGCCCCTCGTTCTTGCCCAGCGTCACCGCCGGGTTGGGGAGCACCGAGATCTGCGCCGCGATCATGCCGTCCACGCTCGCGCGCGCTCCGGAGTCGAGCGGAAGGCCCGCGACCACACGCGTCGAGTCGTCGAAGAAGACCTGAGACACGCTCTGGATGGAGACGCCGAGCAGGTCCCCGTCGCGCGCCCTGTCGAGCGAAACATCCCCCGTCAGGAAGAGATGCCGGGTCGCGCCGGGCGCGAAGGACCGCGTGAGTCCCGAGAAGGTGGCCTCGCCATTCTGGATGTGCGCGGTTCCGAGGAGGGAGTCCTGCGCTCCGAGGGACCCGCTGTTGTCCTGGTCGTACCAGAGGGAGACGAGATCCAGCTCGTCATCGAGATCGCTCTGAGATCCCGGCCCGGTCGACCCGTTGGTGTAGCTGATCCCGGTGAGCGTCTTGGACACGGCGTAGGAGTTCGTGATGGTGAAGTCGGCCAGAGGGACGCTCTTCTGCCCCGGCCGCGCCGTGGACGAGGGCACCGCCGTGGCCGCGAGCGTGATGCGATCCGCCGTGCTGACGGTGAGGAACGCGGGGTTCCGGACGACCTGATCGATCGGCCCGTCATTCGCGCTGGTCACGCCGACACCCGGGTCGGGCTGCGACGGAATCGCGAATCGGATGGTGCGCCCGTCCGTGGCGAAATCCTTCACGTCCACGGTGACGAAGAGCCTGAGCCCGGCGAGCGGGATGTTCTCGGTGAGCCCCGTGAGCTGCCACCGGTCCCCGGTGAAGGAGAGCGTTCCGAGCAACCGGTCGACGGCGATGTCGAGCGATCCGTTCCCGTCATCCACCCAGGCCCGGACCGTACCGAGGTCGGAAGCCAGGGTGGCCGTTCCCTCGTTCTGGACCGCGATCTTCTCGAGGCGGTCGGTCTGGTACCCGTTCGCGGAAATCCGGACGTCGAGCGCCAGGTCGTTGTTCGTCCCGGCCAGGACGTTTCCAGGTCCCACGCCGACGACGGTGTACTGCGCGGCGGAGGATCCATCGATGGCAATCGAGCCCGCCGGGCTGACCGGGAAGGTGCTGGTCGTGGTGAGGGCCGTGCTGAGGACGATGTCGGATGCGGCCTCGATCGAGAGGTCGAGATTCTCGCCGTCCCGAACGGCCGTCGGAATGTTGGTCACGACGAAGAGGGTGATGGACCCCAGCGCCGGGATGGATGCGTTGGCGGGGGCCGAGAAGAGGAGATATCCGCCGGAGGCGCTGCTCTGCTTCATGAGGGAATCGTTGACCGCCTCGAACGCTCCGCTGCCGGTGTCGCGGTAGAGCCGCGGCGATCCCAGCTCCTGGTCCAGCTGCGCCTGCGTCGCGCCGGATCCCACGGAAAGGTTCTTGAAACGGATCGACTGCAGCGTGACGGGCAGGATGTGCGAGCTCGTGATCGTCACGGTGAAGCAGAGGGCGTTCGCGTGACCCGGCTCGATTGTCTGGAACGTCTGCGAGCCGGTCACGCTGTAGGTCACCGCCCATGCGGGCGTGGCGGTTCCGAGGATCAGAGCCGCGCTCAGCGCGGCCCAAAACGCGGCCTTCGACATAACGTTGGTTATCGGCTGGAGATGCGGGGTGCTTGAACGTAGGTCGATGTCGGGCGGCCGGGGTGGCGGCCGCGGGCGGGGGTTCCAGGGGCGGGCCAGGGCACCGAAGATTTCGCTAAAGAAAGCCGCGCTGGAGCCGATCTATCTGAACCCATGACCACTCGCCTTACAGGGGGCCGGTCCCGCACGAAGAACCTCGCCCCCATCGCCATGATCTTCCTGGCCTTCCCTCCCTTCGCCATTCCGGCCGGGGCGGTCACGCTCTCGAGCGGTGGAGGCGTCGATTACCAGACGGGGCCCGATGCGCAGTCCTACCGAGGGCTCCTTCTCTTCGCCACGGCCGCAGCGACCAAGGGCGACCTGACCGCCGCGATCATCCGCTACGACGAGAGCCGTCTCGGCCCAGGCACCGGAATCTTCGCCAATGCGGGGATCGCCCTCGCCAGGAGCCTCGCGCTCCGCGCCCGTGCGCTCCGGAGCATCGAGGACCAGGGCCAAGGAGCCTGGCGCTATCGCCTCGGCCCCGAGCTCACCCTGTCCCGGGACGTGGTCCTGGGCGCCTGCTATCTGCGCCTTCACGACAACGCGCGCGAATCCTTCAACGGAGGAGGTGTGGAGTTGACCGTCCCCTGGATGCGGGACGTCTCGGGACAGCTGGGCGCCTCGTACGGCCGGTGGTACACCGGAGTGACGACGGCCCAGGGGGCGCTCGCGGGAACCTGGCGGGCCACGCCCAGAGTTCAGCTGCTCTGCGAAATCGATGCAGGAAGAAACGCCGCCACGATCACCACCTCGACATCCGCATCACCCGGAAGCGGGCTCGGGAGCGGTCTCCCGCTCACGAATCCACTCGGAGCCGGAACACCGGGCTCCACCACCTCGAACACAGCCAACCGCTTCACCTCGCTGGTCCAATTCGGCATTCGATTCCTGTTTTCCTGAGTTTCCGCTGGGGGGATTCCCGAACCGCACGCGGCGCCGCCCGCGTGCGCGCGAAAGGAGCACGAAAATGAAGGCGATTTTCGGTGTGCTGTTTGGATACGCGTTGATGTTCGTCATCGTCGGTACGGCGCTCGCGGAGGGATCTCCCCGCGCGACGGCGAACGCGACCTCGCGTTCCCAGGGATCGGCCGATATTCAGGACGGGAGGGCCCTCCAGGGCCAGACCGAATCCTCAGCCGAGGTGACCGCGGATGAGAACGCCAGCGCGTCGCTCGACGCGATCCGGGATCGCGCGAGGCAGTTCTCGCGGAAGGCGCTCACGAAGCTGGAGCGCAGGCTCTCGGAGCTTGCGAACGAGATCGATGCCGAGGCGAATCTGAAAGGCGAGATCTCGGTGGCCAACCGTGTCGCGCCGGAGTTCGGCATGACCGGGGCGTTGATGATGCTGGAGCGGGGAACCCTCAACACCAGCATGGGCGATCTGGTCATCGCTCATACGCTGGCGGCGAATTCGCCGGCGGACGTCACCGCGACGCAGCTCTTCACGCTGCAGCACGACGGATACAGCTGGGCCAGGATCGCCTATGGGCTCGATCTCCGGCAGGACCAGGTGGCCGGGGCAGTGGAGAGTGAGACCCTTTCTGAGGCGGGCGCTCCACGAGCCTCCGAAACATGCGTCTCCGCGGCAACCATCCTCAGTCGATTGACCCCGCCCCGCGTCCCCCCTACGTGGGGCGGTCGGGGCCGGTGAGCTCGGCCTTCTTCTCCTCGTAGATTCCCAGCGCGTTCTCGACGAGTTGCTCAGCCTCGGCGTGGCCCACGATCCGGCCGACGTTCACTTCCTCCTTGTGGTCCACGAAGAACCGCTTCACCTCATCCATCGTGTGCGGAGGAAGCTCCGAAACGTCGCGGTAGTGGGCGTACTGGGGATCGTCGATGTGCACGGCGATGATCTTGTCGTCTTCGCCATCCTCGTCGCTCATGCGAATCGCGCCGATGGCGCGGCAGCGCGCGATCGAAAGGGGCGCCAGCGGCACCTGGCTCAGGACCAGCACGTCGAGAGGATCGCCGTCCGCGCAGTAGCTCTGAGGGATGACCCCGTAGTTCGCGGGGTAATGGACGGCGGAATACAGCAAGCGGTCCGCGAGCAGGAGGCCGGTGGCCTTGTGGAGCTCGCGTTTTTCTTTCGAGCCTTCCCGGATCTTCATTACAGCGCGGAAGTACTCGCGGACGTCCTGCCCCCACGGCACGTCATGCCATGCGCGCATCGAGCTCCCGCGCGCGGCGCGGCCGTGAGGTCCAGCCGGGGATCGTGGTCGGCAACGGGACCTTCCGGATTCCCGAATTCGGGAGCATCCTCGCCCGGATCTCCTTGGATTGCGCTGTCGTCCTCGCTCTTGCTGCTCCAGTGCTCGTGGATGACCTTCCAGGAGCGCCCCTCGCGCGCCAGAACGAACGTCATCGCCGCCGGAAGCTCGACGTCTTCGTCCTGACCGACCGTCTGCACGGTCAGGGGAACGACGGCGAGGACGTGCGCGCTTCCGAGCGGGGTCACCTCGACCACGCCGGTCGTGAACTTGAACGTGCCCTCGCGACCCACGACCTGCTGGGCGTCGGTCTTGATGGAACGCCAGCCGTGGCTGATCGTCCCATCGCCGATCGAGGTCACGCCCTCCGACTTGCTGAACATCTTCATCATGGAGGCAACGTCGGCGTGATTCAGTGCCTTCACATAGGACTTCACGAACTGCTGGGCGGTGATACTAGGCTTGGCCGGAGCCAGCTCGGTGGAGGAGATGCCCAACGTGGCAACGAGGAGAAGCGCTGCGAGAACGAACGGTGCCTTGGACATAACGATAAGACCTCCTCGACGAGCAGCCATTGGCCTTCCGATGCGTGAGGATTCCGGCGCGGTCTTCCGAGGGGATCTGGCGCCGGCAGGGGTAACCCTGACCTCCGGGTCGGGCGAACCCTTACCCTTGTCGGGACAATACCCCGGCTCGCCAGACCCCTCCCAGTTTTTTTGCGATTTTCGGCTCCAGTAGCCTCCCTACGTATCGGCCGCTTCATGCGGCTTGCCTCGGAAAAATTTGCATGGCACAAGTTGCCACGGGTGTCCCGCGAGGAGCGCCGGATTCGCTCCGAGCCCCGAAAAAGGGCGATTCGGGGCCCGCTGAGACCGAAATGCGTAGGGGCCGCCCTTCTCGAGGACTGAGGGGAGGCCCGGGTAAACGCTGGCACGATACTGGATACCTCCATTCTCCCGGCTGGCATTTCCCCGTGGGACCGGTCGCGATTGGAGCCGGCGAGGACTCGAGAATTGGAGGCAGCATGAGAATCGATAGAAACAGAAACGCATTGATCGCGGCGGCCTTCGCTTCTCTAGCCGCGCTGATGATGTGCGCCGCGATGAAGGCGCAGGCTGCGGAGATCATTCCCAGCATCGGCATCACGCAGGCGAAAGACGCCGATAACGCAAAGCCCAACGTTGGACTCGCACTCCGCGGCACCGCGATTCCCAGCCTTCTCGACCTCGAGGTCAGGGGTCAGTACCGCCAGGAGGAGCGTTTCAACGGAGCGCTCAAGGAAAAGATGTGGCCCATCACCGCTTCGGCCTGGCTGACGCCGCTGCGGGTGGTGTACGCGGGCGCAGGCGTGGGCTGGTACAACACGACCCTCGACTACCAGGATTCGGCCCTGAAGAGCGAAACCTCGAACAAGTTCGGAGTTCACGCCGGCGCCGGACTCCGGGTACCCATGAGCTACCGGTTCGCGCTCGATCTGAACGGACGCTACGTGTGGATGGAGAACCAGCAGACGCTCATCATTCCGAAATCGTTCAATCCTGATTTCTGGGATCTCAGCGCCGGATTGGCATTCAGCCTCGGCGGTCATCACTAGAGCCGTTCCTACAGGCAGTCACGGGCCCCTCGCTCTATTCCGATCCGGGTTCACAGAAACCACGCGCACCTAACCGGATCGCGAGCTTGGGGCCTTTCTTATTCCTCAGAGGTCGGCTTTCGAGGGAGACACCCCTCCCCCGCCAAACCTAATTGATGTGGCAGGTCGAGAGGCCGCGCTTCTCGAGATACTGCTGGTGATATTCCTCGGCCCGATAGAACGGTCCCGCCGGCAGGATCTGCGTGACGATGGGGCGGCGGAAGCGATGCTCCGATTCCAGATGGGCCTTCGACGTCTTGGCCTCCGCTTCCTGCTCCGGCGAGTGATAGAAGATCGCCGACCGGTACTGCTCCCCGACATCGGGGCCCTGGCGGTTCGGCGTCGTGGGATCGTGATTCTTCCAGAAGACGGTCAGAAGATCTTCATAGCGGACCTTCGAAGGATCGTACGTGACCTCGACCGCCTCGGCGTGGCCGGTCCGGTCCGTGCACACGTCTTCGTACGAGGGATTCTGGGTGCGTCCGCCGGTGTAGCCCACCTGCGTCGAGACGACCCCCTTGATCTGCCTGAATGCCGCCTCGACGCCCCAGAAGCACCCTGCGGCGAACGTGGCCTTCTCCACCCTGGCCTTTTCCATTTTCTTTCGCGCTCCTTTGGGCGCCGCGGAATGCGCGGCTGCCGGTACGAAACTTACCAGTGCGAGCATGGCAAAGAGTCGAACGTGGCGCATGTGGGCTCCATGGGCGGAGGATCGAATCCCCGCGGGGGCCGCGCCCCCGGCCTTGGTTCCCGCGGCAGTAGGAACGCCCCAGGAGGTCTCCCTCCCAGGGCGCCGTCTATCCAGCGACATCAGGCATACGCCTGTTGTTCCTGAATCGTTAGACCGCCGGAACCGGAAATCGGTTCCACGAAATCACTTCACCACTTCGTAGTCGGCCTCGATCTCGTCGTCGGGGCCGCGCTTCTTTCCCTCGCCCTCGCCGCCCTGCGGCGGCGCCTGGGACGCCCCGTCTCCCGGTGCGCCCGGGCCCGGCCCGCCCTGGCCGCCTCCGGCCGAGGCCTGCTGGTAGAGCTTGCTCGAGACCTCGTTCCAGATTTGCGAGAGCGCTTCGCTCGCGGAGCGGATCTCGTCCGTGTCGTTCCGCTGAACGGCGCCCTTCAATCGCTCCACCGCGCTGTCGAGGCGCGCCTTCGATTCGGAATCGATCTTCTCGCCCATCTCGCGGATGTTCTTCTCCGTCTCGTAGACGAGCTGCTCGCCCCGGTTCTTGACCTCGATCGCCTCGCGGCGCTTCTTGTCCTCGTCCGAGTGCTGCTCCGCGTCGGCCACCATGCGCTTGATCTCCGACTCGGAAAGACCTCCGGTGGCTTCGATCCGGACCTTCTGCTCCTTCCCGGTCGCCTTGTCGCGCGCCGAGACGTTCAGAATGCCGTTCGCGTCGATGTCGAACGTCACCTCGATCTGAGGCATCCCGCGCGGCGCGGGCGGAAGTCCGGTGAGCTGGAACCGCCCGATGGTCTTGTTGTCGGTCGCCAGCGGCCGCTCGCCCTGAAGGACGTGGATCTCGACGGTCGTCTGGTTGTCGCTCGCCGTCGAGAAGGTCTCCGTCTTTCGGGTCGGAATGGTCGTGTTCCGCTCGATGAGGTGCGTGGTCACGCCGCCGAGGGTCTCCAGTCCGAGCGAGAGCGGGGTCACGTCCAGCAGGAGCACGTCCTTGACGTCTCCGGCCAGCACGCCGCCCTGGATCGCGGCGCCCACCGCGACCACCTCGTCCGGGTTCACGCCCTTGTGGGGCTCCTTGCCGAAGAACTTCTGGACGATCTCCTGCACCTTGGGCATCCGGGTCGCCCCTCCGACCAGGATCACCTCATGGATGTCCGAGGGCTTGAGCCCCGCGTCCTGGAGCGCACGCTCCATGGGCGGGATCGTTCGCTTGACGAGATCGTCGACCAGCTGCTCGTACTTGGCCCGCGTGAGCGTCACGTTCAGATGCTTCGGCCCGCTCGCATCGGCCGTGATGAACGGAAGATTCACGTCGGTCTGGAGCACGGAGGAGAGCTCGATCTTGGCCTTCTCCGCGGCTTCCTTGAGCCGCTGGAGCGCCATGGGATCGCGCCTCAGGTCGATGCCCTCCTGCTTCTTGAACTCCTCCGCCAGCCAGTCGATGATCCGCTTGTCGAAGTCGTCGCCCCCGAGATGGGTGTCGCCGTTCGTGGCCTTCACCTCGAAGACGCCCTCTCCCAGCTCGAGAATCGAGATGTCGTAGGTTCCGCCGCCCAGGTCGAAGACGGCGATCTTCTCATCCTTCTTCTTGTCCAGGCCGTAGGCCAGCGCCGCGGCGGTGGGCTCGTTGATGATCCGCTTCACGTCGAAGCCGGCGATCCTTCCCGCGTCCTTCGTGGCCTGGCGCTGCGTGTCGTTGAAATAGGCCGGAACCGTGATGACCGCTTCCGTCACCTTCTCGCCCAGATAGGCCTCCGCGGTCTCCTTCATCTTCTGGAGGATCATCGCGGAGATCTCGGGAGGCGTGTAGGTCCGGTCGCCGACGCGGATCACGGCCATGCCGTCCGGGCCCGCCTCGACCTTGTAGGGGACGTTCTTCGCCTCCTCGGCCACTTCGGAGAACTTGCGTCCCATGAAGCGCTTGATGGAATAAATGGTGTTCTGCGGATTCGTGATGGCCTGGCGCTTCGCCACCTGACCGACCAGCCGCTCCCCGGTCTTTGTGAAGGCCACGACGGAGGGAGTCGTACGGCTGCCCTCGGCGTTGGGGATCACGTGAGGCTCCCCGCCTTCCATTACCGCCACGCACGAATTCGTCGTGCCGAGGTCGATGCCGACTATCTTTCCCATGATCCCTCCATGCAGCGATGCGGAGGGGCGCCTTGCCCCTCCGCGCTGGGTGACCTTTGCTTCGCCGCGACGCGCATGGCGCCGCCTTCGATGGCTTAGCGAGCGACCTTGACCGGAATCTCGCGCGCCTTGGCTTCCTCCGCCTTGGGTACCGTGACCTCGAGAACGCCGTCGCGATACGTCGCTTCGATCTTCTCAGGGTTCACGGCGTGGGTCAGCGAAAACGAACGCTCGAACGTCCCGTAGACCCGCTCCAGCCTGTGATAGGTCGCGTCCTTCTGCTCCACCGTCCGGGACTTCTCGCCCCGGATCGTGAGCCGGTTGTCCTCGAGGGTGATCTTGATGTCCTCGAGTCTCATTCCCGGGAGCTCCACGTGAACCCTGTAGCTCTCCGGCGTCTCTTCGATGTCGATGGGCGGCTGCCACACGACGGCCCCACCCTGATCCAGCGGTCTGCCGAAGACGTCGCCCATGAGCCGGTTCATCTCGTCCTGCACCGAAGCGAAATCGCGAATTGGATTCCAGCGCACTACCGATTTCATGACTCTCCCTCCTGTCATTATGGGCCCAATGCCCTGCGGAGAACTGCGGCTCTTCGATCCGGGACAATTGCAGGCCACGTGCCAGGTGAGGGTTCGTCTGGTAAGCTGAGCCGTACTAGTAGTTTACGTGCATTCTAGCAGGCATTCAATCCCGTATTCTACGTTCAGTTGTTTAAGTATGCAACACTTTATTGTTTCATAACGAAACCTAGAGACCGTATTCCTTGATTTTTCGCCAGAGCGTGGAGCGGGAAATGCCGAGGCTTTTCGCGGCCTTCGTGGTATTTCCGGCGTTGTGGGTGAGCACGCGCCGGATGTGCTCCGCCTCGAGCTGTGCGAGGGTCAGATTCTCGGAATAGGGGAACCCGCTTCCCGTGTGGAGGAGCGGCTGCCGCGGCTCGCGGATCACCGGCGGGAGGTCGGCGGGCTTGATCTCGGGCCCCTCGGCAAGGGTCACCGCGCGCTCGATCGCATTCTCCAGCTCCCGCACGTTGCCGGGATAGTCGTATCGGACCAGAAGCATCAGGGCCCGCTCGTTGAAGCGAACCACCGGCTTCTCCAGCACGCGGGCGTACTTCTCCCGGAAGTAGTTCGCGAGGAGAGGGATGTCCTCGCGCCGCTCGCGAAGCGGAGGGATTTCGATGTGGAACACGTTCAGCCGGTAGTAGAGGTCCTCGCGGAAGGAACCGTCCGCGAGCGCCTTTTTCACGTCGCGATTCGTCGCGGCAAGGACGCGCACGTCCACCCGCATCGATTCCTTCGCGCCCACGCGGCGGACCTCTCCGCTCTGGAGCGCGCGGAGGAGCTTCACCTGGACCGAGAGCGGCATCTCCGCCACCTCGTCGAAGAAGATCGTGCCCCGGTCCGCGTGCTCCATCAGCCCGACGCGATCGGAGGTCGCGCCCGTGAACGATCCCCGGACGTGGCCGAAGAGCTCGCTCTCGAAGAGGGTCTCGGGAATCGCGGAGGAGGTCACGGCGACGAACGGCAGGTGCGCGCGGCGGCTCTGGAGATGGATCGAGGCCGCGATCATCTCCTTCCCCGTGCCGCTCTCCCCCGTGATGAGGACCGGGCTTTCGGTCGGCGCGATCTTTCCGATGAGCCGGAAGATCCGCTGCATGGCGGGGCTCTGCCCGATCATGTTCTGGGTGATCGAGTCTTCCTTCGGCTCGACCGCGCGGGCCGTCATTGATTCACCTCGTCCTGGGGGCCCTGTTCCTGGCCGCCATTCTGGGCATCGCCCTGCTCGGGGATCTGGGAATGCGCGCGGGACCGATGCTCCTTCTCTGGGGCGTCGCACACATGGCCTACCTGGCCGCGGCCTGGCTCGTGGTGCGGGGGAGCCGGGGCGCCCACCGTCCCGCCGCGCGGACGGGCGCATTCCCTCCGCCCCTGCTCCCCACGATCTTCGCCGTGGGCCTCCTCGCGCGCCTCATCCTCATCCCCACCGCACCCACGCTGTCGGAGGACGTCTATCGCTATCTCTGGGATGGAACGCTCGTCGCGCGCGGAGTCAACCCCTACCCTCGCGCGCCCGACGATCCGGCGCTCGCGCGGTTCGACGGCAAGCTGCTCCATCATCTGAATCACGCCCAGGTACCCACGATCTATCCTCCGGCAGCGCAGCTTCTCTTCGGCGCGGTGGCGCGCGTTTCGCCGACTCCGGCCGCGTGGAAGGTTCTCGTGCTGGTCCTGGAATTCGCGCTGATCCTGGCGCTCCTTCCGCTGCTCCGCGCGCGCGGGCTTCCGCGCGAGCGCCTTCTACTCTACTACTGGAATCCCCTCCTCCTGGTGGAGAGCTTCGGCAGCGGCCACGTGGATCTCGTCGCGACCGCGTTCCTCGTGGTCGCGCTCGCGCTCTACGAAGGGAACCGGCATGCGCGCGCCGGGATCGCGTTCGGGCTCGCGGTGATGACGAAATACGTTCCGGGACTGTTGATTCCCAGGCTGATCCGGCGCGGGCAGTGGCTCCTGCTCTTCGTCGCGGCGGTGACGGCGGCGGTCCTGGCCACGCCCTTCCTCGAGGCAGGCTCGGCGCTGACGACCGGGCTCCGCATCTACGCCCGTCACTGGGAGTTCAACAGCGCCCTCTACCACCTTCTCCATCGGGCGATCGAAAACGATCTCACGGTCCGCCGCCTTCTGGCCGCGGGGGGCCTGGCGGCGACGCTGATCATCGCGTGGCGCGCTCGCTCGGCGACGGGGGCGGCATTCGCCAGCTTCGTCTCCTTCCTGCTCTTCAGCCCGACGGTGTTCCCCTGGTATGCCGTCCCGGTCGTGGCGCTGCTTCCCTTGCACCCCGACTGGGGGATGATGGCCTTCTCCGGCCTCCTCGCGCTCTCCTATCTTCCTCTGCCCGCCTACCGCGCGACGGGTACCTGGACGCTGCCCGAATGGATCCTCTGGGTGGAGTACGGGGGCCTGCTCGGCGTGTGGGCCCTTGCGGGGGCGGTGGCACTCACGCGGCGCGTCCTCGCGCGGCGCGGTCTCTCAGGAGCGGACGCGCGCGTGGAGGAGCGAGAGGACGCCCACGTAGAGGAATCCGGCGAGGTACAGAACGAAAAAGGGTAGCGGCGCGTACATCTTCGCGTGCGCCAGCGTGATCATGGCCCATGCGAAGTAGAGTCCCAGGGCGATCTCGAGAAGCGCCCAGCCGTCGAGCGGAGCCCGGTAGCGTTTTCCACGCCAGCGGTCCCCTCGCCGCTCGATCCGGAACTTGGGCGTCCGCTGGAACGGGCTCCGGTGCCCGGCCAGGGCCTCCAGAACGGCGCGCGTGTTCGTGACCGAAAGCCCCATCCCGAGCGACATCACGAGCGGCAGGAACCGAAGCTGCTTCAGCCAGTCGCGCCGGGTCTCCCGCTGCGCGTATCCGAAGTAGAAGAGAATGGAGCTCGTCGCGATCAGGAACAGGACCGTGTCGGCGATCGCGTAGGCGACGCTGTGGCTCCGGTAGCGCGCGAGCACGACCGGATAGAGGATGAGCGAGAGCACGAGGAGGAAGACGTAGGCGACGTTGTAGGTGAGGTGGAACGAAGACTCCACCTTGACGTGCAGCGGCACGCGCGAGCGCCAGATGACGGGCAGGAGCTTCCGGGCGACCTGGATCGATCCTTTGACCCATCGGTGCTGTTGCGCCTTGAAGGCGTTCATCTCGACCGGCAGCTCCGAGGGACAGAGCACGTGCGGGGCGAACACGAAGCGCCAGCCGCGGAGCTGCGCGCGGTAGCTCAGGTCCAGATCCTCGGTGAGGGTGTCCGATTGCCACCCGCCCGCGTCCCGGACGCACGTCTTGCGCAGGACCCCCGCGGTGCCGTTGAAGTTGAGGAAGCGTTCGCCCGCCATGCGCGCGGCGTGCTCGATGACGAAATGACCGTCGAGGGAGATCGCCTGGGCCTGCGCGAGAGTCGAGTAGTCCCGGTTCAGGTACTGCCAACGCGACTGCACCACCCCCACGCGAGGATCCGCGAAGTAGGGAACCAGCTCGCGGAGGATGCCTGGGGGCGGCACGAAGTCCGCGTCGAAGACGGCCAGGAGGTCGCCCTTGGCGCGCTCGAGCCCGTGCTGGAGCGCTCCCGCCTTGAACCCGTCTCGCCGCTCCCGGGTGTAATGGGCCACGTCGATCCCGCGCGCGCGGAGCTCCCGGACCTTGTGCGCCGCGATCTCGCGGGTGGCGTCGGTGGAATCGTCCAGGAGCTGGATCTCGAGCCGGTCGGAGGGATAGTCCAGCGCCGCGGCGGCTTCGAGGAGACGGTTCACGACATAGCGCTCGTTGTATACGGGGAGCTGAACGGTGACGTGCGGGAACTCGGTTCCCGCGAGAGGAGGTCGAGGGTCGCGGTCGCGGCGGCGGAAGAGCCGGATGAGATGGATCCGGTGCACGCCGTAGACGGCGAAGACCACCCACACCAGGAGGTACATCCAGAGCAGAGCGTCGGCCAGGACGCCCGGCACGATCAGCGGTGGAACGAGCCCTTCCACGTCTCGTCGCTCACGAGGATGGAAATCCCGAGACGCGCGAACTTCTCGGTCACGCCGAGATCGTTCTTGTCGCCGCGCGTCCCCAGCTCCAGGGAAAGATCCAACCCGCCTCCCTGGTCCTTCGTAACGATCCCCGCGCCCAGCGTGAGCGCGCGCTCATCGACCGCGACGGTGCCCCCGGTGATGTCGGAGGCCCCCGCCCTCGGCAGGAGGTCCGGCCACCGGAGGAAGTAGCCCCCCACGCGAAGCGGGATCTTGCTCCCGATCGAAGTTCCCCCCTCGGAGCGCATCCGCTCGATTCCGAAAGAGAAGCGCTGCTGCGGCCGGAAATCCACGAGCGTGCTCTGGAACGAGGAGCGCCTCCAGCTCTGGCGACGGTACTGGGCCACGGCGCGAAGGCGCTCGCGAAGCGGAGCGGAGACTCCGACGACGAAGCCGCTGGGATACCGGAGGCGGCCCAGGGTGACGGTCTCGGAGACCCCGGGCGTGGAGCGCCGCTGCTCCACCGGAAGATCCTGCGAGGTCTCGAAGACGGCGCCCAGCGTCCAGCCCTTCTGCCCGAGCTGTCCTCCGAATCTCCAGCGGGCCTTCTTGGGGTATCTCGTCTCGAGCGTGTCGCGCGCCGATGCGAGACCGGGGTTCGAGAATCTGCGGAACCAGGTCTCCCGGTAGCTTCCGGAGATCACCTCGTAATCCGCGCCGAGCCCGAGCCATGGCGCCATGCGCCGCGCAAGGCTCGCGCGCAGGAAATTCATGCCCCCCGTCCCGTCGATCTCCACCGTGGAGGGAGCGCCCTGGTTTTCGGAGCGGACCACGCGGAACTGGGCGTCGGTCCCCGAGACGTAGCTCCCGGAGAGCACGATGCTCGCCGGCAGGGCGATCACAGCGCGCGCGGAAGGAAAGGTGGTCTCGTACGCGGTCTCGGAAGCGCCGGAGAGCGCGCTGATGCGGCGGGCCGCCGGCAGCGCCGTGAGCTGGAGGAGGATCCGGTCGACGTCGGAGAGCGATGCGGGATTCACGAGCGAGATGTCGCGGGGTCCGTGCTCCGCCACCCCGGCTCCTCCGAGCGCTCGGAGCCGTGCCGCCTCCTCGATCTGGGGCTCCCCCAGTCCGCCCACCGAAAGAATGGAATTGGCGCACGCCGGCGCCGCGAGCGCGAGGGCGAGTACCAGGACGGCGGCCAGCGCGAGCGCCGGGATCACGTCGAGGCGGCGCATCAGAATCTCCCCGGCGGGAGCTCGGTGTAGGTCAAGTGGAGGGTCACCGGATTCCCCGACTCGCGGGAGCCGATCAGGAACTTGCGCCGCGGGTCCGTTCGATGAACCAGCGTCACGTAGAATCCCTGGTTCGAGGAGGAGGTGGCCGCCCACTCACGGACCAGCCCCCCCGGAATGGGGATCCGGATCGTGCTGTCCGCCGCCGAATAGGAAAATCGCAGGAGACGCGAGGCGGTGGTGGCGTCATCGACCCCGAGTGGCGCCTTTTCGGTCACGCCCTCGGCCCAGGGACTGCGGATCCTTCGCACCTGGACGAGCGCGAGCGTGTCCGGGCTGTTGGGATTGAAGAGTGGCCCCGCGACCTGCTTCAACACGAGCGCCGCTTCGTCGATGGACACCTTCGCGGGCACCGAATCGAGCGGAAAATGAAGGGCGAGCCCCGCCTTGTAGATCCCGCCGAGGATCAGCGCCGCTTCCGTGCCCGCCGGCGCCGGCGCGATCGGGGAGTGCAGATAGAAGTCCTGAGTGATCGGCGTATTGAGGGTATCCGGCGTGGGAACCCCTGAGACGGTGCGCGTGTAGGCCACGCGGAACCGGGAAGCTCCGGTCTTGTAGGCGAGCAATCCCTGGCCCGGACGCTCCATGGCGAAGCCGGGAACCGTCGCGGGCGCCTGCATCCAGCGCTTCATCGAGTCGTACACGGAGGGATTCAGGGGAATGACGAACGGGGTCGGCGCATCCCGCGCGTCCGTCGCGGATCCGAGCAGGGTCGCAAGCGCTGGCCCCGGCCACGCCACGGTCGTCGTGTCCCAGGAAGATCCGGTGAGATAGAAGCTCACGCTTCCGACTTCCAGGAACGTCGTGTCGCGCGGGATCTCGACCCACACGCTCGCGAGGGAGAATCCGGGCAGCGTATCGCTGGGAACGTTCCAGGAGGCGACCGCCATGAAGGTGCGCGCCGAGAAGAGCGTGTCGTTTCCGACGATGAGCAGATCGCCGAAGTCCGCGGTCCCAGGCTCCACGTGGGTATCGCGGTCGGGAATGGGCGCTACCTGGGTCGTCTTGCCGAGGCCGCCGGGCCCGCGGATCACGCGGCCGGCTCCCACGAGGTTTTCCGCCTTGCGCGAGCAGCCGCCGAAGGCGGCCATGACAAGGATTGTCATCACGAGACCAAGGATCGGGTTCAGACGCACGGGGCGGAATGATAATCCCTTGTGGCGATAGGCGCTAGGAAAGACATGCCACGCCTTGAACCCTCCCTTTTCGCTGTAGTTCCTTGCCCCTCCTTCCGATAGGTACGCGGAAGGGGGGACGTTGCCAGAAAGCCGCATCGCCTCAGGCAAGCTCGGCCGGCCGGATTCGTCTGCGCCGGCGTCGACGCCTGGACTCCAGCAGGACATCGGGAAGATCCGAGCGCACTACGTCTGGCTCACCGTTCTCACGGGGACCCTCACGTGCGCCCTGGTCGTCACGATCACCGCCTACTTCTCCGAGCGGCTGCACCAGGAAGGGCGGGTGCGCGTCGCCGCGCTCGCGGCCACGATCGCCGGAGGCATCCCGGCCGATGAGCTTCTGGCGCTCGGCTCGCGGAGGGACGAGACCAGCCCGCAGTATCGCGAGCTCTGCGCCCGCCTGATCGCGGCCCGGCAGGCCAACCCCGAAGTCAGGCGGATCTTCGTCCTCACGCCGGGGCCGCATTCCAAGATCTGGCGATTCGCGCTCGACGCGGTCTCCGATCGCAGCGAGGGGATCCACCGCGGGGATCTCTTCAATGCAGCCGCCCGGCCGCAAGTTCAGCACGGCATGTCCGGTCCGACCGCGGACCCGGGGCCTTTCGAGGATCGCCGCGGCAGCTGGCTGGGAGGATACGCGCCGATCCGCGACAACGAGGGGAACGCGGTCGCGGTTCTGGTGGTCGACGTCGGCGCCCAGGCCGCCCTCCGCTCCGAAGGCCGCTTCCGCACGGAGGCGACGGTCGTGTCCCTGCTGCTCCTCGGGGGCATCGCGTTCACGGGCTTCGACCGCTACCGGAAGCGCCGTCTCGAGCAGGACCGGAGTCGGAACATCCACGCGCGCCTGAGCATCCACCGCCTCGCCGAGGTGATGATGCGCGCCGGGAACGAATCGGATCTCATCCGCACCGCGCTGGACACGATGGCGGAAGCGACCGGGTTTCAGGAGTGGGCGCTCTATCGCCGCGACCGAGACAAGGGGCCGATGCAGCTCGTCGCGATGCGCGGATTCTCCGCCCTCGATCCCCCCGAGATGGACCCCGACCGGAACGACGCCACCGTGTGCTCGGTCCCGCTGCTCGAGCGCGGCAACCCCACGGGGGTCCTTCAATGCTTCGCCGGAGAAGGACGCGAGCTCGCCCCCAACGACGTCACGCTGATCCGCTGGCTCGCGGGGCAGCTCACGCAGGGGCTGAAACGGATCCAGCTCGAGTCGCGCGACCAGCTCCTCGCCTCCTACATGCGAAGCACGGACGAGATGCTGGTCGGGTTCGATCTCGAGGGCAAGGTCACCTACGCCAATCCCGCGGCGCGGAGAGCGCTGGGGAACACGCCCGATGAGGAGCTTCGCGGGCGCGACATCGAGGGCATGTTCGTTCCGTCCGGTCGCGACGATCAGGCGTCGCTGCTCCGGCTTCTCTCCCAGCATGCCGGTTTCTCCGGCGAGCTCACGTGCTGCATGGTGGGAGGCGGAAGGTTCCCCGCCGAGGTCAACGTCTCCAAGGCGATGAACCGGGAGGGAAACGAGGACGCCTGGGTGCTCGTGGGGCGGGACATCAGCGAGCGGCGCGAGAAGGAAGAGGTGATCCAGAGCCGCACGGAGCAGCTGGAGCTGATCAACGACCAGCTCCAGCAGGCGAACGAGAAGCTGGCCGAGGGCGGTCGCATGAAGAACGAATTCCTCGCCAACACGAGCCACGAGCTCCGCACGCCGCTCAACGCGGTGATCGGCTTCGCCACGCTGATCGAGCAAGGAGCCGCAGAATCGGAAAAGGAGCGCAGGACCTTCGCCCGCTCGATCCGGGAGAGCGCCGAGCACCTGCTCGTGGTGATCAACGACATCCTGGACCTCGCGAAGGTGGAGGCCGGCAAGCTGGAAATCGCTCTCGAAACGGGAGATGCGGTGCCCACGATCCTGGCCGGCGTGGATACGCTGCGCCCTACGGCAGCGCGCAAGGGCATCGGGCTGACCGCCGACACCCCCGGGTCCCCGCTGGAGATGCAGCTCGATCCGGCGCGCCTCCGCCAGGTCCTCCTGAACCTGCTTGGGAACGCCGTCAAGTTCACCGATAAGGGAGGGGTGAGGGTGCGCGCCTCGAGACATGAGGCCCGGGGCGAGATCCGGATCGTCATCGAGGACACCGGCATCGGGATCGCCAAGGAAGACCAGGCGCGCCTCTTCGTGAAGTTCTCGCAGGTCGACGGTTCCTACCGGCGGCGCCACCAGGGCGCCGGGCTCGGCCTCGTGATCACGAAGTCCCTGGTCCAGCGGATGGGCGGAACGATCGCGATGGACAGCGAGGGTGCAGGCAAAGGAACGCGGGTCACCCTGACGTTCCCGGCGGCCCCGCCCAAGGCGGAGTCGGGCTCAGCGAGGGACGAATGTCTCAACGAATCATGATCGTCGAAGACGATCCCATGAACGCCAAGCTCTTCCAGCTCGTCCTGACGCGGAAGGGCCACTACGTGATCGAGATCACCGAGGATCCGGCGCGCGTCATCGAGGAGATCAAAGCGGCGCGTGTGGACCTGGTCATCATGGACGTGTCGCTCTCGAACAGCCGCCTGGACGGCAAGCCGGTGGACGGGCTCCAGATCACGCGAAGGCTGAAGGGCGACCCGGCCACGCGGCACGTGCCCGTCCTGCTCGCGACCGCCCATGCGATGAAGGGTTCCAAGGAGAAGTTCCTGAAGGAGAGCGGCGCCGACGACTACATCTCGAAGCCGATCGTGAGCGCCGACGAGTTGCTCGCACGGATCGAAACGTTGATCTCGAAGAGGAGCCATGCCGTTCCACCTTCTGGTCGTTGACGACGAGGCCCACAGCCGGAAACTGCTGCGCATGGTGCTCCGCCAGGGGGACTACACCTTCCTGGAGGCGGAGAGCGGCGAGCAGGCGCTCCAGATCATGGAGACCCAGCGGGTGGATCTTCTCCTGCTGGATCTGATGATGCCGCACCCGAACGGCTTCGACGTCATCCTCACCATGAAGAAGAGCGAGACCTTGGCGAGAATCCCCTTCATCGTGGCGAGCGCCTCCACGGCGCAGGACGACATCCAGCGGAGTCTGGAGCTGGGAGCGATCGACTACTTCACGAAGCCCCTCTCGGAGTGCGACATTCGCTTCCAGATCCCGCTCAAGGTCCGGAACGCGATCGCGCTCCATCAGGCCAGCGAAGAGCGGCTGCGGAACGAGCGGATGAAGGCGGTTTCGGCGATGGCGGTGGCGCTGAATCACGAGATCAACAATCCGCTGCAAGTGATCCAGGGAAATGCCCAGCTTCTCCACGTCCATCCGGGCCTTCCGCAGGACGCGCGCGACAAGGTGGCCCGGATCCGCGCCGCCACCGAGACGGTCGCCGGGCTGACGCAGCGCATCGCCGCGCTGCGGGACATCGTGACCGTGGACTATCCCGCCGGGAACAAGAATTCGGTGCCGATGGTGAATTTCGAGGCCTCGGCCGCGGCGGGAAAGAAGCCCTAGGCGCGGAACGGCGCGCCCGGAATCTCCCCGCCGCGACCCGCCTTCACGACGCGCGCGTGCTGCCCGTGCCGCCGCACCCGTTCCACCACCACCGCCCGCACCTCGTCGTGCACGAGCTCGCGGAGATGCACCGGCCGAGGGATGAGCACCTTCGCGACCTCGCTCCGCTCGATGACGTCCCCGGCGTTCGCCACGTAGGCCGACATGCCGAGGGTGGACGAGAGCGCGGGATAGGAGTGGCGGAGCAAGAACCCCATGCCGCGCGCCAAGGACGGAGGCGTGTGGAACACGCGGAAGCGTCGTCCGGTGTCCCGTTCGAACGCCTGCACCACCTCCGTCATGCTCGCCGCCTCGGGTCCGCCCAGAGGAAGGTACGCGCGGCTCACCTCCGCCAGCTGAGTGGCGACGCCGGCCATGGCCCTGGCCACGTCGCGCACGGAGATCCAGCTCACCGGCAGCTCCCCCGATCCCAGGATCGCGGCCTTTCCTGCCGCGACATCGAAGCCCGCCTGCGGGCGGAACGAGGTCTCGAAGAAGGACGAAGGCTGCACGATCACCCAGGCCATCCCGCTCCCCCGGACCGCCGTCTCGATCTCGCGCTTGTAGCGGACGAAGGGGGTCGTGGGCGGGAGATTGGGGCTGACCGAGGTGAAGATGAATCGACGGACGCCGCTGCGCCGCGCCGCATCCACGAGCGCCCGCTGTCCCAGACGGTCCACGGTCCGGATGCTGTCTCCGGGAAGTCGCGGACGGATCGCGGTGGCGGTGGAGACGACGGTGGACGCCCCGCGGCAAGCCCGCCCCAGGGAGGGGACGTCTCGCAGGTCCCCCTGGACGATCTCGACTCCGTGGCGGCGAAGGAATTCCTCTCGTGGGGACCCGGGACGAACGAGTCCGCGCACGGGGCGCTCGGACGCGCGCAGAAGGCGGCAGATCTCACTGCCAAGGAGCCCGGTGGCTCCGACGACGAGGATAGGGCGCATCCTGCAACCTCCGCTTGGAGCCTGATTCCACGTGTCGGGCTACGCGCGGGGGGAGTGCCCTACGTAATGATTGTCGGCCTTTTTCCGGGAGCGCGTCAAGGGTTGCCGGCGCATGCCAAAGCGTCCCTTGAACCCTCTAGCGGATGCCGATGAGGGGATAGATCCAGTCCAGGATCAGGAAATTGAGGCGGCCGATGAGGAGCGCGACGCGGCCCATGACCGTGAAGCCGAACGCGGCGCCGAAGGAGACCATGAGGAACCAGGTCCCCACCCGCGCGATCCGCCGGGTGACTGCATCCTGCTCCTTGGAGAAGAAGAAATAGATCAGCACGCTGAAGACGCCAACCGCGAAGACCAGCGAATAGAAGATCGTGTGGGAGTCGAGCTTCGACAGCGGAACGATGGCCCGCCCCAGCTGCGGCAGGACCTCGCCGTGGATGCGCCTCGTGAAATCGAGTCCGATGTAGTAGGCGACGTAGATCCCGAGCGCGTAGCGGGCAACCCATCCGGTCTTGGGCACGTAACGCATGTAGAGCAGCAGGCCCAGAAGTCCCGGCACCAGGAGATCCCAGTTCTGGTTGAAGTCGTGGGTCAGGGGCTTGATGAGGTTCGGAACCAGCGTCTGATTCAGCGTCGTCCCCACGTAGTACCCCAGGGAGACCCCGGCGAACATGCTCTCCGTGAATCGGAATAGAGGATTGTCCTTGTAGAGAAACGAAAGCGCGAACAGCGTGAGGAGCGCCGCGACCCAGGTCCCGATATCGGGCATGGGCGTCATCGCGCCGCCGCCTTCTTCTGCGCCGCGCGGCGGCTCATGAATGCGACGTTCCCGATCAGGATGAACAGGATGATGATGAAGTGGATCACGGTCTGGGCGTCCATCCCCTTCGTGGCGGTGAACGCGCGGGTGCTCCTGTAGAAGCGCCCCAGCTCGGGGTAGCGCGCGGCGAGCAGCTTTTCGTATTCCGCGGCCCCCTTCATCCCACCGAGCATCCCCACCAGCTGCCCCGCGTTCAGGTAAGCGTAGTATTTCGGCGCGCCCACGGCGGTCGGACCGACGATGACCGGCACGCCGCTCTGCTGGTGGGCCTGCGTGATCCAGTACTCGCCGATGAGCCCGGTGGCGACGGTGACGACGACGCTCACCTGCCGGAGGCTGCGGAGCCCTTTCATCATCGGAATCTGGGCGAGAGGAGTCCCGCGGACATCGGCTGGGAACGCGCCTACGATGTCGTCCCCCATCCGCTTCATGACCGCCGCGGCCCCGTCCTTGTAGCCCAGGTTCACGTAGTCCTCGCCATACTTGAGATTGGGGAATTCCGCCGAGACCTTGGCGATGGAATTGCTCGCGAGCTGGAGTCCCCCGAGCTGGTAGAGCGCGAGGATCACCACACGGATCCGCTTCAGGAAGCACTGGCGCATGATCCCCTCGGCCATCGGGTCGTTCTCCGGAGCGGAGGAGGGACCGTAATCGAAAGAGATGATGACGTAGTCGCCGGGTTTCAAGGCCTCGATATATTCGAAGGCGGAGCGGGTTGAGCCGGTCGTGGTCACGGGCAAGCCGATCGGCAGGATGATCGGAACAGCAACGCCTATGAACACGAGAAGGAAGAGCCAGCGCCGGTCGAGATTCAGGAGCTTGTCGACGAATCCCGCCACGCTACTCCCCTCCTCCGAGACCCAGGTACCCACGCTCGATCCCGAGGATGACTCTGATTGCCATCGAGGCGGCGCCGAGCGCCGCGCCGATGATGATGCCCGACTGGGCCGCGCCGTTGGGGGTCTGCATGATCCACTCGGTCAGCTTCCCCAACCCCTGACTCGCGCCCGCGGCGGCTGGCTGAAGCGGGGGGAACGGAGCCGCCAGGAACTCGAGCAAGGGAACGCGGCCCGCCATGACGAGGATGCCGGCGGCGAGGAGGATGGTGGCCTCAGTGTTCCTGGCGCGGAACGCGCGGAACGCGGCCGAGGCCATGAAGAACGCGAGGAGCGCGAAGATGGTGGCCTGGAGCGGCAGGAAGAAATGATCCGCGATCCACTTGAAGGGCGTCCCCGATCCGTCCGGGAGCGTCGTGATCCCCTGTCCCGAGACCGCCCCCCAGATGCCGAGCCCTCCCGTGATGAACAGGCCGGTCATCAGCACGGCGGAGTAGGGCCATCCCTTCTCGCGGCGGGCGATCTTTCGTGTCCCGTTCTGGATGACGTTGACGATCCCAAGCAGGAGCGCGAACCCGTAGACGATGATGAGCCACTGGTCGAGCCTCGGTCTCATCCCGGTCTCGCCCGAGAGAAATTGCCTCGGAATGTAGAGCGAAAGAATCGGAATGATGCCGGCGAAGAAGGCCACGAAGAGCGGCCCCCGCGCGCGAAGCGCCGGGACGAAGAAGCCGAGCGCGATCCCCACGATCGGCAGGAGGGCGAAGAGCACGACGAGGGCCACGCGTCCGAATTCGAAGTTCATTTGGTCTTGAAGAGGTCCGGGAACCAGGTCAGACCCAGGCTCGTCACGACGATGCCCGCGATCCCGAGCACGATGACAAGGCCCTTGGCGATGTCCTGGGCGCGCATGGATCCCAGGAGGACGGGCTCGCGGGTGAG
>VBOR01000068.1 GCA_005893165.1 Candidatus Eiseniibacteriota bacterium | reverse complement strand
GTGAAGGAGATCGCCCGCGCCTCCGAGACGGGCCCCGCGACGAACATCATCTCCGGCTTCTCCGTCGGCCTGGAGGCCACTTGGCTTCCGGTCCTCGTCGTCGTCTCGGCTCTCCTGATCTCGTATTGGCTCGGGCAGTCGACCGGCATCCCGCGGGGCGGTCTCTACGGGACCGCGATTGCCACGATGGGGATGCTCTCCACCGCGGCGTACATCTTGGCGATGGACACGTTCGGGCCGATCGTCGACAACGGAGCAGGGATCATCGAGATGTCCGGGATGTCCGAGGCGGCCCGCCGAAACATGGACAAGCTCGACGCGGCCGGCAACACGACGAAGGCCCTCACGAAAGGGTACGCGGTCGGGAGCGCGGCTCTCGCGGCGTTTCTCCTGTTCAACGCCTTTCTCGAGGAAGCACACGTAACGAGCGTGGACCTCGCGCACCCGGAGACATTCGTGGGCGGCTTCATCGGCGCGGCACTCGTCTTCCTTTTCACCGCCTACGCGATTCGGGCAGTTGGCCGCGCGGCGTGGGCGATCATCAAGGATGTGCGGGATCAGTTCCATGAGGACCCGGGCATTATGGCGGGCACCTCGAAGCCCGATTATGCGCGCTCGGTCGACATCGTGACCCGGAGCGCTCTGAAGGAAATGATCGTTCCCGGACTCCTGGCGGTCGCGACGCCGGTGGCCGTCGGCCTGTTCTTCCGGTTCGTGCGTGTCACGCCCGGCCTTCTGGCGGGCGAGCCGCTCGGCGGCACGCTCATGGTGGGAACCATCGCGGGCGTTCTCATGGCGCTCGTGCTGAATACCGGCGGCGGAGCGTGGGACAACGCGAAGAAATTCATCGAGGCCGGCAATCTCGGCGGGAAAGGAAGTGCGACGCACAAGGCTGCCGTCGTTGGCGACACGGTCGGGGATCCGTTCAAAGATACCGCCGGACCCTCGTTGCACATTCTAGTGAAACTCCTGTCGACGATCACGCTCGTGATTGCTCCGCTGCTCATCCCTTGAGTCGGCTCGTCGCGCGGGTGCCAAGCGTTATATGCGTTACCAACGTTCCGCGCTCCGGAGGAGGAATTTGGAGCCCTCTCAGGATCAACCACCCAGTGAGCCTGCTCCTTCGATGCGGCCGATCGGGGAAAGAAATCCGCGGACCGTTCGGCTCGTGGTCGCGGTCGTTGCGATTGTGATTATCGTCGCAGGCATCGTGACCTTTGTCATCCTCAACCGGCCCCCTGCAACCGTTTGCAATCTCTCGTCAACGGATCCGCTCATCTTCGACCAGCCGGAGACGCCGGATACGCTCGATCCGCACGTGACCTTCTCGACTCCTGGATGGGGAATCGTGCAGCAGGTGTATCAGAGCCTCGTGAACTACAATGGGACCGGATACACGAAGTTCGTCCCAGTCCTCGCGAAGAGCTGGACGGTGAATGGTTTCAACTACACCTTCGTCCTGCGGCGAGACGTCCACTTCTCGAATGGCCACGTGTTCAACGCGTACGTCATGTGGTTCAGCCTGTATCGTGCAATCGTGATGAACCAGGCTGGGAGCTTCATCCTCCAGGAGAACTTCTGGTTGCCCGGGTTGAATTACTACTCGGATGCCAACGACAGCGCGAACGCTACGGCCTGGATGATTAGCAACCTGAACTCATTTTCCTTCACGAACCCAACGGCGCCGCAGTTGGCAGTGATGATGGACGGAAACAACTCGTTCCAGGTGATCGACCAGTATACGATCAAGCTGAACATGGGGTTCGGCTACCTCGGCACCGTCGCATACGGGAACCTCCTCGCTGCGATCGCAGGCCCGATCGCGAGCGCGGTGGATCCTGCTGTTGTCCAAGCAAACGGTGGCGTGATCAACGACACGAACAAGTACATGGCGACGCATATGCTGGGTACCGGGCCCTACGTCGTGCAGAGTTTCAACGCCGCCACCGGGTACCTCCTGAAACCAGACCCAAACTACTGGGCGAAGGCCGGAGACGCCGCGGCGGAGCCGTGGAACAACATCATCCAGCCCGCAAAGGCATCGATTCAGGTCAACTTCCAGACTTCTGCGATCACGGCGGTCGCGGACATGAAGTCAGGATCCGTCGCCGGCGTATCGTTCGCCTATGTGGGGCCATCCCAGATCAACGACCTCAAGGCCGCGCCATGCGTTCAAGTCAACCTTCTCAACGTCGTGTACGGCTCGACTGCGGGCGCCTGGTGGATCTACATGAACCAGAACGCGCCGCCATTCACAGACATCCACGTCCGTGCAGCCGTGGTGCACGCAATCGACTATGGTGGAATCATCCGCACGGCCTTCAACGGGTTTGCAGACCGATGGGTCGGCCCCGTACCGCCTGGGTATGAGCACTACAATCCGCAGGGTCTCCAGCCGTATGAGTTCAACCTCGCATTGGCAATGCAAGAGATGAACCAGTCCGCATGGCCCCTGCCGACAGGCTACACGCCTCACATCAACTACATGTACCTCAAGCTCGGCGACTGGGAGCAGGTCGCGCTCCTTCTGCAGGCCGATCTCCTGAAGATCGGCATCCACATCGACATCGTTGGGATTCAGAACATCGACGAACTCTATACGGAGCAGGGCCGGGACCCGACAACCGGCGAGTGCATCTCCCAGACTTCGTTCAAGGGAGGGCCGTTCCCGATAGGACAAGAGTTCTACACGTCCGACTACATTTCGCCCGACGACTGGACCCAGAATAACGCTTTGAGCTATGGGAGCGCGAACGATTGCATGTCGGCGTACGTGAACGACACGATGGACCGGCTCGTTATCGAAGCCGCGGGCGACACCAACCAGGCGAACCTCACCAGCGATTACAGCCAAATCACGCGACTCATGTACGACAACTACACGAACGCGTGGCTCGTCGTTCCCCAGCAGTTCCAGATCCTCCACGTCCAGGTGCAGGGGCCCGTCACAAATCCGATGGGGGCCGCGCTCCCATTCGTGATTGTCCAAAATACGCTGTATGCAGCGCCGAGACCATAGTCGTAGAGCGTTCTGCGAGTGGGCCCGCGGGCCGCAGGGTCAGCCAGGCTGTGAAGAGACCGGCGACGCAGTCGCCTCCGCCGCAATGAGATCCTCTGGTGGAACGTCACCGATTTCCTCTGCCCGGTGGCACGCAACGAGGCGCTCGGCCAGACCAGGGAGGCGTCGAAGAGGCGTTCGGGAGCGCCGCGAGGAGCGCCTTTGTGTACGGATGGACCGGGTGTTCGAGCACATCCCGGACGTTTCCCACCTCGGCGAACTTGCCCAGGTACATGACGGCCACCCGGTCGGCAACGTAACGGACCGCGGCCACGTTATGGGTGATCATCAGGTAGGAGAGGCCCATCTCGCGCTGGAGTGTCACGAGCCGGTTGAGAATTTGGGCTTGGACGGCGACATCCAAGGCGCTGGTCGGCTCGTCGAGAACGATGAGCTTGGGATGGACGATGAGGGCTCGGGCGAGCGAGAGACGCTGACGCCCTCCTCCGGAGAATTCGTGGGGATATTGATCCAGCGATCCGCCGGGAAGCCCGACTGTTGGGAGCAACTCGGCAACACGCGATCGAAGCTCCGCGCGGCTGACCGGTCCTTGGGCGCGGGCCGGCTCTCCAACGATCTGCCAGACGCGGAGTCGGGGGTCCAAGGAGCCGACGGGGTCTTGGAAGACGACCTGGACCTTTCGGCGGATGGCCCGAAGACCGCTCCCCTCGAGGGTCGTGATGTCTTTGCCGTCGAGACGGATTGTGCCACGGGTCAAGTTATGGAGTCGGGCGACCAGCCAACCCAGGGTCGTTTTACCGGAACCTGATTCGCCGATCAGGCCCAGGGTCTCCTTTTCCCGGATATCGATCGAAACCCCGTCGACGGCGTGGATGACCTCTTTCGAGATGCGTTTGACAGCGTTGAAGAACGACTGCGTCACCGGGAAGTGTTTGTAGGCGTCTCGGACCTCCACAATCGCGTCCGTCATGTGAGGGACTCGACCTCCTCGCTAAAGTAGCACGCGGCCTTGTGCTCTGGCGACTGTGCAACCTTCGCACGTTCGAGCGGCGGACCCGGTTCGCGGGTGCACACCGGCTGGGCGAGAGGACATCGCGGATGGAAGGTGCATCCCGCGGGAAGGGCTGAGAGATTCGGGACGGAGCCCGGCAAAGACGGAAGGGGCCCGTCGTCCTTGTACTGCTTCGGCACGGAGCGGAGCAGGGCCTTCGTGTACGGATGCCTCGGAGACGAATATACCTCGTCGACCGGGCCAAACTCGACGAGATGGCCGGCGTACATGACTCCGACATCGTCGGCCATCTCCGCGATGACCCCCAGGTCATGGCTGATAAAGAGGATCGAGGTCCGCACTTCCTCCATGAGCTCCTTCATTAGCGTCAGGACTTGCGCCTGAATCGTGATGTCGAGCGCGCTCGTCGGTTCATCCGCGATCAAGAGCGACGGCTTTTCGCTCAGAGCCATCGCGATCATGATCCGCTGGCGCATGCCGCCGGACAGTTCGTGCGGATAGAGGTTCAGGATCGTCTCTGGGTCGTTGATGCGAACGAGCCGGAGGTACTCGAGGACGTCCGAACGGAACGTTTCCCGGCTGAACCCGACCAAGCGTCGCATCCTCCCTAGCGGGAGGGTTGGGGCCAATGGCCGCCTTAGGACCTCGGATGCCTTTGGCGATGGGGTCTGCGAGTAGTCGTGGGGCTTCGTCTCAGTGAACAACACCGGAGAGCGACCGGTCTCCCGCATCTTGCGGATGCGCACGGCCTCGACCAGCTGGTCGTAAACGCGATAGGCGGGATTCAACGAATTGATCGGCTCCTGAAAGATCATGCTCACCGCGGTGCCGCGGACGAGGGGTAGTTTCCACTTCGGCAACGCCAGCAAGTCGATTCCGCGGAACCAGATTTTTCCCCGCCGGATGCGCGCAGGCGGCTCGGGCAAGAGCCGCGGGATGGCGTGGGCCAGCGTGCTCTTCCCGCAACCGGTCTCCCCCACAATTCCGGCCACCCGGCCGGGCTTCATTTCGAACGAAACGTCTTGCAACGCATGGAACGTGCCCGCGCCGACCTCGTAGTCGACGGACAGGTCCTCAACCTTCAGGATCGGCTCCGCCACTCGGCTACGCCTCCGACCTCGCCGAGCTGGCGGGGACCGATGCCGCCGGGATCGCGGCCTGAGTCAACGCACGCCGACTCCGCGGGTCCAAAATGTCCCGCAGACCGTCCCCGAGAAGGCTGAAGGCCAAGACAGTCACGAAGATCGCGAGGCCGGGGAAGATGACCATCCAAGGGAATAGGAGCAGGTAGTCCCCATACGCCTCGATCATGTTGCCCCACTCGGGTACGCTCGCGGGGACCCCGATTCCCACGAAAGAGATGGTCGAGAAGACGACGAGCACGGTCCCTACGTCCATTGTGAAATAGACGATGAGCGGTTCGAGGATATTCCGTAGTACGTGACGAAAGAGGATCCGTCCCCCAGAGACACCCGCGGCCTTCGCTGCGATGACGTAGGGCTGATGCTTGACCGCGAGGACCTCGCCCCGGGTGAGCCGAACATAGTAGGGCCACCATGTCAGGAGGACGGCAAGAACCGACGGCCCGGTCCCGCGACCCAGCGTTGCCGCAATCGCGAGGGCGAGGACGAGGGACGGGAAGGCGAGGAAGACATCTGTCACTCGCATGATCGTCAGCGAGATGACACCGCCAATGGTCCCCGGCTTATCCCAGAATCCCGCGACAAGGCCGAGGCCGCCGCCCAAGAACAGGGCGAAGCCCGCGATCGCGAATCCAATTGCGAGGTCGAGCGGTAACGCGACGAGGAGGCGCGAGAATATATCTCGACCGCTCGTGTCGCTTCCCATCAGGTGCCAGTAGCTTATCCAGGTCGCCGTGACCCCTAGGTAATCGAGGCTGACGTTCCCGGTCGTCCCGCCGTCCGATTCGTGGGTGACATTGAGGTAGAGACTCGTTGGGGACAGCTTTGACGAGTCCCACATCGTTAGGTTGGTCACGTCGACGCGGACCTCAGGGCCGACTGCACGGACGGGGTATTTCGGAGACCATGTCGTGCCCCCATTGAAGCTCACCCGAACGGCGACGTATTGTCCCGGGTCCGTCCCGTTTGGTGTGAGCCAAACCGCGAGCCCGACCGACTCGACCGAATTCCGCGTGATCCCCATCGGGAAGTTCGTTGCCACGAGAAAATCGCCGGTCCGGTTGGACACCGAGCCGATGCCCTCGACTCGGTTCGCGCTAGTCGCGTTCGTCCAAGAACTCGTGCGGTTACTTTGAAACGACTCGTTCCGGAGCACCGGGGCATTCGTCCATGGAGGGATGTTCTTCTCATCCACGAGTCCGTTCGGGTCGAACGGCGTAATCGACACGGGGCTGCCGAGAAGGACTTGGGTCACCGGAGGAGTGACCACGACCAACAAGGCGGTCCCGGAGAGAAAGACCACGAGGACGAATCCGATCAGAGTCAGTGGATTTGCTCGTAACACTTTCAAGAGGTTTCGGAATCCCAGGTGTAGGACACCGAATGCCGGCCCGACGGACCGAAGCAGGGAGCGAAGATTCGGTGCGAGAGGAGTCCCAGAATCCGATGAATCCATTCTAGCGCCACTCCACGCGCGGATCCAGTAACCCGTACAGCACGTCGGCCACCAGGTTCGCCACCACGACTCCAATCGCGAAGAAGATCACGACCCCGATCGTTCCGTTGAAATTGTATTTCGTGATTGCGTCGTACGCATAAGCTCCGATTCCAGGCCACACGAAAATCTCCTCGATGACGACCGTCGTGGAGAGCAACCCACCTGCGGTGATACCGAGGATCGTCGTCGTGGAAATGAGTGAATTCCTCAGAGCGTGTTTGTATAAGACGAGAAAATCGGAAAGGCCCTTGATTTTCGCCGTCTTCACATAGTCCATCGGCAGGACCTCGAGCATCGAGGTGCGTGTCATGCGAGTCGCAATGCCGAGGTTGATGAATGCGAGGGCCGAAGCGGGGAGGATTAGGTGGAGAACCGCGTCGACCGCGGCGGAGAAGTTGAGGTTTACGAGAGCATCGAGCACGGACATGTGAAACGGCTCCGGGAACGTAGGAAAGGAGCTGAACGCGCCCGTGCGAGGGAGGCCGAGGGCGGGGCCGATGGCGATCGACAGGATCACGCCCCCGAGGTACGTCGGCGTGGCCCAGCCACTCAGGTAGAACGTTCGAACGATGTGGTCTTGCCATCGACCGCTGTTGTTCGCGGCAACCACACCGAGCGGGATTCCAAGAAGAATCATGAAGAGTAACGCGGTGAATACGAGCTCGAGGGTTTGAGGGAACCGGGTCAGGATCGTCGGCAAGACCGGCACCCCGAGAGGGCTCGTCCCCCAGTCGCCTGTCACAAGCTTGGACAAGTAGCTGAAGTATTGAGTCAACGGCGGCTTATCGAGGTCGTTGTTATGGATGCAAAGCTGAATCGTGGCCTCCGTTGCTCGAGGCCCGGACCAGACGTTGCACGGATTTGGAATCGCGATGTGGGTGAAGAAGAACGTGATTGTCACGACGCCGAAAAGGACCGCGACGAGCTGAAGAAGTCTCTTGCCGACGAAGACAACCAGATCGCTTGGATTGCGTCCCACGGAATTTCAGCCCTCTCCGGGACCGGGCGACGGCCCGGTTCTACTCGCTGACGAGCCCTCCGTGCACGCGACCGAGGTTCGTGTTTTCGTAGAAACCCCCTAGGGAGATAAAGGTACGGAGGGGTGTTTACTGACCATGTCGATTCTAATCCTTGGCGGACTCCATCGGGCGACAGGTCGCGATGGAGACAGGACAATGTCGCCAGGCTAAAGTCCTAAATAGAAGAATCTGTCTGGCTGCAGGGCCGATTTTCATGTATCAGCGGGTCCAGCGGGAGGACGTCGTCCGAATCCCGCCGGAGCGACTCGGCGAGGACATCGATGCCGTCGCCCGGGAGCTCACCCGCACCACGTTGGAAGGCAAGATCGGGGCGGACAAGACCCTCACGCTGATCGCGAGCAACATCGAGCGGGTCGGCGAAGGCCGGATCGTCCACGGGGACGGGGCGGTCTACCAGCGGGTGCGGTACGACGCCCTCGTGTTCGCGCCCGCATTGCAAGAGATCGTCGAGGGCACGGTCGTGGAAATCCTTAAGTTCGGCGCCTTCGTGAGATTCGGTCCTCTGGACGGCCTCTTACACATCTCGCAGGTCATGGACGATCGGGTCGACGTCGACGAAGAGGGCCAGCGGCTGATTGGCAAAGACACGAAGCGCGACCTCCGGATCGGCGACAAGGTCCGAACGCGGATCGTCGCGGTGTCCTTGAACGAGCGGGCGCCGCGAGAGTCGAAGATCGGCCTGACGATGCGTCAACCGGCGCTCGGCAAGCTCGACTGGATCGAGGAGGACCGCGCGAGGGCGGAAGGCCGCGTGAGGAAGAGGAAAGGCTGAGCCATGGTCGTAAAGATACCGAAGGCGTGCAAGAACTGCGGACACGTGACCGACGAAGACAAGTGCCCCCTGTGCGGCGGCGAGACGTCGAAAGACTGGCAAGGCTACGTCATCATCGTGGACCACCAGCGGTCCGAGATCGCGAAGAAGATGGGCATCCATGTCAACGGGAAGTTCGCCCTCCGCGTTCGCTGAGTTCGCCGACGCCACGTTGCGGCTCCCAGATTCCCTGCGCGAGTATCTCCGATGGCCGATGGGCGCGCTGGTCCAAGGGCCGAGCATCTTGCCGACCATCGGGAGGGCGAACCCGGTCGTGACGGTCGGGGATTTCTGCACGCTGGACCTCGTCGCCCGCGGCCGCACGCCGGACATCTGCCTCGT
>VBOR01000124.1 GCA_005893165.1 Candidatus Eiseniibacteriota bacterium | reverse complement strand
CCTGGCTCTCTACGGAAGCGACCTTCGGCCCTCGATCGAACATCGGTTTCGCGCTGGCGACGTCCGGCATTGTTTCGCGGACATCTCCCTCGCCCGCCGGCTCCTGGGCTACGAACCGAGGGTGTCATTCGACGAAGGAATGCGCGAGCTCGTCGACTGGGGACGGACGGTCGAGGCCCAAGACGGTTTCGCGAACGCGTATTCGGAGCTCCAGAACAAGGGATTGCTGGAAGGCTGAGGCCCGCTCCCGGACGCGGTCTGAACCTTTATCCGAAGCGAGCTTCTTCTCCCGGTCGCCGGGACTCGGAGCCCCACCGAGCCGGCGTCGACCTCCATGAAGATCACCGTCCTGACTCCGGACATGTCCCACAATTGCTTGAGCCGGGCGTACGCCCTCGCCGAGATGCTCCGGCGCCGCCACGATGTCGAAATCGCGGGGCCCATTTTTGGCGAGGGAATCTGGCCACCCCTGGCGAATGGCGGGAGCATCCCCTACAAGACGGTCAAAGTCCGCGGCTCGTTCACGAGCGCCCAAGTGTTGGCGCTCCGGCGCCAGGTGGAAGGCGACGTCGTGTACGCCTCGAAACCCCGGTTCCCGAGTTTCGGTCTGGGCGTCTTGCTCAAGGTCGCCCGCCGGGTGCCTCTGGTCCTCGACATGGACGATTGGGAGCGGGGCTTCATCTTGGAGGATCGCCGAATCTCGCGGCCCCGCGACCTTCGGTCTGCGTTGTCCGATGCCGTCTACGACGTGACGGTCTCCGTGAACGAGGCCCTGCCCGGACTCGCGGATCGCCTCACCGTCGCCAATACGTTCCTGCAGCGGCGATTCGGAGGGACCCTCGTGTGGCATGCGCGTGACACGGAGGCCTTTCGACCGGACCGGTTCTCCCGGGAGGACGTCCGGGAGGAACACGGGATCGAGCCCGACGAAAGAGTCGTCATGTTCTCCGGGAGCCCGGGTCCGTACAAAGGGGTCGAGGAACTAATTGATTCCGTCCGGCGAATCCCGGACCCGCGCGTCACCCTCGCGCTCGTCGGAATTCCCGACGGGACTCCCTTCGGAGTGCACCTCCGGGAGATCGGCGGTACCCTGGGGCGGCGTTTTCATGGATTCGGCCGGCAGCCGTTTGACAAGATGCCGGAATTCCTCGCGATGGCAGACCTCGTCGTCATCCCGCAGCGCCGCAGCTACGCGACCATCGGCCAGGTCCCGGCCAAGGTCTTTGAGGCGATGGCCATGGCCAAACCGATCCTCGCGACCGCCGTGTCGGATTTGCCGTACATCCTGCGGGATTGTGGTTGGGTCATCGAACCGGGGGACGTCGAGGAGATGTCCCGGGCCATTCAGGCGATCCTCGCGGACGAAGACACGGCCATCCGGACGGGCGCGAGAGCGCGCGAGAAGTGCGTCCGAGAATTCAGCCGAGACGCCATGGAGCCGGTTTTGGTCGAGGTGTTTCGCCGCTATGAATGATGCCCGTCCGGTGCTCTTCGCGTTGTCTCGACAGGGAAGCGTCTCGCGGGGAGGGCCGTGACACGTCCCGCATCCGAAGCCTCCTCCGGCGGGATCGCGTCATCCGAGGCGGCATGGTCCTTCCGCCACGAGAACTGAGACTGGGCGGGCCTTCGTTTGCCGACGATGACCGCTTCTTGAAGACCGCTCAGGACGAGACGAGACGGTTGGTCACGAGCCTGGGTCTCACGTCAGGCTCCCGCGTCTTGGACGTGGGATGTGGTGTCGGGCGCTTGGCCATCGGGATCCTGAGCGAGGTCGGCGACATCGGGGGATATTGGGGCGTCGATGTGGACGAGCGGTTCGTTCACTGGTGCCGCCAATATGTCGAGCGGGAACATCCGAAGTTCCGATTCATTCGTCTGGACGTCGGGAACCCGAGATACAATCCATCGGGGGAGGCGCTCGTGCCCGGGTTTCGCTTTCCGTTTCCGGACCAAGCGTTCGAGATCGTGTACCTGTACTCCGTCTTCTCCCACATGCTCGAGGGGGACGCGCGCCTCTATCTCCGCGAATTCCATCGGCTCCTCGTCTCTTCGGGTCGACTGTTCTTTACCGCCTTTGCGGAGGATGCGGTCCCGGCCGTCACCATCAACCCACCGGGCTACCGCAGGCCGTGGTCGGGGCCGTTGCACTGCGTCCGCTACGAGACGGGATTCCTTCGGTCGATGGTTTCGGAAAGCGGCTTGACGATCGATCGGACGGAGTACGCGACAGAGACGGACGGCCAAACCGCCTTCTATGCGCTGAAAAAATCCTGAGCAATCAAGGAGCGAAAGACGCAGCGCGGCGTCCTCGACGATTCCCTCGGGGCCGTGCCTGCCGAGGCTCGCTGTATCGGTTAGTCAGGTCCTCCGGACCAACGCCCCGTAAAAGGTCAGCACCACGCGAGGTCCGGTTGCGGCGGCGAGGAGATTGGAGAGGCGGTGGCGGATCTCGAGCCGCAGATCCGCCCGTCCGCTGCCGCGTGCCACGACATCGAGCGACGGCCGATACGCCCGTTCCCGGATCCGAGTGCCGCCGGACAGCGTGACGAGATCCCGAACCCGGTGCACATTGAAGAAGTTGACATGGCCCGAAGGGTTGTTCGTCCTGTCGGATCCTAGAATGTGTTCCCGCAGCAGCCAGTCGATCGATCCGAGCAGGCTGTCCTCAAGCGGGACCTCCAGGACGACATGACGGCAAATTCGGAGCGCCTCGCGAAGGATTGCCGCCGGGTTGGGTACATGTTCGAGGACATGGGAGAGGATACCGAGATCGAATCGGTCCTCGGGGAGGCCGGTGTCGGCCGAGTCCGCGAGGTATACGCCCGCGAAGCCCGGAAATCGAATGTGGGACCGAATGTACTCGATGGCGCTCGGGCTCGTTTCGAGGGCATAGAACTTCCGCGAGAAATTGAGTTGCGAGAGACGCTCGATGACACTACACGTGCCGGCTCCCACCTCGAGCACGGTCTCCGGCCGAAGGCCACTCGCCAGGGCGAGGATGTTATCGCACTTCGTGACCGCGCCCCGTGCCCTCCATTCGAGGAATTCGTTGGAGACGCGGGCGTAGAACTTGTCGTAGAATCCGCCCTCGGCCCTCCGGCGAAAGTCTTCGTCAATGACGACGAACGGCTCCGGGTCCACCATCCGACCTCCGAGGGCGGGCCCAGACCGACGGGACTCACCCGATCCTGTGGAATCGGATGCCATTCATCTTCTTCCGGTCCAAGATCCGACGGCCGTCCACAACCACGGGCTGCGCCATCCCGGCCAGGAAGTCTTTCGCGGTGAGCCGCGAAAAGATCGGCCAATCCGCCTGGAGGATGCAGCCGTCGGCCCCCTTCAACGCTTCCTCGATGCTCTTGGCGAGATGGACCTCGGGGACGACCTTGGCGAAGCCGTTCATCGCGGCCGGATCGTATCCGACGACCGTGGCGCCGCGGTTCATGAGTTCCCGCGCGATCGGAACGGCGCGGCTCTCACGGACGTCGTCCGTTCCCCCTTTGAAGGCCAGGCCCAGGAGCGCGATCCGGCGGCCCGCGAGGCTCCCGAGTTCCTCTTCGAGCGGCGCGATGGCCCGGAGGAACTGTCGGTCGTTCACCTCGAGGACGGCTTCAAGCAGCTGCGGACGGTATCCCTTCTTCGTCCCAGCAGCGATGAGCGCGTGGACGTCCTTCGAGAAGCAGGAGCCCCCGAAGCCGACGCCGGGCACCAGGAATTTCGGATTGATGCGAGGGTCGAGGGCGAGCCCCTGGAGCACGGTGTCGTATTCGACGCCGAAGCCGTCGCACAGGTTCGCCAGTTCGTTCGCGAGGGAGACCTTCGCGGCGAGAAAGGCATTCGTCGCGTGCTTGACCGATTCCGCGGTCCGCAACGTCGTCACGAGGATCGGGCACTTCGCCGAATGAAACAGGTTGCGCAGGATCCGCGCCGTCGCCGATCCGTCCACGCCGAGGACGATTCGGTCTGGACGTAACGCATCCTCGAGGGCACGGCCTTCGCGGAGGAACTCCGGATTCACGGCGAGATGGAAAGGGACCTCTGCGGACTCGAGGATGGGTTGGACGACGGACTCCGTCGTGCCGGGAAGCACGGTGCTCTTCACCACGACCGTCCGCGGTCTTCCGTCCCCCCAGGCCGCCGCAAGCATTTTCGCGGCGTCCCGGAGGGGACCATCGTCCATGCTGCCGTCGGGCCTGGGCGGAGTCCCGACGCACAGGAACATGACAGAGGAAGGTCGAACCGCGTCTTCCATTCGGCGGGCGACGACGAGACGCCGTTGCTTCAGGACCTTCCTCAACGCTGCCTCGAGCCCTTTTTCGTAGAAAGGCACCTCGCCGCGGGCGACCTGTGCACTCCGTTCTGCATCGATGTCCACGGCGGTGACCCGGTGGCCTTGGGCCGCGAACGCGACGGCCGTCGTCAGCCCCACCGGGCCCAGTCCGACGAGGGCCAGGTTCGCCACGGCGCGTCGTAGTCCCGGGTCTGCGATAAAGATTGCGGGGCGTTACTGCGGTTACAACGTCTACCGACCGGGAGAGCAAGAGAGCGTCAAATTCGGGAGCAGTTTTCGATACGCGTCGAGCAAGATCGGTTCCATGGCCCGCCAGTTGTACTTCGCCTCGAACGCGGCGCGCCCCCGGGCTCCCATCGCCGCGGATTCGGCGGGGGAGAGGATGAGGGTCTCGAGCGCGCGCCTCAGGGCTTCCCGGTCTCCATAGGGGACCACGATGCCGCAGCCGACCTCCCGCACGATCTCCGCCGCGGCGGTGCCTTGGGACACCAACACCGGCTTCGAGAACATCATCGCTTCGAAGAGCTTGTTCGGCGCCGCGAGGCGATTGTTTGGCACCATGGGGTCGTAGAGCGCCGCGATCGCATCGCACTCTGCCGTCCGTTCCAAGACCTCCGTATAGGGGATCGTCCCCAGATATGAGCTCGCCGGAGACGAATCGATCAGGTCCAGAAGTTCGGCCTCATCCGGTCCATGACCGGCAACGATCAGCCTCGCCCCGGTCTCCTCGCACGCGATGACGAGGTCCTTCAGGCCTCGGTCCTTCGCAATCATTCCGCCATAGAAAACAACGAACTGACTCGACGCATCGCGCTTTGCCGTAAGAGGCCGGTCCTCGGGCACGTTCATGATTTCTACGAGAAGCTTCGGGCTCGCGTTCCCGAACTGTATCTGTCGTCGCCGATCGGGTACGATCACGACGTCGGCCCGAGGGATCATGGCTCGCTCCCGCCTGCGGAGGAATTCGCGGAGGCCCGGTGGTAGGTTCGCGGTGACCATCTCGGCATAGAAGTCAAAGATGTCATAGACAAGTTTCGCGCCTAGGATGCGGGCGGCGAGGAATCCCGGGACGACCGTGTCGAAGTCCACCGCGTGGACGACGGTGGGACGAAGAGCCAGCAGCCGCCGGAAGACGTACCAGATCCAGCGCGGCAGGAGAGTCGCCAGGGAAGGCTGTCCCTCGGGAGCCCGAAGCCGGTAGCGATGGATCCGTACCGCGTCGCGCGTCTCCTCCGGAGGGTACCCCCGCTCCCGGTCCCAGAGGATGACGTGGACCTCGTAGCCCGCCCGCGCCAAGGTTGCGGCCTCCTTCGCGATTCGAGGCTCGAGACCCGCCGGGCTCTTCGAGCGAACGAAGACGACGCGAGCCGGCATGTCATCCCAGATGCGCCGCGACCCGTTGTGCGATTTGCTTTCCGGTCGTCCCGTCTCCATAGGGATTTGGCCAGTCCCGCTTCGCGTCGAGCTGTCGTCGAACGGCGTCGCGCACCCGCTCCGGATCCGTCCCGGCGAGGACGTTCGACCCGATCTCCAACGTCTCGGGGCGTTCCGTGTTCTCCCGCAGCGTGACGCATGGGACCCGGAAGAAACAACTCTCTTCCTGGAGCCCACCGGAGTCCGTCATGACGAGCGCCGCATTCTTTTCCAACATCAACATGTCGAGGTACCCGGTGGGTTCGATTCTTCGGAGCGGCGGGAGGCCCGCGGCCCGTTTCTCCAATCCGAACTCGCGCAAGCGTTTCGCCGTCCTCGGGTGGATGGGGAACAAAATCGGCAGCCCGGCCTCGTGGGCGGCGGCTTCGAACGCCACCAAGGCGCGCGCGAGCCGCTCCTTCGAGTCCACGTTCTCCGCGCGATGGAACGTCAAGAGTACGTATCCGCCTGCGTCGAGTTCGAGCCGCGACAAGATGTCCGATCGTTTCTCCGCAATCGCGAGGTTCTCGATCAGAGCGTCAATCACGCTGTTGCCGACGACGTGGACGCCATCGGTCACGTTCTCTCGCCGCAGGTTTTCGCGCGACGTCTCCGTGGGCGCAAACAGCAGATTCGCCAGTTGATCCGCGATGATCCGGTTCACCTCTTCGGCCATCGTCTTGTCGAACGATCGGATTCCCGCCTCGACGTGGGCGAGGGGGCGGCCCAGCTTGTTCGCGAGGAGGGCTCCTGCGACCGTCGTGTTCGTGTCCCCGTGGGTGATCACCAGATCCGCCGCCTTCACGACCGGTGCCACCTGGCGCATCGTCGTCGCGACCTGAAGGTGCGGACGTTGCCCCTTCAACTCGAACTGGTGATCGGGCTCGCGCAGTTCCATTTCGCGGAAGAAGATCCGATCCATCATGAGGTCGTAGTGCTGCCCCGAATGGACCAGCACATGGTCATCGCCCAGGGCGTCGAGGGCCTTGACCACCGGCGCCATTTTGATGATTTCCGGGCGGGTGCCGATGACCGTTACGATCCGACTCATGGGACGAGGTGCTCGAGTAACCGCGGCCGCTATTAAAGATAGTCCTGAGGCGATGAAAGTCGAAATCATCATTACCGCCCTTCCGTTACGAGCCGCATTGCTCGTCAGCGTCGTAACGACGGTTCGCAATGAAGCGAGGAACATCGCGGCATTGTTGGACAGCCTCGCGGTCCAAGAGCCCCCGATCGAGGTGATCGTGGTCGATTCGCACAGCGAGGATGCGACCCGGGACATCGTGCGGACGTACGAGAAGCGGTACGATTTCGTCCACCTGTACGTCTCCGGGGGGACGCGCGGGGCCGGACGGAATTTTGGCATCCGGAAGGCGAGGGGGGAGGCCGTCGCCTTCATCGACGGAGACGCGATCGCAAACCCGTTCTGGATCCGAGAGCTTCGGGAGGGCCTGCGGCATCATGACATCGTCGCCGGACGGACGATCCAAATCGGCTATCGGCCGTTCGAGGAGCTCGAGCGGGTGGAACTCATCGTCCAGGGAACGGACGTCACGTATCCGTCGTCCAATCTCGCCTATCGCAAGGCCGTCCTCGATGAGATCGGCGGCTTCGACGAGTGGTTCGTCACCGCCGAAGACATCGACCTGAACATCCGCGCGGTCCGTGCCGGCCACCCGATCGTCTTCCGGGCCGACGCGATCGTGTACCACCGGACGCGCGACTCGGTGTACGACTTCCTGCGACAAGCGCTCTGGAACGGCGCGGGCCGAAAGCAGCTCACGCTGAGGCACGGAGCGCTCTGGAGTCGGT
>VBOR01000066.1 GCA_005893165.1 Candidatus Eiseniibacteriota bacterium | reverse complement strand
TCACGTGCTTTCCCGGAGGCGCCATCTGGGGATCGATCATGGAGGGGATCACGATGTCCATGTAGGGATTCCGGGAGAACTCGCCGTACTTGGCGTCGTCGTACGCGCGCTCGAGGTAGTCGATGCTCGGGCTGATGGAGACCGCCCCGCGCAGGTGCGGTCCTTCCCCGGGCATGCACGTGAACTTGGGAAGCCCCGAGAGCGCGAGATTCACCTTTCCCGAAGAGCCGCGGAACTTGTAGCGCCGAACGCCCTCGATCAGATCCGAAGGTAGCTCCTTCGTCTCCACGAGCCGCGTAAAGGTGAGGCGCGGATCCAGCCCCGAGACCACGGTTCCGGCCGCGATCTCCTCCCCGCTCGAGAGCGCGACGCCGGTCGTGCGCCCATCGCGCACCAGCACGCGCTCCACCGCGGCGCCGGTCCGGATCTCCGCGCCGTGCGCGACCGCCGCGGCGGCGATGGCGTCGCTGATGGCGCCCGTCCCCCCCTTCTGGAATCCCCAGGCCCGGAACGCGCCGTCGATCTCTCCCATGTGGTGGTGGAGGAGCACGTAGGCCGAGCCGGGCGAGCGCGGCCCCAGGAACGTCCCGATGATCCCGCTCGCGGATTTCGTCGCCTTCAGCGGATCGAATTCGAACCACTCGTCCAGGTAGTCCGCGCTGCTCATGGTCATGAGCTTGTGGAGCGCGTGGAAGCGCTCGGGGCCGAGAGAGCGGAAATGTCCGCCCAGCTTCAGCAAGCCCGCGAGGTCGCCGGGCGAGAGCGACGCGGGATCCGGCGGCACCATCCCGAGGATGGGCTTCACCGCCATGGCCATGTGATGCATCAGCCGTCCGAAGACGCTCGAGGCGTCCGCGTCGCGCTGGGAATGGCGGCTGAGCTCCCGCCGCGTCTCGTCCGGATCCGACCAGGAGGCGAGATAGTCGCCGTTGTCGAGGGGCGTGACGGTGCTCTCGAGGGGCAGGATCTGCAGCCCGTGCTTCGGCAGATCCAGATCGCGGATGATCTCGGGACGAAGCAGGCTCACGACGTACGAGAAGACCGAGAACTTGAAGCCCGAGAAGACCTCCTCCGTCACGGCCGCGCCTCCGATGACCGGCCGGCGCTCGAGAACGAGGGTCTTCCGTCCGGCCCTCGCCAGATACGCCGCCGCCACGAGCCCGTTGTGTCCGCCTCCGACGATGATGGCGTCGTACCGCTGGATGCTCATGCCTTCTTTCGCTCCGGATCGTAGAACGGAAGCTTCCGGACCACGGCGTTCGCCAGCTTGCGATGATGCTCCACCGTGACCTCGAGACGGACCGCGGTGCGGGGCGCGAAGTGGGGCGAGCGGAGGTGCGCCAGCGCGAGCGATTTTTTCAAGATTGGGGACCAGCATCCGCTGGTGGCGTAGCCCACTTGTGCGCCGTTGCGGTACACCGGCGCGCTCGCCCGCCAGGCGATGTTCGGAATCTGGGGCGGGAGGCCGCGGGCGCGGAAGAGCCGTTCGAAGGAATCCCAGTCCACCTCGAGCCCGACGAACCCCCAGGCGGGACCGCGCTTGCGCTCCGCGGCGAGGGCCCGGTGCCCGTTGAAGGGACCCTTTTCCGGACTCACCGCCCAGCCCAGGTTGATCTCGTAGGGCGTCGATTTCCGCGATTCGATCAGGGCGTGGTGCGAGGAGAAGTAATCCACGTCCAGCATGATGAGCCCCGCCTCGATGCGCGCGATGTCCATCCCCCAGACGCCCGTCGGGGTGATGCCATAAGGCTTCCCCGCCTCCATGAGCGCGTCCCAGAGCTCGACCGCGCGCGCGGCATCCACCCAGACCTCGTAGCCGAGGTCTCCGGTGTAGCCGGTCCTCGAGACCGCCACCGGGGTGTCGCGCACCCGGGTCTCGATCATGCGGAAGTACTTGAGCGAGGAGAGATCGGCTCCGGTGGCCGCGGAGAGGATCGCTCTCGAGAGCGGACCCTGGATCGAGAGCGCGCCTACCCGCTCCGAGATGTCCTCGATCTCGACCTCGAGCCCCACGGCGTTCATGTGAAGCCAGCGGAACGACGAGTCCGCGCTCGTGAGGCGGTAGCCTCCTCCGCCCAAATTCGTCACGGTGCCGTCGTCGATCACCTTGCCCTCGGCGTCGCACCAGGGCGTGTAGTAGACCTGCCCGGGCTTGAGCTTGGTCATGTCCCGGGTGATCGTCCGGTCCAGGAGGCGCACCGCGTCCTTCCCCTGGATCCGGTACTTGTAAAGTGGGGAAACGTCGATCAGGGCGGCCGAGCTCCGGATCGCGGCGTACTCGCGATCGGGGTGCGGATCGTAGGCGCTCGCCATCTGATATCCCGACCAGCGCCGCCAGGTCTGCGCGCGCACCAGCGGCGCGGTGCGAGGATGAAAAGGAGACGTTTTGAGCATGGGAGCGGCGATTTTACGCGTGATGGCGCCGGGAAACAAGGTCGGTCCCGGGCCGGCGGGCGCAACGTGAAGGACCCGATCATCGAGCCATGAAGAAAGAAGCGCCCCAGGGGTCCCCGCACCTGGGGCGCTGCGCTTCTCGAGAGTTCGTGCGGCTCGAGTTACCTCGCCGGCTCGATCTCGATCTTGCCGTTCGTCACCGTCACGCGAGCGTCGATCCCGGCCTGGCGGAGCTGGGAGCTGACCGCGTCCGTGAGCGCGGCGTCGCTCATCGAGTCGGAATTCGGCACTTCCACCTTCGCGGACTTGCCGTTCGCCGTCACGTCCACGGTGAGGGAGGTGGCGCCGTCGATCTTCTTCTTCTGCACTTTGACCGAGAATCCCTCCCCACCCTCGAGCGGCGCGCCGTTTCTCTCCAGCACCAGCTGAGGCATGGGCTCGGGTGCGGTCCCCGCGTCCCCCACGTGCTGCCGCTCGACGGTGAGCCTGATGTCGCGCCCGCCGCCGGGATGATCGGTGACCGACACCTGGGCATTGGGTACGCCGGCCTGACTGAGCTTGTCGCGAATCTCGGCCTCGAGCGCCGCCGCGGTCTTCCCGTCGACGCTGATGCGGATGATCTGATCGAAGGCATACGCGACGGCCGGATAGCGCACGCGCTCACGGTGAGGCGTGACCGCGACCGACGCCGAGTAGCCCTTGGCGGCAAGGCTGCGCGCGAACTCCGCCGCGGCGTGCTGCACTTCCGTCCCGGCGCGCTTCGCGGACGTGGTCCGGAGCACGTATGCGGACCCTCCATCCCCGGCGGATGCGTCCACCTTGACCGCGCCCGATCCCAGAAGGCTTTTGAGATCCTATGCCACCGCTCGAAGCTCCTGAGTTCCGATTCCCTTCCCCGTAAGCGTCAGGGCAACGTCGTGCCCGGTGACACGCTGGTACGACACCGGGACCACCGACGCCACCAGGATCACGAGCGCCGCGAGCACGGCGGCGGCTACGGCCGGCCGCGTACGAATCGAGTGAAGAAGAGCCATGATTTCCCTCCTGATCTTCCAATGCCAGGGTCCCGAGTCGGGAACGCGCTGGCGGGCCATTCGGATGGTGGTTTCCAAATCAGGCAATTCCTTGGCACTGACCTTTCGCAACGCGGCGAGATCCCGTTCCAGTTCAGGTCGATCGTTCATGGGATCTCTCCTTTCCCGGCCAGGCCATGGCCCCGGCCGTGAGCGACTCCGGATTGGGCGCCGTGTCGTTCCTCAGCCCGTGCCGAAGATAGAACCGGCGCAGCTTCTCCCGGCCGCGCGTCAGACGCGACTTCACCGCCGAGAGCGTGACCCCCTGCATTTCCGCGACCTCCTCCACCGAGAATCCCTCGACGTCGTGGAGCACGATCGCCTCGCGCTGAACCGGGGGAAGTCCGGACAGGGCGCGGGCCGCCCGCTGCGCGCGGATGCGCTCCTCTTCCCAGGAAGACCCGTCCTCTCCCACCGGCTCGGTCCGACGATCGAAGGCGCCTTCGATCGGAACCGAATCCCGGCGTGGACGTCGCACGCGCGAGCGATGCCTGGAGAGGAGGGTGGCGAAGAACCAGGATCGAAACCGGGACTCGTCGCGCAACCCGTTCAGCTTGTCGTAGGCCCGGAGCACGGATTCCTGGTAGAGGTCGTCCCCGTCATCCACCGACCGGCACAGCCGGCGGGCCGTGGCCATCGCCTGAGCGTGGATCGGTTTCAGCAAGGTGATGAGCCTGTCCCAGCGGGCCGCGTCGTCGCGGGAATCCATCTCGTGTCCTACTCCCCTTTGGTTCGGGTACCCGGACCGGAGACGCTTCAAGGGAGCCGGGGGGGTTGCAGGAAAATAGCGCGGAGGGTGCATCCGGGGAAGGGCTCTGAAACGCGGGCGTTCCGAGACGGGCGCGTGTTTCTGAGACGGCTACTTGGTCAGCGGGATCCCGGGGCCGAGTATGGCGATGAAGACGAACGCCGTCAGGGCCCCGGCGATGACCCAGCGAAAGCTGGTCCGAAGGACCGCCGCTGCGGGAGCGGAACCGCCCGCGAGCCCGTGGACGATTCCCGGAACGAACAGCATTCCCATCATGGCCCCAAAGCCGCTGCTCGCGCCCGACGTCAGGACCAGGCTCGGGTCGATTGAGTTGCGCGCGGCGCCGGCCACGAGAAGGAGCCCGCCCGCTATGTAGGCGACGATCACCAGGCGGCGAACATCCCCCAGGGCGAGCTGTCCGCTTCGAACGAAGCCGCCCAGGGTAGTCGCCGAGAGAGAAACCGAGCGCGCATACGCCGCGATCCCCACCACACCCATGATCGTCCGCCACAGCCAGTGAGGTCTGCCGCCCTCGATCACGACCGCCCAGTCCCCGATGTTCAAGATACTGGAGAAAAGGAGGTACCCGGTCCCGTTGAGTAGATTGAGCGTGGCTAGGAGCCAGAGGAAGTAACCCGTGAGGCCGAAGGGCTGTCTGCGCCCGACCAGCGCGAGGAGGACCACACCCACGGCCACGTTGACGATCGAGCCTGCCGAAGCGACGAACCGGTTGGAAGCCGACGTCTGAAGCGCGACCGTCGAGAGGGAGAGGGCCTTGACCCCCGGTGTCAGCGCGCATGCCACGCCATGTCCGAGGACCTCGTGGATCATGTCGCACATCGCGTACGCGACCACCGCGACGGAAACGATGGTCAGGAGACTGGACCGCGCCGGATGTTCGACCTGGACGTCCAGGATGCCCGCCTCCTCTGACTACGCCTCTACTGCGACCAGCCGAGCTCCTTGGCACGGGCGAGCGCCCGTTCCGACTTCTTCCGGTCCCCCAGCTCGTTCCACGCCACGCCGAGGTTGTACTCCAGTAATCTCGTCTCTCCGAACCGGGCCACCCCCTTCTCCAGCGTCTCGACCGCGGCGCGATGCTGCCCGTTCAGGATCTGTGCGTAGCCGAGATTCTCGTAGAAGGCCACCTTCGTCGAATCGAGCTGGACCACGCGAGCGAGATACTCGGTCGCCTTTGGATAATCGTGCGCGCTCTTGGCGAAAAACAGGCCCACGTCGGACCAGAGCTGCGCGTCCCGCGGATGCGCCCGGGCGAGCTCCTCGCGGACGCGAATCGACTCGCCGATCCGACCCGCCTTGAACAGATAGCTCGCCTCCAGGAGCCCCGCCTCCACCTCGCCAGGCTTCAGCGAGCGATACCGCCGGATGCTCTCCAGCGCGGTCTTGAGATCGCCGATCTGATCGGACGTGAGCGCGAGATTTCGATAGGCGATCGCCTTGTCCGGCTCGAGGGCGACGACGTGCCGGTAGCATTCGATCGCTTCCGCCGCGCGTTCCTTGCCCTCCCCCGCCAGCAGATTCCCCAACCCGAACCAGGCAAGACTGTGCTCGGGGTAGATCCGGAGGGCCCTCTTGAAGTGCCGGACGGCATCCTCCATCAGTCCCCGATGCGCCGCCGGGTCCTTCTTCTTGTTGGCCTCCTCTTCCAGGATGGAGGCCACGGCGGCCTGGATCTTTGCGGAATTTGGAGCGACCTTGATGTCCGTCGTGAACAGCGTGTAGTTGTCCTTCCAGGCGAAATTGCGCAAGACGGTCTTCACGGAAAACGCCGCGCAGACCAGGATCAAGAAGCCCGCGGCGGCGCGCGGCCCCGCCTTCCCCGCCAGCTTCTCGAACAGGGCCCGCGCCCCGAATACGGCGGAGATCGCGAGCCCGAGCGACGGAGTGTAGAGGAACCGCTCGGCCATCGTCGTGCCGATGGAAAAGAACAGGTTGGAGACGATGGAGAAGCTGATCGCGAAGAAGAGAAGCCCGAAGGCGATCGGGTTCCGGTCGCGAATGCCCGCGAAGGCGAGCACCGCGAGGCCGAGCGTGATCAGGACCGGCAGGAAGCTCGCAGGGTCCCCGAGATGGGTCAGTGGAACCTGATTGTAGTAATAGTCGCTCGAGAGCGGGTGGGGGAAGAGAAAGAGCCGGAGGTAGATTCCGACGGTCTTGAAGATCGTGGCCACGCGCTGCTCGAGGGTGGCATAGGTGAACGGGTCGTTGAGCAGATCCCCGGTGCGCACGATCTTCATCGGCCCGGCAAAGATCCCCCGGACGGCGAAATACCCGGCGAGCGGGACCACCATGGTGACGAAGACCGTCCCGAGGCGTCGTGCATCCAGCTTTCGAAAGAACCAGATGCCGAGCGGAATGATGAGGAGGAAGGGAATCAAGGTCTCCTTGGACAGAAGGCCCAGGAGATAGAGCAGGGCTCCGGCCGCAAGGTACAGGACGCTCCGGCCTCCGGGCCGCTCGCAATAGCTCAGGAACGCGTGGAACGCCAGGACGCCGAAGATCAGGCCCAGGATCTCATCCCTGCTCTTGATGTTCGCGACGACCTCCGTGTGGAGCGGATGCGTCATGAAGAGGAGCGTGATGAGAAACGGGGGCGCCATCCACCAGCGCGTCTTCGGATCGGGCGGCAGGAGCCGTAGCAGGAGGAGGTAGATGAGCGCGCCGGTGAGCCCGTAGAGAATCAGATTGATCGCGTGGCCGATCGCCGGGTTCAGCCCCGCCACCTGGTATTCCAGAGCGAACGTGGCGATCGAGAGCGGCCGGTACCGGCCCCCGCTCACGAGACTCTTCTTTTCCTGGAAGAAGCCCTGGAAGCTGTCGTGACTGAAGATGTCCGGGATGCCGCGAATCCCGCTCTTCGTGTAGACGTTGTCGGTGATGAACAGGGTGTCGTCCACCGCATAGCCGTTCCGGATCGTGTTCGCGTAGAGCGGGATCGCAAGGAGAAAGAAGAACAGGGCGACGAGGGTTCGGCGGGGCACGCCCGTCCCGGAACCTCGGGGAGGGGTGCGGGTGGTGCCTGGAGGACGCGCCGGCATTCGGCGACCGCCCGGCTAGCGGCCGACGGCCTGAGCTTGGCGCGGATTCACGTGACGGCGCACGTTTTCGTCGCGCCCCGAGCCCACCGAGACGAGGCGGACGGGAACTCCGGCCAGCTCTTCGAGGCGATCGAGGTACCGCCGCGCCTCGCGCGGGAGATCGTCCCATTGGCGCGCGGAAGACGTGGGCGCGCTCCATCCGGAAAACCCCTCCGAGATGGGACGGGCGGCGTTCAGCTCCGCGAGCGACTCCGGCATCTCCGAGACGCGCCGCTTTCCGATCTCGTATTCCACGACGATCTTGATCTCGGGCATCTTGTCCAGCACGTCGAGCTTCGTGATCACGAGCTGCGTGAGCCCGTTCACGCGCACCGCGTGCCGGATGGCCACGACGTCGAACCAGCCGCAGCGCCGGGGACGCCCGGTCGTGACGCCGTACTCCTTCCCTTCCTCGCGCAGCCGCTCCGCCAGGTCTCCTTCGAGCTCCGAGGGGAACGGGCCGTTTCCGACGCGCGTCGCGTACGCCTTCGCGACGCCGATCACATCCGTGATCTTGGTCGGTCCGATTCCGACGCCGGTGCAGGCGCCCCCCGCGACCGCGCTGGAGGAGGTCACGTAGGGATACGTCCCGTGATCCAGATCCAGATGGGTTCCCTGCGCTCCTTCGAGCAGCACGCGCTTTCCGCCCCGGATCGCCGCGTCCACGGCGTGGGAGACGTTCACGGCCATGGAGCGCAGGAGCTCGTCGTCCTTCGCGCACCGCGCGAGCACGGCCTCGAGCGGTTCGAGGTTCGCGTCGCTGCCCAGGAGCTTCAGCGTGCGCTCCCGGAGCCGGCGCACGCGCTCCTCGCGGATCTCGGGATCCAGGAGATCGGCCACGCGCAGGCCCACGCGCCCCGCCTTGTCGGTATACGCGGGCCCGATCCCGCGCCCGGTCGTGCCGATGCGGGCGCGCTCCGGTCCGGCTTCGGTGAGCCGCTCGATCGCGCGGTGGTCGGACAGGATCAGGTGGGCCGAGAGGGACACGAAGAGGCGGCCGTCCACGCGAATCCCCTGCTGGATCAGCTTTTCCCGCTCCTGGCGGAGCGCGTCGCAATCCACCACGACGCCATTTCCAATGTAGCAGAGAGTGTTCGGGCGAAGGATGCCGGACGGGATGAGATGGAGGATGAAGGTCTGATCCCCCACGACGACGGTGTGCCCGGCGTTCGGGCCGCCCTGGTAGCGGGCCACCACGTCGGCTTCCTCGCTCAGGAGATCGACGATCTTCCCTTTTCCCTCGTCACCCCACTGGGCGCCTACCACGACGCGGCAGGACATCGCCATCACCTCCAAACGAAAAGACCGCGAGCTTCGGCCCTCGCGGCGGACGGAAGAAGATAGCAGGAGCCACTCCGGGCGTCAAACGCTCTTCTGGCCCAGGAACCTCTTCGCGCTCTCGCGGAGCACCCGGGCGCACGTGACCACCGAGGAGGCATCGACCCACTCGACTGTCTCGTGCGCACCCGCTCCGGCGGGACCGTAGTTCACGCTGGGAATGCCGGCGCCGGCGAAAATCGCGGCGTCCATCCAGTAGCCGACGCCGGTCTCCTCGGGCGCCGTTCCCACCACCGAGGATACGGACTCGCGCACGCTCCGGGCGATGGGCGCGTCGCGGTCGGTGAGGAGCGGAGTGCGGGAGAAGCGGAGCGTCACCTCCGCCTCCGGATCGATCCCGAGGGCGATTCCCCGGATCTCCTCCATCGCCTTCTCTGGAGTCTCGTCCGGCAACGTGCGCCGCTCGATCTCGAGATGACACCGTGGAGCGTAGGTCGAGATCCCGACTCCCCCGGTGATGAGGGCGCAATGCATCGAGGACGGGCCCACGAGAGGATGAACGCGCTTGCGGAGCTCCCGGGAATCGAACTCCTCGATCGCCGCGATGATGCGTCCCATCGTCCCGATCGCGCTCTTCCCCAGGTCCCACCGGCTGCCGTGGGCGGCGCGCCCCTTCGTGACGAGGTCGATCCAGAGGAATCCCTTGTGGGCGAGCACGAGCTTACCCTCGCTTCCCTCGGTCAGGATGCAGCCGTCCGCGCGGTGGCGCTGGACGAAGTGCTCGGCGCCGCGGCTCTCGTATTCCTCGTCGGAGACGAGCGCCACCAGGACGGTTCCCTGGATCGCTTCGCGTGCGAGCGCGGCCGCGGCGCACATGACGGCGGCGACGCCGCTCTTCATGTCGTAGGCGCCCCGGCCGTAAACGCGTCCGTCCCGGATCGATGGCGTATAGGGCGCGGTCATGCCCGCGACCCCGACCGTGTCGAGATGGGCGCAGAGCACGAGCGTCTTCCCGGAGCCGCTTCCGGTCTCGCCGACGGCATTGGGACGCCCCGGAGCGGCTTCCTCGAGCCGTGCGCGGACGCCGTGCTCTTCGAGCCACTTCACCGAGAAGGTGGCGATCGCCTTCTCCCCGGGCGCGGCGCCGTCCCCGAGCGCAGGATTGACCGAGGGGATGCGAATGAGATCGCACAGGAGTCCCAGGACGGAGTTCTTCCCGAGCGGATCCGCCCTCATGAGCCCTTTCGGGACGGCGGCGTTCCGAACGCAGACGACTCCCTCGAGGCTTCCTGCTCCCGGAGCCAGGGAAGGAGAACATTCTGGCTGATCTTCCAGTTGGCCTCGAGCAGGCGGGCCGCCGGGTCCAGGTTCCCTTCGCGCAGGGCGCGAAGGATGGCCCGGTGCTGCTCGGCCGATCGGATGATTCTTCCCGAGTGTCTCATGTACGCGCTCTCGTAGCGCTGGGCGTGATACTTCAGCGTGCGGATCGTCTCGAGAAGCCGCGGATTGTCGCACCGGGAGAGAAGCGGGCGGATCGAAGGAACCCGTTCATTGTACACAGTATACAGCCTGAGCCCATAGAAATTCAACAGGCGTCGGGCGAGCATGCGGGGCAGACCGAACAAGCCCCAGGAGGTGCCGTTTGACGGAGTGCAGCGCGCTCCTTAGCCTCATGGGAGGGGCCGGGCTGCAATTCAAGGAGGAGGCTCATGAGCACACCCCCCGCGACCCAGGTGCGCGTCACCCGCCGCTTCGCGTCCCCTCCGGAGCGTGTTTTCGACGCTTGGCTCGATCCGCAAAGGGCGCGAACATTCCTGTTTTCGACCCCCGCCGGTGAGATCGTCCGGGCCGAGATCGATCCGCGTGTCGGTGGTACGTTTCGCATCGTGGACCGGCGCCAGGGCAAGGACGTCGAGCACGTCGGCACGTATCTCGAGCTCGAACGGCCCCGGCGCATCGCATTCGAATACTCCGCGGACCACTCGGACCGGAGCCGGGTGAGCCTCGACGTCGTCCCCTCAGGCTCCGGAAGCGGGGTCACGCTGATCCACGAGCTCCATCCGAAATGGGCGGACTTCGCCGAACGCGCGCACGCGGCCTGGACGATGATGCTGGAGAAGCTGGCGGCGACCCTCGGCGAAGGCGCGCCGGGCGCCGGAGGGTCCCCCTCTCGAGCCGCGTAGAGCGACGCTAGATGCGCCCGCCGTTCGAGCGGAAGATTCCGACGAAGATCTGGAGCGCTTCGTCGAGACCGTTCGCGGTGGGTGCCTGGGGCAGACGCTGGCGCAGCGCGGGCACCGGCCTGTAGAGGATGGGGTAGTCCGCGGACTCCAGGAGCGACAGGTCGTTCAGGCTGTCTCCCATGCCGATGACCTTGAAGCCGGCGCTTTTCATCCCCTGGACGACGCGCGCCTTCTGGCCGCGGATCCGGAGCTTCCATCCCGCGATCCGGCCTTGCGCGTCCACCTCGAATTGATTCGCGAACAGATTGTATCCGCCGAGCCGCTCCACGACGGGTTCTGCGAACTCGTGGAAGGTATCCGAGATGATCATGACCTGGCAGCGGCGCCGGATCCGGTCGAGGAACTCGTGCGACCCCAGATAGGGGCGCACATCGTGCGCGACTTCTTGCAGCCGCGCGAGCGTGAGTCCGGCGCGGTTCAGCGCTTCGACGCGGCGCCGCATCAGCTCTTCGAAATCGGCGACGTCGCGCGTGGTGAGATGCAGCTCCTCCACTCGGAAGTGGTCCCCGAGGTGGGGCCAGATCTCGGGAGCGAGCACGCCTTCAAGGTCGATCGCGGCGATCATGGGGCGGGGATCATAGCAAAAGAGCGAGGGGAAGCGTTGCCGCTTCCCCTCGAAGACTCCGGTGGACTGTTGGGATTCGCCAGCAGGCACCAGGCTAGGGCGCTCTAGAAGCCGCTAGCTACAGCCACCTCCGCAGTACAGTACAGCCGATCTGCCACATTTGTGCACTGGACCACCTCCTTTCCGCGATGCGGGAATGCTCGCGCCGGGCCGGCCAGGCTGTCAACGGATATCTTGACTGAGGCCGGCGAAATCGACACCATGGGGGGGTTCGAGGTGCGCTTGCCCGCATCGGATGCGCCCGTGCCCGTGCGCTCGGACGCACCCGAGCCACTCCGCGTGGGCTGACCTACCGGATCGCGCCACTCTCCCGGAGCTTTCCCAGCAGGAGCTTCACGATCTCCTCCCCCACCTTCTCCTGAGCTTCCACGGTCGCCGCTCCGATGTGTGGAGTCGCGACCACGTCGTCCCGGAGCGGAAGCGGGGAGGATCGGGGAGGCTCTTCCTCGAAGACGTCGAAGACCGCACCCGCCAGGCGCCCCTGGTCCAGCGCCTCGAGCACCGCCCCCTCGTCCAGGGGCCCCCCGCGCGCCACGTTGACGAGCACGGCCCCTCGCGGAAGCCGCGAGATCTCGGCGGCACCGATCATTCCCCGGGTCTCCCTGGAGAGCGGAACGTGAAGGGTCAGGATCTCGGAACGCGGGAGGAGATCGTTCAGGGGCAGCGACTCCACCTCGAAATCGCGCATCGTGTCGTCCGGAAGCAAGGGATCGTAACCCACGCACTTCATCTCGAAGCCGATCGCGCGCTGGGCCACCGCGCGGCCGATCTGCCCCAGTCCCACGATCCCGACCGTCTTCCCGCGGAGCTCGCGCCCCTTGAAGCGCGACTTGTCCCACTCGCCGCGCTTGAGGGATCGGTCCGCGGCCGGGATCTGGCGGAAGAGCCCGAGCAAGAGCCCGAACACAAGCTCCGCCACGGCCACGGCGTTCGCGCCGGGGACGTTCAGGACGCCCACCCCCCGCTCCCGGGCCGCCTCCCCGTCGATGTTGTCGATGCCCGCGCCCGCCCGCGCGACCCAGCGCAACTTGGGAGCCGCCTCGATCAGACGCCGCGTCACCTTGGTGGCGCCGCGAACGACCCAGGCGTCGATGTCGCTGACGAGAGGAAGGAGCTCGGTCTCGGAGAGGCCGTAGTACTCGTCCACGCGGATCCCGGGCGTCTCGCGGAGGATCGCGACGGCGCGCTCGGAGAGTGGATCGCTGACGAGAACCTTAACCGACACGCGCGGCCGCGGAGGCCTGGGACTTGCGGAAGGATTCCTGTGCGGCGCGCAAGCCCGCTCCCGGCGTGATGCTCGCGCCGTGATCGAGGAGCGCGGATTCGAAGGCCTGGACGAGCCTCGAGATGTCCCCTTCGTCGTAGTAGCCGATGTGTCCCAGCCGGAAGATCTTTCCCTTCAGCCGGTCCTGCCCGCCCGCGATCTTCACGCCGTAGCGGCGCTCCATCGTCTTCAAGACCGCGCCCGAGTCGACGCCCTGCGGCACCGTGACCGCCGTGAGCGTGTTCGAGGGCACCTCCGCGAAGAGCGCGAGCCCCAGGGCGCGAACCGCCTGCCGCGTGGCGTCGGCGTTTCGCTGGTGCCTGAGGAAGACCTTCTCGCGCCCCTCCGCCGCGAGGAGCAGCATGGCCGCGCGCGCCGCGAGGACGAGGCTGATCGCGGGGGTGAAGGGCGTATCCCCCGCCTCGAGCGCCGTGCGGGCCTTGGCGAGGTTCCAGTAGAACTTGGGCAGCTTCGATTCCTTCACCAGCTCCCAGCCCCGCGGGCTGAAGCACACGAACCCGAGCCCCGGGGGAATCATCATGCCCTTCTGGGAGCCCCACACCACGCCGTCCAGATCGGACCGGTCGAAGTGGAGGTCGTAGACGCCGTAGCTTGTGATCGCGTCGACCACGGTCGCCACGCCGCGCTTCTTCGCGGCTCGCGCCATGTCGTGGATCGGAAAGAGCGCTCCGGTCGAGGTTTCGCTGTGGGTGAGGAAGATCACCTTGGCCTTGGGATGGGCCGCGAGCGCCGACTCCACTTCCTCCACGGTCGCCACGCGTCCCCACTCGACGCTCACCGTGTGCACGGTGACGCCGTACGCCTGGCAGATGGCGCGCCAGCGGTCGCCGAACTTTCCTCCCTCGACGACGATCGCCTCCTCCCCCGCGGAGAGGAGATTCACGGCGGCCGCTTCCATGGCGCCCGAGCCCGAGCACGCCAGCGTGAGGGCGGGCTGGGTGGTGCCGAGGTGCTCCTGCATGAGGCGCGTGGTCTCGAGGAAGTACTGGCGGTATTCGTCCGTGCGATGGTGGATGAGCGGCCTCGCCATCGCCTCCAGCACTTCGGACGGGACTTCGGTGGGTCCCGGCGTGAACAGCACGCGCTTCATGGTTCTCCCCGCCCCTTGGAAGACCTGCTGCGGATCAGTGCGTGTACGGCTGCTGCGGCGGCTGCTCTTCCTGGTTGCGGCGAAGATACGTGGAGGACTCGCCCGGTTTCAAAGCCATGTCCAGCACCTCATCCATGGTCTCGACGAGCTTGAACTCGACCGATTCCCGGATGTGCTCCGGTAGCTCCTGGAGGTCCTTCTCGTTCAGCTTGGGAATGATCACGGTCTTGACGCCCGCGCGCTTCGCGGCCACGACCTTCTCGTTCAGGCCGCCGATCGGAAGCACGTTTCCGAGCAGCGTGATCTCGCCCGTCATGGCCACGTCGTCCCGCGTCGGGGTGCCCGTGAGCGCGGAAACCAGAGCGGTCGCGATCGCGATCCCCGCCGAGGGCCCGTCCTTCGGGATGGCTCCCTCGGGCAGGTGCACGTGCACGTCGATCCCCTTGTAGAAGTTCTTCTCGAGTCCCAGGGAGATCGCGCGGGAGCGGGCGTAGGAAAGCGCCGCCTGCCCCGATTCGCGCATCGTCTCGCCGAGCTTTCCGGTGAGCATGAGCACGCCCGTACCCGCGAGGATGCTGACCTCGATGTTGAGGAGGTCTCCTCCCGCCTCGGTCCAGGCGAGCCCGGTGGCCACGCCCAGGCGTGAGCGGCGCTCGATCTGGCTGTCCAGGTACTTGGGCACGCCCAGGAATTTCTGGAGGTGCTTCTCCACGACCCGGAACGTGCGCGACTTCTTGAGGGTCGCCTTCTTGCGCGCGACCTTGCGGCAGATCGCCGCGATCTCGCGCTCCAGGCTGCGCACGCCCGCCTCGCGGGTGTAGGCGTTGATGACCCCCTTGATCGCGCCGTCGGTCATCGCCAGGTCCTTGGGCAGGAGCCCGTTGGCCTTCAGCTCTTTCGGGATCAGGAAATTCTTCGCGATCTCGACCTTCTCGAATTCGAGATAGCCCGGGAGGCGGATGATCTCCATGCGGTCCAGGAGCGCCGGCGGGATCGAGTAGAGTGAGTTGCTCGTGGTGAGGAACATGACCTGGGAAAGGTCGAAGTCCACCTCGAGATAGTGGTCGTTGAACGTGTGGTTCTGCTCCGGATCCAGCACCTCGAGGAGCGCCGAGGCGGGGTCGCCGCGGAAATCGGTCCCGAGCTTGTCGATCTCGTCGAGCAGGAGCACCGGGTTCATCGACCCGGCCCGCTTCATGGCCTGGATGATGCGCCCCGGCATGGATCCGATGTAGGTGCGGCGATGGCCCCGGATCTCGGCCTCGTCGCGGACGCCGCCGAGCGACATGCGCACGAACTTCCGCCCGAGCGCCCGCGCGATGGACTTGCCGAGCGAGGTCTTGCCCACGCCGGGCGGACCCACGAAGCAGAGGATGGGACCCTTCAGGCTTCCCGAGAGCTTCAGCACCGCCAGGTACTCGATGATTCGCTCCTTGATCTTCTTCAGCCCGTAGTGGTCCTCGTCCAGGACCTTCTCGACGTTCTGGATGTCCGGGTTGTCGTCGGTCTTCGTTCCCCACGGCAGGGAGATCAGCCAGTCGACGTAGTTCCGCACGACGGTCGCTTCCGGCGACATGAAGGACATCTTGCCCAGCTTGTCGATCTCCTTCATCGCCTTCTCGTGGACGTCGGGCGGCATCTTCGCCTTCTTCACGGCCTGGATCAGCTCGTCGACCTCGTTGCTGAACTCGTTCTGATAGCCCAGCTCCTTCCGGATCGCCTTGAGCTGCTCGTTGAGATAGAACTCCTTCTGGTTCTTGTGGACCTGACTCCGGACCTGGCCCTCGATCTTTCGTTCGAGTTTCAGGATCTCGAGCTCGTTCGCGAGCGTCTTGCTGAGCTGCCGGAACCGCTCCGTGAGGTCGTCCTCCTCCAGCACGGCCTGCTTCACCGCGACTTTCAGAATCAGGTGCGAGGCGACCGTGTAGGAGAGGAGCACCGGATTTCCGATGTTGTTGGCGGTCGAGAGCACCTCGTCCGGCACGCGCCGGTTCAGGTGCACGTAGTCGTTGAAGGAGGCGAGCACGTTCCGCATCATCGCCTCGAGCTGCGCGTCCTGGCGCACCTTGTCGTCGATGATGGCGACGGAGGTCGACATGTAGTCCGAGCCGCGGAAGAACTTCTTGGCGCGGGCGCGGCAGATCCCCTCGACCAGCACGCGCATCGTGCCGTCCGGGAGGCGGAAGAGCTGCAGGACGCGGACCACGGTTCCGACCCGGTAGAGATCCTTCGCGGCCGGGTCCGGTACGTCGGGCCGGCGCTGCGCCAGCACGAAGAGCACGCGGTCCTTCTGCACGGCCGCTTCGATCGCGTTCACGGACGGAATGCGCCCCACGAGGAGCGGAATCGTCATATAGGGGAAAATCACCACATCGCGAAGCGGGAGAAGCGGGATCCGGTCCCGGATCTCGAAGATCTCGCCGTCGCGCTCGAGTCGGATCACGTTGGCAACCTTTCTCGGTTACGCCTCTTTGCGGCGCCGATCGCCGCAGAAGATCAGGATCGGTTCGGATTTGCGGTTGATCACGTCGCGGGTAATCGTGCAGCCGACCACTTCGAGCCGGGACGGGATTTCGTACATGAGATCCATCATGGCTTCTTCGAGCACGGCCCGGAGCCCGCGAGCGCCGGTGCCGCGCTTCAGCGCGAGATCGGCCACGGCCTCGAGGCCGTCTTCGGTGAACTCCAGCTTGACGCCCTCCATCTCGAAGAACTTCTGGTACTGCTTCGTGATCGCGTTCTTGGGCTTGGTCAGGATCTCGATCAGCGATTGCTTGTTCAGGGAATCGAGCGCTCCGATGACCGGCAGACGCCCGACCAGCTCCGGGATGAGCCCGTAACGGAGCAGGTCCTCGGGCTCCACGAGCGCGAGCAGCTCTCCGATGTTCCGGTCCTTCCGGCTCCGGATGTCGGCGCCGAAGCCCATGGACTTCTGGCTCACGCGCCGCTCCACGACCTTCTCCAGTCCCTCGAACGCGCCGCCGCAGATGAACAGGATGTCCTTGGTGTTCACCTCGATGTATTTCTGCTGCGGATGCTTCCGTCCGCCCTGCGGCGGGACGTTGGCGATCGTTCCCTCGAGGATCTTGAGGAGCGCCTGCTGCACGCCTTCCCCGGAAACGTCGCGCGTGATCGACGGGTTCTCGGACTTGCGCGAGATCTTGTCCAGCTCGTCCACGTACACGATGCCGTGCTCGGCGTTCACCACGTTGAAGTCGGTGGCCTGGAGCAGGCGGACGAGGATGTTCTCCACGTCTTCACCGACGTAGCCCGCCTCCGTGAGGCAGGTGGCGTCGACGATCGCGAAGGGGACCTTGAGGGTCCGCGCGAGGGTGCGCGCGAGCAGGGTCTTGCCGGTTCCGGTCGGGCCGATCAAGAGAATGTTCGACTTCTCCAGCTCGACGTCCTCGACCGCGCCGCCGGAATAGATGCGCTTGTAGTGGTTGTAGACCGCGACGCTCAGGGTCTTCTTGGCGCGATCCTGCCCGATCACGTAGTCGTCCAGGACCTTCTTGATCTCCGAGGGCTTCGGCAGGGCTCCCTTGGGCGCCCCCGTGCCGCGATCCGTCTCCCCTTCCAGGATGTCGTTGCAGAGCTTCACGCACTCGCTGCAGATGTACACGGACGGGCCGGAGACGAGCCTCGAGACCTCGTCCTGACCGCGGCCGCAGAAGCTGCACCGGATGGGGTGGGGCGAATTGACCCGTTTCTTCATTTCGTCAGGCCCCGGAGCCGACCGGAGTCGGCTCGGCCTTCCGCTCCTTGCTGGGCTCGAGTTTACTGATGACCTTGTCCACGATCCGGTACGCCTTGGCCTCCTCCGCGGACATGAAGAAGTTCCGGTCCGTGTCCTTCTCGATCTTGGCCAGCGGCTGCCCCGTGTGCTTCACGAGAATGTCGTTCAGCGCCGTGCGCAGGGCCAGGATCTCCTTCGTATAGATCTCGATGTCGGTCGCCTGCCCCTGGCTGCCGCCGAGGGGCTGGTGGATCATGATACGCGAGTGCGGCAGCGCGGAGCGTTTTCCATTCGCGCCCGCCGCGAGGAGGAGCGCGGCCATGCTGGCCGCCTGCCCCATGCAGATCGTCGCGACGTCGGGGCGGATGAACTGCATCGTGTCGTAGATCGCGAGCCCGGCGGAAACGATGCCGCCGGGGGAGTTGATGTAGAGGTTGATGTCCCGGTCGGGATCTTCCGCTTCGAGGAACAGGAGCTGGGCGATGACCAGATTGCCCACGAAATCATCGATCGGCTGGCCGATGAAGACGATCCGATCTTTCAGGAGTCGGGAATAGATATCGTAGGCCCGCTCCCCGCGTCCGCTCTGCTCGACCACCATCGGTACCAGGCCCATCGGTCTCGTCCCTCCCTGAATTCCTATATCGGGTTACGCCACAGCCATCTTAAGCCGGGCCTTCTCGCGTAGGAGCGCGAACACCTTCCGCTCGGTGAGATGCGCGCGTGCCCGGTCACGGTGCTCGGGGCTCCGGAGCACCCGCTCGGTTTCCGGGGGCGCTCCCTCCCCTTCCGCGGCGCCGCGCAGCGCCTGATCGATGTCTTCGTCAGATACGGCGACCGACTCGGCGCGCGCGATCGAATCCAGCAAAAGGTCGCGCTTGATGCGCCGCTCCGCCAGAGGGCGGTATTCGTTTCGGAAGCGGTCCTCGTCTTCGGGGGTCCACTCCCGGCCTTCCCCCCTTAGACGCTGGACCAGCTCTTCCAGATACTCCCGGACCATCGATTCCGGCAGCTCCATGGGATTTCGGGCGATCATCTGGTCCACGAGGGCCTCTTCCTGCTCCCGTTGCGCCCGAACCCGGGCTTCGCCCTCCATGTTGAGGCGGACGCGGGCCCGAAGCTCGGCCAGATCCCTCATCCCGGCGATTTCCTTGGCGAATTCGTCGTCCAGCGGACGGACACGGCGCTCCCGCACGCCCTGGACGTTCACGGAGAAGGTCGCGGCTCGTCCCCGGAGCTCCTCGTTTCCGAATTCCGCCGGGTAGCTCACCTCGAACGTCCGGTGGTCCCCCGTCTTCGTGCCGGCGAGGTTCGTCTTGAATTCCGCGAGGAGGCCCGAAGCGCCCAGCTCCACCAGGGCGTCTTTCTGTTCCGTTTTCCGGATCGGCTTCCCCTTGGCGTTCAGCCGCACGTAGTCGACCAGGACGGCGTCCTTCTCTCCCGCCTCGCGCTCGACCGGCGCCCACTCCGCGGTGCGCTGGCGAAGCTCCTCGAGAGCCTTTTCCACCTCCTCGTCGCTGACCTCGATCTCCTTCCCATTCACGTCCAGGCCCGCGTAATCCTTGGCATTAACCGTAGGCCTGATATCCACTTGTGCCTCATAGGTCAAAGGCTTGCCGCGCGAGAACTCGATCTTCTCGATGGTCGGGAACGAGACGGGGACCAGCTTCTGGTCGCGGATCGCCGACTCGTAGGAGCGCTTCACGACGCGCTCCAGCACCTCGTGCTCCATGGAATGCCCGAACTGGAGCTCGACCACGTTCCGGGGCGCACGCCCCTTCCTGAACCCGGGTAGCTGGACGCGACTGCGGTATTCCTCGACGACGTCCTGGAACGCGCGTTCCAGCTCGTCGGGCGGCACCTCGATC
>VBOR01000065.1 GCA_005893165.1 Candidatus Eiseniibacteriota bacterium | reverse complement strand
CTGGAATCTCTACCGGGAGGACGGCCCCGCCGCGCAGGGGATGGCCGGAACGGCCGAATATCGCGTGAACGACGCGCTCCTGAGCCCCGCAACGCGGACCGCCGCGGACCCCTCCGTCCGGGGAGGCCAGGGCTACCGGTACCGCCTGGACGCGTTCTTCCCCGACGGCTCGTCGCGGAAGGCGGCCGAGGGCTCGATCTTCATCGCTTCCAACTCGGCCCTGGGGCGCCCCTATCCAAACCCGTACCGGCCGCGAAACGGACAGGCGCTCTACATTCCCTATCGCGTGCTGTCGATCGATGGTGGAAAATCCGTGGAGCTCCGTGTCTACGAAATGAATGGCCGCCTCGTGCGCACGATCTCCGGCACGACGGCCGCGGGCGGTGGCTTCGGGTCGGTGACATGGGACGGACGAGACGGTCGTGGACGCGTCCTCGCCGACGGTGTCTATTTCCTCCAGCTCAAAGGACCCGGAATCGACGATGCCCGAAGGCTCATCTTGCTCCGGTAGGGCTCATCCGCGCTGGGTCCTCGCGCTTCTCCTCTGCGCCGCATGCGGGTGGAGCAGCGTCGCCCGGGCGCAATACCAGAACCCCGGCCCTCCTTCGGAGCCGGAAGCGCCGGCGCCGGGAACGAGCGCCGATCGTCCGCGCTTTTCCGTGGACGCCACCCTTCAGCTCGGGGAATCGGGACAGCCCACCGTCCGCCTCGATTACCGGATGAGCCGAAGCGAGCTTCTCTTCCAGCGCACCCCTCCCGCCGGATACCATGCCGCCTACGAAGTGCGCGTGATCTTCTTCCGCGAGAAAAAGGAGCGGCAGGTCGCCGGCGACACCTACACGCGTGAGCTTCACGCGGCGACCTATGCCGAAACCAAGCAGCGCGGCGAGGACATCACCGATCATCTGGATTTCACCCTGCCGCCCGCCAAGTACCGGATCGAGGTCGCGATCACGGATCTCGTGGCGGAGCGGACTTCGGGCACCGCGATCCCCTTCGAGGTTCCGTCCGGGCCGCCCGGACTCGTCTGGTTCTCGGATCTGACCCTGGGGACCTCCGAGCCCCAGCCCTCCGCTTCGGAAAACCGGTTCGTTCCGAATCCTTCGAGGCGGTATGGAGACAACATCGCCGCCTTCGCGATCCAGGGCGAGATCTTCGATCACCGGGGAGCAGCCGCGGACTCGACCTATCGTCTCTACTACAAGGTGACGAGCGAGACCGGGGAGCAGGTGGCGGCGGGGGACACGACGTTCCCGAGGCTTCCCGGCAGGACGCCGTTCCGGCTTCAACCGAGGCTCGTCAATGTGGGCGCGGGACCCTATCGCTTCACGGTCGCCCTCAACGTGCCCCCATCTCCCGGCGCCAAGGACCGCAAGACCGCGACGGTCCGGCGCGACAAGACCTTCGAGGTGGATCAATCACGAGCGACGCTCGGATTCGCTTCCGCGCAGTCGGTCGACGTGCTCCGTTACATCGCCACGCAGCAGGAAATCGACGAGATCGGAAGGCTTCACGACGAAGACGCGCGGAAAGCCTACTGGGACGTCTTCTGGAAGCGGCGCGATCCGACTCCCGATACCCCGGAGAACGAAGCGCGCGACACCTTCTATCAACGGGTCCAGTACGCGAACCAGCATTTCGCCACCGGCGGGCCCGGCTGGAAGTCCGACATGGGGCGAATCTACATCGTGTACGGGAGACCGGACGAGGTGGTTCGGAACCCATTCAATTTCGACCGTCCTCCGGAAGAAATCTGGTACTACTACCGCGATCGTCGCACCTTCGTGTTCGTCGACCACGATGGTTTCGGGCGGTACGAGCTGGTGGCGAACCCGGCCGGCCAGTAGTCACATAAGCCGCTGCGCCGCAACAGATTGCTCCGAGAATCCGCAGATTTGAGTTGACAGCGTTCCCGGGAAACGACTACGTTGCGCCGAAATTTTTGTGCCCCATGGCAGTCGGGCTGGGGAGGATTGGTTGGTCATGGAAATCGTTACAGACCAAACGGAAAGGGGGTGGGGCAGGGAACCTTCAACCCGCACGTAACGCTCTCCCGATGCACCGGACCCGATGCTTTCCCTTGTTCTTGGCCGGAGTCCGGGCAAGCGACTCTGGAGCATTCGGGGTCAATCTAACAAAGGAGGCTATGAGAGATGTCTCAGCGAAAGCTGATGGCAGTCTTGAGTCTGGCCGCTGCGGTCGCCCTCACTGCGGGCGAGAGCCAGGCGTCGAAGTCACGCGTCGAGAGCATGTCGCTCACAGTCCCGACGCTGAGTCAGTTCACGGATGATTACGTGAACATCTATTACTATCCCGCTTCCGTCGTGCGTCAGAACAATCTCGTGCTCGCGGAGCTGGGCAACAATCCGACCGGTGCGGTCGATACCGGGGTGTTCAGCGCGAGCACGGTCACGTTCGACGAGCAGAGCTACACCGTGATCCGGAATTTCCCGCGCATCGGAGCCATCGCGTTCCAGATGAAGCAGAGCGCGCTCAACAACCCGCTCGCGTCCGGTTCCCTGAACAACGAGCAGCTCGACGCGATCTGGGGCAAGGCGTTCAGCAAGTTCGATTTCGCGGTCCGCCTCGACATGACGAACTCCAGCCTCGAGGTTACGGACACGGCCGCTCCCGCCACGTTCAATCGCGCTCGCGGCGACGGTCTGAATCCGTTCGATCCGTATCCGTTCGGCGGCGTCTTCCTGCCGGATCTCATTCTCGCCAGCCCGCTCGGTGCGGTCGAGATCAACACGTTCGGGATCACTCCCGGGATCACGATCCACATGAGCAACGACAATCGCATCGAGGGCGCCGTGACCTACCGCAAGTACTCCCTGGATCGCTCCGCTTCTACGGGCGGCGTGGCCGGCGAGACGTGGAAGGATGACGGCTCGGCCTCCTACTCGGTCCTGGGGCGCGCGTTCCTCAACCAGGGCGACCGCCACGTGTGGGTTCCCGCGGCGTGGTACACGAACGACGACCTCAGCTGGCGCGTGACGGGCGTCCTCGCCACGCCGGTCAGCGCGGACGAGAAATACAAGAGCTACGGCATCGGCCTTTCGGACAACATGCGCGTGAACGACAACAACCTGCTGCTCTGGGGCGTTCAGGTCGCGCAGGCAAAGCACACCTACGAGCGCAAGGACACCGGAAACCTCGGGGCGGCCGATCAGTCGAAGCTCGAGGAGAAGACGACCTTCCTGCCGCTTGTTTTCGCGGCCATCGAGACCGACGCCACGCGATGGCTCAAGGTCCGCATCGGCGCGAACCGCGCGCTCGTCAGCAACCGCACCGAAGACACCACGTTCGGGCCGCCTGCCACGGTGACCACCGACAAGGAGCGCACGTCGGCGTTCAACTTCAGCCTGGGGACGGGCATTCGCTGGAACAATCTCGACATCGACATGACGATGAACGAGAAGTTCCCCCTCACCGGCGGCTACATTCTCTCGGGCGATCGGTCGTCGCCGTTCACCCGCGCTTCGGCGACGTATCACTACTAGGATCTGCGTAGGCCCGCGGTGAAGGCCGCGGGAGAAAATCAGGGGCCATCCGAAGCCGGGTGGCCCCTTTTTGCTTTGTGCTAAAAAGTGTTGACAACATTTCAAGCGCGTACCTAACTTCTTCTATGTACAACGTGTTGCGGCTCAGGAGTTCCGGGCCGTGTAGGCCGCATGGCTTCGAAACCAGGGGGTGAAACACGACATAGCCGGCATCTAGGAGATTCCTCGGTTGGCCAGGTGAGGGGCGCCACAAGGGGGCGCGGGCTTGAGGGAACAGTGTCGAACGCTAAAGTTCGACGGGAGTTGGGTCGAAGGGCTGAGATCCGACTGCGGCACAGGGAAGGTGCAGAAGACCCTCGTATTGGCAATTCGGTGGATCCACAGAGGAGGCGAACCATGCTTCTCCGACCTCGGGACGGGTTGGTTCTAGGCGCAGCCATCGTCATGGCGGGCGCCATTTTCTTTTCCGGAGCGGCCTGGGCGGGCACCACGGGGCAGCTCTCGGGCGTCGTGCACGACGCCAAGACGGGAGAGCCCGTCGCGATCGCGAGCGTCGCGATTCCCGACCTGAAACGCGGCGCGGTGACGGACGCTCAGGGGAACTACGTCATCTTGAACGTGCCGGCCGGCAAGTACTCCGTACGGGTCTCGCTCCTGGGGTATGTGCCGGTGGTGCGGGAGAACGTCGAGATCATCCCCGACTTCAGCACGAAGCTCGATTTCAACGTGGAGTCGACCGTGCTGACGAACGTGCCGGAAGTGGTCATCCGGGGGGAGCGCCCGCTGATCCAGAAGGACATGACGGGCTCCGCCAAGTTCCTCTCCGGAGACGACATCAAATACCAGCCGCTGCGCGGATACCAGGACGCGGTGGCTCAGCAGTCCGGCGTCGTGAACTTCAAGCTGAACATCGACAATGAAGCTCAGAACAACAACACGCTGATCGTCCGCGGCGGAAGACCGAACGAGGTCGCCTACTACGTCGACGGATTTTCGCAACAGGATCCGCTGACGGGCGTCTCCACGACGGCGATCAACAACGACGCGATCGAGGAGATCGTGGTCCAGACGGGCGGATTCAACGCGGAATACGGGCGCGTGCAGTCGGGCGCCATCAATATCGTCACCAAGGACGGACGCGACAAGTACTTCGGATCGGCGGAGGGAATCCTCGGCGAATTCAAGAGTCGAAGCCGCGGGTACAAGAACTTCAACGCATCGCTGGGAGGCCCTCTCGCGCCCAGCATGAAGAAGGTCAACTTCTACTTCGCCGGGGAGCGCAAGGACGTCGAGGACCGGCGGCCCAGCATCCTCACCGCCGACGTGGCCGATCCGTCTCAGCCGGGTCTCTTCGAGAACGGCGTGCTGCCCTCGAACACCAGCAAGACCTGGTCCGGCGTTGGCAAGATCTCCATCAAGCCCTCGCCGCTCCAGACGCTCAAGCTGGGAGGCACCTTCAACCAGGACAAGTGGCAGCAGTATCAGAATCCGTACCGGTTCGACCTGGCGCACGCGCCGCGGTTCCGCGACAAGAACAATTCCCTCTACGGCACGTGGAACCACAGCTTGAGCACGCGCTCGTATTACGAGATCAAGGCGAACTACTTCCTGACCGACCGGATCCGCGGGGATGGCGTTGCGTTCGACGACCTCAAGAAATACGCCTTCCCGGTGGGGCAGGCGGACCCGACGTTCGATCCCACCGAGGCGATCTTCTGGTTCGGACCCGATAACCCGTCGGGCGCCCACGTCTTCGACGATTTCCTGCACCGGAAATCCTCCTACATCGGCTTCGCGGGCGACTACGCCAACCAGATCTCGAAGGACGTGCAGGTGAAGTTTGGAGGGGATTACCAGCGACACACCCTCCGCTACTACGACCATTACTTCCCGACGCAGCTCTACGAGATCGACAGCACGGGCGCGTACATACCGAAGAACACGCAGGATGTGGACCGGTACGGTTACGACGCATTCGGGAACGAGATCAACGGAGGTCTCGACGGTCCCAAGCATCCCAAGGTCGCGTCTCTCTACGGCCAGACCAAGTACGAGCGTCTGGGCCTTGTCGTGAACGCGGGACTCCGGTTCGACTACCTGACGCCATCGACGCAAGCGCTCCGGAGCGAAACGACGCCGCTCCAGTCGGACGCAAGCGATTCCACCAATCTGGCGTCGAAGCTTGACCCGCAAGACCTGCAGAGCTCCAAGGTCTACCGGCGGCTCAGCCCGCGGCTGGGAATCGGGTTCCCGGTCAGCGACCAGACCCTCGTCCACGTGAACTACGGCCAGTTCTTCCAGCAGCCCAATCTCCAAGACCTGTACGTGAGCTACGCCTTCCTCGAGCACAAGGTCCGCACCGGCGGATATTTCGTCGGGTTCGGGAATCCGAATCTGAAGCCGGAGCGCACCACGGCCTACGAGATCGGGATCGCGCACACGCCGACCGACCGCTCCCGGGTGGAGGCGACGGCCTACTACAAGGACGTGAAGGATCTGGTCGAGATCACGAACATCCCCTCCCAGCCGAATGCGTTTTCGTCCTACCGAAATCGCGATTTCGCGACCATCAAGGGGCTGGATTTCTCCTACACGCTCCGGCGCGTCGGGCACGTGGCCATGTCGGCCTCCTACAGCCTCGCGTGGGCGACGGGCACCGGTTCCGTTTCTCAGACGCAGCGGAATATCGCCTGGACGGCGAGCCAGCCTCCGAAGATGGCCACCCCACTCGCCTTCGACCAGCGCCACAAGGTCTCGGGGAATTTCGACTATCGCCTCGCGAAGGGAGAAGGACCCGCCTGGCACGGCAATCGCCTGCTCGAGAACAGCGGCATCAACGTGCTCCTCAACGCGGCCAGCGGGTTCCCCTACACGCCCACCCGCATCTACAACGAGGTCACGCTCGCGAACGTGGCGGCGCAGCCGATCGGACCGATCAATTCGAGGTACGGTCCCTGGACGATCACGATGGATCTCAAGGCGAACAAGGGGATCCCACTCGGCGGGAAGGACCTGGACGTTTACCTCTGGGTCCTCAATCTGTTCAACCGTGACAACATCCGCACCGTTTTTTCCGGCACGGGCGACGCGCTCACGACCAACTTCCTGAGCACGGACGAGGGTCAGGCGACCTACAGCACCGCGGACGCGCAGCGCCGCTTCATCCTGGCGGAGCGGAGCCCCAATCTTCACGATGCGGGGCGTCTGATCCGATTCGGCGCGAAAGTGAGCTTCTAGTCATGGCGCAGGTCACCCTTGCGGTCCAGACGAACTCGAAGCGAAGGAGGGGGGACGAGATGCGAGTTCTGCGCTGTCTCGGGGCGGTGGGCCTGTTGGTGGCGCTTGCCGCCTCAGACGCTGCGGCCTCGGCGAAAGCCGAGTTCAGGGCGGTCCGGCCGAAACCTCATCGGTCCGCCGCGACCATCGACAATTCGACGGACATGGACGCGAACAACATCGACATGGTGGTGACGAACCACGGTTCGTTCGCCTATGACCTGGTCACGGGGAATGCAGGATTCCGATACCCCAAGGGCTCGACCAAGACCGCGGTCTTCGCGGCCGGTCCCTGGATCGGAGCCAAGGTGAACGGACAGGTCCGGATCGCGGTGGGCGAGTACTCCCAGGAGTTCGTTCCCGGGCCCATGGCGAGCGGCACATTTCAGCCGGACAACGCCCGGTTCAAGAATTACAAGATCGTCCGGGGCAACACGACGAGCGCGGATTACCTGAACTGGCCCGTGGACCAGGGGGCCCCGGTCGATTCGACCGGGGCGCCGGCGTTGCTCGGAGACGCCATGATCTGGAGCGTCTACAACGACGCCGACCCGTCCGTGCACACCAACAGGGCAGGGCAAACGACTCCCCTCGGCGTGGAGATCCAGCAGAGCACATTCGCCTACAACCGCGCGGGGGCGCTCGGAAACATCATCTTCGTGCGCTACAAGCTGATCAACAAGGGCGGGAACCAGCTGGACGCCATGTACGTCTCGGCCTGGAGCGACCCCGATCTGGGCGGGTTCACGGACGACCTCGTCGGCTGCGACACGACGCGGTCGCTGGGGTACGTCTACAACGCGACGAATGCGGACGCGCAGTATGGCGCCACGCCTCCCGCCGTGGGATACGACTTCTTCCGCGGCCCGATCGTGCCGTCGGCGACACCCGGGACGAACGACACCCTGGGGATGACGTCCTTCAACAAGTACATCAACGGCACCGATCCCAGCAGCTCGGGCGAGACGTACAACTACATGCAGGGGCTCCACGCCGACGGAACCCAGGTCCACGTGTTCGACGACACGACGCAAGCGATCACGAGATTTCAGGTTTCCGGAAACCCGGTGGCCGGAACCGGATGGCTCGATACGAGTCCAGCGGACCGCCGTCTGATGCTCTCGACCGGACCTTTCTCGATGGCGCCCGGAGACACCCAGGAAGTGACGATCGCGATCATCGTGGGTCAGGGCACGGACCGCCTCTCGTCCATCACGGATATGAAGAACAAGGACGATCAGGCCCAGATCGTGTTCGACCTGAATTTCGATATCCCGGCCCCGCCGCCCGCTCCGAAAGTCTACGCGCAGGAGCTGGATCGGAAGGTGCGACTGCTCTGGGACAAGACGGCGGTGGGGACGCATTCCGCGAACGCGATCCTCGGTCAGGATTTTGTCTTCGAGGGGTATCGAGTCTGGCAGCTTCCCTCGAAGGGAGGCTTGCGGGCCGCTCGTCAACAACAAGACCTACTACTTTGCGGTCACCGCCTACTCGCTGGACACGCTCAGTGTCGCGCCGTACGTCATCGGCGTGAATCAGGTGGGTGAGGTCACGGAAGTGCTGGAGAGCGCGCTCACCGTGGTCCCGGCGACGCCGAAGGGCAGCAACTCGGTGTTCGGCGTCACGGGGAAACAGGTCGCCGGGGACGTCGTGGGGGCCACGATCTCCGTGGCCCAGGTGCAGAGCTCGGCGATCGGTGACAGTCTGTACCACGTCGTGTTCCTGCCCGGGGCGACAGCGTGGGCGGTCATCAACGTCACGACGGGGGACACGCTCGCGATCACGCCCGGCGATGATACCGGGTTCACGTCGCCGGTCGTGGACGGATTCATCGCCACGGTCACCCCAGCCCCGAACAATCCCTCGCTGATCCACCAGCTCCTGCGCGGCTCGGGCCTCACGGGAGCGGCGGACTCACTGAACATGTCTTCGGGGGACGTGTCCGACTCCTCGGGCACCGTCCTATTGTCGAACTACGTCTCGCCCTACGACATCAACAACTTCAACTTCCAGGACAACGTCCAGCACGACTACCTGCTCCGCATGCTTCCGAACGCCACGGAGCCGGCCTGGGCATACGCCGCCGGTTCGCCTTCGTCTCAAGCGGCGTTCAACGTCCCCTGGGAGGTCTACGACCTGGGGGCGTGCACGTACCAGAATCCCTCCGACGACGTGAAGATGTCGATCATGGTTCGTGACCGCGACGCGAGCGGCAACTACAGCTTCGGTGACGCGGTCTACATCCGGCGGATTCCCTTCGCCTCGGTCGCGTGGGGGACGCCGGGCATCCAGTCGACCGATTACAACGCGGCGAACGACGACCAGACGCTGGGAAGGTTCACGCTGTACACGGCCGCGAGAGGGAGCGGGCCGATCACGTATCCGCTTCCTGGGGGCCGCTTCCGGGTGCGCGGAGGCCGGCTCTGTGCGGGCGACACCTTCGAGTTCCGCACGTTGCCCGCGGGCGCCGCGCCGGGCACGATCGTGGGCAACGACATCAACAAGGTTCGAGCCGTTCCCAATCCCTACTATGCCCACTCGCAGTACGAATTGACGCAGTTCGACCGCGTCATGAAGTTCACGAACATCCCCGCGTCGCGGAACGTGACGCTCCGCATCTTCAATCTTGCGGGGGATCTGGTTCGGACGATCCGGCGGTCCGCTTCAGCCGGCGACGACATGTCGCGGGCCGAGATCATCTGGGATCTCAACACGGACAACCGGCTCCCGGTCGGAAGCGGCATCTACATCTACCGGGTCGAGGCCGAGGGCGTGGGCGCCAAGACGGATCGAATCGCGGTGTTCGTCGAAAAAGAGCGGTTGGACAACTTCTAATGGGGGGCCCGATCGCCATGAACTCCGACAGAAACGTTTTTCAGGCACGAAGGATGGATCTTATGAACGGGCTCTTCATGAAGGTCGCGCTCCTCGGCGTGCTGCTCTGCGTTGCCGGGAGCGCCAGGGCCGGGGGGCTGGACCGGATCGGCACCGCCGGCGCGCAGGAGCTGCGCATCCCGGTGGGCGCCGCCTCGATCGCCATCGGTGGATCCGCCGTGGCGATGGGGAACGGCCTCGGCAACCTGTACTACAACCCGGCCTCGCTCGCCGCCGTCGACGAGGCGGAAGCGATGATCGCGTACAGCTCGTACCTCGCGAGCTCGAAGGTGAATTACGGAGCGGTCATGACCAAGCTCGGGAGCGCGGGAAACGTGGCGCTCTCGCTCAAGGTGCTGAACATCGGCGACATCATCGTCACCACGGAGGATGCGCCCGATGGGACCGGGGAGATCCTGAACCCGACGTTCTCGGTATTCGGTCTCTCCTACGGAAGGCGCATGACCGACCGCGTGCTGATCGGGTTCACCGCCAACTATATCAACGAGAAGATCGCGCAGGCCACGGCCACCGGCCTCGCCGCCGATCTCGGAGTGCAGTACGACACCGGATGGCGCGGCCTTCGGTTCGGGTTCGCCATGAAGAATATCGGGCCAAACATGCGCTATACCGGACCGGACTTCGAGCAACGGATCACGTTGCCGGGGGATGATCCCTCCGCGCAGCCACACGTCGTCCAGCTCGAGCCGACCCAGTTCGAGCTGCCTGCGTTCCTGCAGATCGGAGTTTCCTACGATCTGGGCGTGGCGGCGAACCAGCACGCCACCCTGTTCGGCACCTTCCAGGGGAACAACTTCTCGACGGACGAATACCGCCTCGGCGCGGAATACATGCTGGGGGAGCACATCGCGCTTCGCGGAGGCTACGTGGGACAGGTGGCGCTCAAGCAGGCCTCGCGCCAGAGCGACTACCTCTACAGCTACAGCTACGGCGCCGGGCTGAACTTCAAGTTCGGCGAGCGTCCCTTGAGCTTTGATTGGGCCGGGACGCGCGTAGGCCAGTTCTTCAACGACAATCAGCAGGTCTCGCTCAAGATCGCGTTTTGAGCGGGTCTCCTGACTCGAGCGGGCTCCGGGGCGGGTCGTCGATCCGCCCCGGCTCGCTTCGACGGCGAGCCGTCCGCGGGCGGCTCCTCGCCGGAATCCTCCTCGTCCTCGTCGGTCGGGGGGTCGCGCCCGGGTGTGCGGAAGCCTCGGGCTGCTGCACCGCGTCGGGCTGGCTCGCCGATTCCCTGTCCTTCCTCGGCGCCGACAATGGAACGCGCTCCCACGTAGGCATCCTGGCGGTATCGCTCGACCGGGGGGACACCCTGCTGTCCCTGAACCCGGACGCCCGCTTCATCCCCGCCAGCAACATGAAGCTCTTCGTCTCCGGCGCCTTCCTGCTCCAGACCCGGCCTCAGGGACGCGCGGTCACGGAGATCGCGGCTTCGGGCCGCCTCCAAAAGAAGCACGGAGGCCGGGAGCAGGAGCTGAAAGGCGACCTGATCCTACGCGCCTCGGGATGGCCGGACGTGTACCAGCTCCTCCAGCCAGGCTCCCGCGGGCTGCTCGATTCGTTGGCGTTTCTGCTGCATGAGGGTGGACTCCGGAAATTCGAGGGGACCTTGTGGATCGACGGAACGGTCTTCGCCCCCGAGGCCTACGGTCCGGGATGGGCGATCGACGATCTTCCGTTTTCCTACGGGGCGCCTCTGAATGCGGTGCTGGCGAACGGGAATTCCGCGACCTTGAACGCGACCGCGACCGCCAAAGCGGTCTCGCTCTCGCTCGATCCGCCCGAGACTCCCCTCCGGATCGCGGCGAGAGTGTCGGTCGCGGAACCCGGCGCCATGCCCGTTCTCTCGATCACGCGCGAGCCGGGTTCGCACATCCTGCGCGTCACCGGCCGCATTCCCCGTGGAGGATCGGCCAAGCGACAGGTTTCGGTTCCCGATCCGGATTCCACGGCCGGCCTCTTTCTTCTCGGGGCGATGCGAAGGGCCGGCATCGAGGTGCGCGCGCGCATCGCGAGCATACCCGCCGGAGGAACCGCTCCCGGTCCCGCCGTCACGCTGGCGAAGCTCGAGTCCCCCCCGGCGCTCGACGTCGTCTCGATGGTGGATGCCTACAGCCTCAACGCCGAGACCGAGGCCCTCCTGCGCCATCTCGATCCCGCGCCGGTGGGGAAATCCGCGGCGCCCGCGCTGCGCCGGCTCGTCGCGTATCTCGCCGAGGCGGGAATCGATACCCTGGACGTGTCCTTCGTCGACGGCTCCGGCCTCTCTCCCCTGAACCTCGCGACCGCACGCTCCTTCGTGCGGTGGCTGGAATATCTGGACCGCGCCCCCGCGCTCGGCGGTATCTTTCGCCAGTCGCTCGCAGCGCCCGGAGCGGTGGGCACGCTGGAGAAGCGGTTTGGGGACCTGGCAGCCACCGCGGGGCTGCGGGCGAAGACGGGGACCCTGACGAACGTGAGCGCCTTGTCCGGATATCTCACGACCCAGGGAGGGGAGAAGGTGGTGTTTTCCATTCTGAGCAATGGAAACCGGGGGAGCGGCTCCGCGGCCCGCGCCGCGGAAGAGCGGATCGTGGGGATCCTGAGCCGGTTCACGCGAGAGCGCACGCCGCCCCAAGGGGAAGGACCGACGCGGATGGTCCCTCGATGACGCGTCCGCCGCGCCTTCGTCCCGGCGATCGCATCGGCATCGTCGCTCCGTCCGGGCCGGTATTGCGCCGCTACGTCGTCGCGGGGCTCAAGGTGCTCGAGGCCGCGGGCTACCGGCCGCGTCTTTCGCGGCACCTGTACGAACGCCGCGGCCACCTGGCGGGGACGGACCAGAGGCGGGCGGACGATCTGAACCGGATGCTCCGCGATCCCGACATCCGGTGCGTGCTCATGGCGCGCGGGGGATTCGGCGCCATGCGCATCGCCGCCGACGTGGACTGGGGCGCGATGCGGCGGGATCCGAAGGTCTTCGCCGGGTATTCCGACGCCACGTTCCTTCATCTCGGGTTTCAGGCCCGCTCCGGCGTGCGGACGCTGCATGGGCCGAACCTCCACGGCCTGGGCTTCGGACGCACCGGCGAGATCCGCCGCTGGCTCTCCTGGCTCGCCAATCCGCTACCTCCCGACAGTATCCGCGAGCTTTCCGCGCCGCTCCGCATTGGAACGCGTGGCGGGGAGGTCTCGGGACGGGTGCTGGGAGGAAACCTGGCCCTGGTGCACCACGCCGCCTGCACGCCATACATGCCTTCGCTCCGGAGCGCGATCCTCTTCTTCGAGGAGGTGAACGAGCCTCCCTACAAGATCGACGCCATGCTCACGCACATCGCGCTCGCGGGCTCTCTCAAAGGCGTGCGGGGGATGGCGCTCGGGAGCTTCGTCAACTGCGTCCCGAAGCCCAAGCACAAGGAGCTGAAGCTGGGCCAGGTGCTGCGGGACCACATCGGCGTTCTGGGCGTACCGGCCTTGGGGGGGATGAAGGCGGGGCATGGACCGCGCAACTGGGCGCTGCCGCTGGGCGCCCGCGCCACGCTGGATTCGCGGCGCGGGAGGCTGGTGTTCGAGGAGGGGTTGGTCGCCTAGTCCGGGTAAGGCGCGGGTCCTGGGATCAGGCGTACACGCCGCGGAGCTGGATGGCGTCGACCACGCGCTTGATGGCGAGCATGAACGCGGCGACGCGGAGCGGGACCTTGTGCTCCTCGGCCATGCGGGCCACGTCGTGGAAGGCGGTCACCATGATGTGCTCCAGGCGCTCGTTCACTTCGTGCTCGCGCCAGAAATAGCCCTGGCGATCCTGGACCCACTCGAAATAGGAGACGGTCACGCCTCCGGAGTTCGCCAGGATGTCGGGGATCACCATCACGCCCGCCTTGTTCAGGATCTTGTCGGCCTGATGCGTGGTGGGGCCGTTCGCGCCCTCGGCGATGATGCGGGCCGAGATGCGGGAGGCATTCACGTGCGTGATCTGGTTCTCGAGCGCCGCGGGGATGAGAATGTCACAGGGCACTTCGAGGATCTTCTTGCCCTCGACCGGCGTTCCTCCGGGGAATCCGGCGACCGTCTTCTTCTCCGCGAGGTGGCGGAGGAGGGCCGGGAGATCGAGCCCCTTCGGATTCTGGACGCCCCCCTTCACGTCGCTCACGCCCACGATCAAAGCACCTTCCTTCGCGAGGAGATCGGCCGCGACCGAGCCGACGTTCCCGAATCCCTGCACGACCACCTTGGCGCCCCGGAGGCTCAGGCCGAGCTTCTTCGCGGCCTCGCGGATCACGAAGAGGACGCCTCGGCCGGTCGCCTCGCGACGTCCCGCCGAGCCGCCGAGCTCGAGCGGCTTCCCGGTCACGACGGAAGTCACGGTGTGGCGCGCGTGCATGGAGTAGGTGTCCATGATCCAGGCCATCGTCTGCTCGTTCGTGTTCACGTCGGGCGCCGGGACGTCGGAGTCGGGTCCGATCACGTCGATCAAATCGGCGACGTAGCGCCGCGTCAGCTTCTCCAGCTCGGCTTTGGACATCTTGGTCGGGTCGCAGGCGATCCCGCCCTTGCCGCCGCCGAAGGGAATGCCGACGACCGCGCATTTCCAGGTCATCCACGCGGCGAGGGCCGTGATCTCGTCGAGGGTCACGTCGGGGTGGTAGCGGATCCCGCCCTTGGCCGGCCCGCGGATGATCGAGTGCTGGACCCGGTATCCGGTGAAGATGCGGAAGCTGCCGTCGTCCATCTGGACCGGGAGCTTCACGATCGTGGCGCGGCGGTACTCCTTGATGATCTGGACGAAGCTCGGGTCGAGCTTCAGGCGCTGGGCCGCCTCCTCGAACTGGAGTTTGGCGTTCTCGAGAGGGTCCAGCTCCTTCTGGAGCTCGGAGCCCATGTCCATTCCGGACGCGTGGGTCACGGTGTCCATCTGCGGAGTCCCTGGTTGGATGGCGCTAAGTGACGAATGTGCTTCATGTTTGAGCCCGCGGTAGTGTAGAGAAGAGAGGGGTTCCGATCAAGCATGTACTATTTCTTCTACATACCTGTCGGCACCGAGGCCCGCGTCCGCGGGACGCCCTGGGGGACGCTCGCGATCGCCTCCCTCAATGCGGGGATCTTTCTTTTCTTTCGCTTCGTCCCCGGGTTCGAGCCCGAGTTCTACCGTTTGACGCTCCAGCCCGGCGACCCTTCGATCCTCACGTCGATCACCTCGTCCTTCCTCCACGCGGGCTGGATCCATCTTCTGAGCAATCTTCTCTATTTCGGGATCTTCGCGCCTCCCATCGAATCCCGCATCGGCACCGTGCGCTTCCTCGCGACCTACCTCTGCTTCGCCGGGCTGGCCAATCTCGCCCAGGCGGGCTGGATGCTCGCCATCCGGCCCGATCTCGCGTCCATGCCGATCCTGGGTATGTCGGGAGCGGTGGCCGGCGTGATGGGCCTTTTCCTCGTCCGTCTCTATTTCGCGCGGCTCAAGTTCGCCGCGGTCACGCTCCTGTATCTGCAAGGGTTCACGAGGGCGAGCAAGTTCACGCTTCCCGCCGTGATCGCCATCGCGCTCTGGTTCCTGCTCCAGGGCGTCTATCAGCTGGTTCAGCCCGTCGAGGGCACCGCCTACGTCGCCCACCTCACGGGACTCGCGACGGGGGCCCTGCTGGGGTTTCTCATGGGTCTCGCGGGGGAAGCGCGGCTGGAGCGGCGTCTGGTGATCGGCGACCGCTATGCGGAGCGCGGCGAGTGGTACGCCGCGGTCGGCGAGTACGAGCACTACCTCACGAAACGTCCCGAGGATCCGGACGTGCTGATCCGCGCGGCGCGGGTGCACCGGGTCACCCAGCAGACCCACGTGGCGCATGCCCGGTTTCGCCAGGCCATCGCGCGCTTGCTGAAGAGGAACGAAGTGGACGAGGCGTGCGACTGCTTCGATGAGATGAAGCGCCTCCTGGGGGATGCGCCGCTTCCTGCGCCCGACCTCTTACGCATCGCGCGCCGCTTCGAGGAGCGGGGAAGACCGAGCGATGCGAGCCGCGCGTACGAATCCTACGGCCGGCACTATCCCGACGCTCCGGGCGCGGTGACGGCGCTCCTCAAGTGCGTGGACATCGAGCGGAAGATCCTGAACAACCCGGGCCGCGCCCAGTTCGTCTGCAAGGAGCTTCTCAAGCTGCCGCTGAGGCCCGATCTCGAGCGCCTGGCCCGCGAGCGGCTGCACGCGGTCGAGGAGGCGCTGCTGGTGCAGCGCGGCGGCGATCGCCGGAAGAGCGCGTAGCGTCCGGGGCCTACGAGGTTGGCGCTAGCTCGTCATTGCGGCAGGCAGTTCAGCTCGGCCAGGTCCTTGTTGCGGTTCGCGGAGTCGAAGAGATAGACCCGGAACTGCTTTCCCGGGAGCAGCTCCGCGCGTGGGACGCATCGGGAGATCAGCGAGTTCGCCTGGCTCACCTTGCTCTCGCGGATCACCAGCTCCTTGGGCAGGAGCGAGCGGCTCTCCGGCACGTACCACAGGAGCACCGTCGTATCCCCGCGGTAGTCGTAGGGAACCTTGATCTCGTAGGCGCCGGCTCCATCCGTGACGGCCGAGCCGCTGAGCTCCCCATCCACGAACAGGTCCACCATCACGTCCTCGACCGGGCACTCGGCGACATCCAGCACGGTTCCGGCGAAGACGGCCAGCCGGCGGTCCATTCCCAGCCCTTGGTACTCCTCCACGGTCTTGTTCGCCTTCTCCGGACGCGGATCGGACCGGGGGCCGGGCAGGGTTCCCGAATTGGCGGGCGCGGCCGCGAGCGCGGATGGGGTGAGATGAGGGACAGATAGAGCCGGAAGGGCCCAGCTTGCGGAAAGCACGAGAACCCTCAAGATGGCTCGCATCATGGTCGATATCCTCCCATGTGGCGCGATGCCTGATGAGATCTCTGTCAGGCACGCTAGCACGCGTATCCCGGCCTGTCAACGTGGCTTCCGGGAGCAATTGGCCTTGCGCTCCCGTCGACGCGTCTGGTACGGTCCGCACACTTCATGCCATGAACACCCGCGTCCGCCAGGACGAGGGGAGGAGTAAGCCCGCCATGTCGAGCCACGAGGTTCGGGAGGCACGGATGTTTCTCGATCAAGTCATGGGTGTCTTCTCGAACGACGTCGCCATCGACCTCGGAACCGCCAACACCCTCGTCTATCTCAAGGGCAAGGGCATCGTCCTGAACGAGCCTTCCGTCGTCGCGGTGGACCGCACGACCGGAAAGGTGATCGCGGTCGGGAAGGAAGCGAAGAGCATGCTCGGCCGCACCCCGGACGAGATCGTCGCGGTCCGGCCGCTCAAGGACGGCGTGATCGCCGACTTCGAGAAGACCGAGGACCTGCTCCGGGAGTTCATCCAGAAGGCGCTCCGCCGCCGCACCTGGGTGCGTCCGCGGATCATCATCTGCGTCCCCTCGGGTATCACCGAGGTGGAGAAGCGCGCCGTGCAGGATTCCGCACAGCACGCCGGCGCGCGCGAAGTGCTGCTGGTTCCGGAGCCCATCGCGGCCGCCATCGGCGTGGGGCTTCCGGTCGGGAAGCCGTCGGGGAACATGATCATCGACATCGGAGGCGGCACGACCGAGATCGCCGTCATGGCGCTGAACTCCATCGTGAATCAGCAGTCGATTCGCGTCGGCGGCGACGAGATGGACGAGGCGATCGTGCAGTACGTCAAGAAGGCCTACAACCTCCTCATCGGCGAGCAGACCGCGGAGCAGATCAAGATCCGCATCGGATCCGCGTTCCGGCTCGAGCAGGAGGAGGAGATGGAGATCAAGGGGCGGGATCTCGTCGCCGGGATCCCCAAGACCATGAAGATCTCCTCGGTCGAGGTCCGCGAGGCGCTGAGCGAGCCGCTCCAGCAGATCGTGGACGCCTTGATGCAGTCCCTGGAGAAGACGCCGCCGGAGCTCGCCTCCGACATCGTGGACCGCGGCATCGTGATGACGGGCGGGGGATCGCTGCTGCGCGGCATCGACATGCTGCTCCGGGAAGCCACCAATCTGCCCATTACGGTTGCCGAGGATCCGCTGACCTGCGTGGTCCTCGGGACCGGAAAGATCCTCGACGACCCCACCCTCTACGAAAAGGTGCTCATGTCGGTCGTCCGCGACTGAGCGCGGGCTTGAGGCCCGATGTTCCGGCTTCTCTTCGCCCGGCGCGCTGACTGGGCGGCCTTCACGGTTGCCTGTGTCCTCTCCCTCACCCTGATGTCGCTCGGGCGCGGCCCGCAAGCGCGCGCCGTGTGGTTCGTCCAGCACACCCTCCTCGCTCCCGTGAACGCGGTCGTCGGCTGGCTGGACGCCGGCGTCGGCGTGTACTGGGAGAACCAGAAGCTGAAGAAGCGCCTCGCCCAGATGCAGATGGAGGCGGACGCCATGCGCGCCGAGCGGGTCGAGAACGCGCGCCTGAGGGGGCTCCTGCACCTCTCCCAGGAAAATCCCTCCGACCTGGCCTCCGCCCGCGTCGTGGCCCGAAGTCTCGACCGGCTCGGCGGAAGCCTCACGATCGACAAGGGGGAGAAAGACGGGATCCTGCCCAATCGCGCGGTGCTCACGCCGGACGGGCTGGTAGGGCGCGTCGACCGTTCCACGTCGCACGAAGCGCGGGTGCTCACACTGCTCCACCGGGACTGCTCGGTGGCCGTGCGCGTCGGACGGTCGCGGGTGGACGGCGTGGTGCAGTGGGAATTCGGCGACCGCCCGATGTTGAGCCTTCTCTACGTTTCCGCGCGCGAGGACGTTCAGGCCGGGGACGACGTGCTCACCTCGGGGCTCGGGGGGATCTTTCCCGAAGGGGTCCGGGTCGGAAGCGTGACCAAGGTCAACGTCGCCGAGAACGGGCTCATGAAGGAGGTCCAGGTCCGGCCCGCCGTGAATTTCCGGAGCCTCGAGGACGTGCTCATCTATATGCCGGGAGGCGCCGGGCTCGGGCCGCGCATGCCTGCCGTGGAGTCGGACGTTCCCGATAGCGTGACCCAGGCTCCCGTTCCCAAGCCTGTTCCCAAGGTGTCCGCTCCCAAGACCGCCGTTCCCAAGACCTCCGTTCCCACGACCCCGGTTCCCGAAGCTGCCCCCTCGGATTCGGTGGGGGTCGAGTGAAAAATCTTCGCGACGCCCTCCTGCTCCTCGCCGTGCTGATCCTCCAGGCGACCGTGGCGGATCGAATCGCGATCGCCGGCGTGCGGCCGGACCTTCTCGTGGCCTTCGTGGTTTATTTCAGCTGGATACGGGGGCCGGTCTCCGGCGTTGTCGCGGGATTCAGCGTGGGGCTGCTCCAAGACCTGGACGCGCCGGGTCCGCTGGGGCTGAACGCGCTCGCGAAGACGATCGTCGGATTCCTCGTCGCCAAGGCGGGCTTCCGCGTCCACCGGTCGAACGTCGGAGTCCGATTCTTCTTCTTCCTCTTCGCGATGCTCGTCCATGACGTGATCTATTTCAGCGTGTACGCCGCCGGGGAATTCGGAGCCTTTCTGCGCCAGTTCTTCTTCGTCGCGATTCCCTCCGCGCTCTACACGACCGTGCTCGTCCTGATCATCCTGACCACGGTCGAGCGGTTCTCACGCACCCTGCTCCTGACCGACGAGGTCTGAGGCGGTGCGCGCGGATCCGATCTCCCTCGGTGGAGGCTGGCAGCGGCGGGAGCGAACCCTCTCGATCCTGGTGGTCGGAATTTTCGCGCTCGTGCTGCTCCGGCTCTTCACGCTGCAAGTGTTGCAGGGCTCCAAGTACCGGGAGCTCTCCGAGGAGAACCGGATCCGCGTCGAGGTGCTCACCGCGCCACGGGGGGAGATCCGCGACCGGAAGGGGCGCCTTCTCGCGGATTGCGTTCCCTCCTTCACCGTCACGCTCGATCCCTTCGACAAGGTGTACACGCGCGATCCCGCCCGGCTGGATTCCACGCTGCAGGCGCTCGCGCCGATCCTGGGCGTCGATGCGGCCTCGTTGAGAGACAAGATCCGGAAGGAGCGGAAGGTCTCCTTCCTTCCGATCCGCCTCCGGCGAAACGTGGAGAAGAGGTCGGTCGCCTTCGTCTCGGAGCACCTGGATCGTCTTCCCGGCGTTCAGGTGGAATCGGAGCCCTTGCGCCGCTATCCCCTCGGCCTCATGGCCTCGCACCTTCTCGGCTACGTGGGCGAGATCTCCGACAAGGAGCTGCTCGATCCGGTCTATTCCAATTACCTGAGCGGGGACCTGATCGGGCGCATGGGCATCGAGAGGGGGTACGAGAAGCTCCTGCGCGGCGTGGACGGGAAGCGCTTCGTCGAGGTGAACGCGCTCGGGCGGAAGGGAGAATTCCTCGGAGAGAAACATCCCATCCTGCCGACGCGCGGCACGGACCTGACCCTCACGATCGATCTCGACGTCCAGCGCGCGGCCGAGGAGGCGTTCGAGCCGGGGGCGCGCGGCGCCGTGGTGGCGCTCGATCCCCGCAACGGGGACGTGCTGGCGCTGGCGTCGAAGCCGAACTACGACCCGAACGAGTTCTCGATGGGGATCACGCAGGAGCGCTGGAGCGAGCTCTCCAGCGGGGGAAACTACCCGCTCTTCAACCGCGCCATCCAGGCGGCGTACCCGCCCGGCTCCACCATCAAGCCGTTCACGGCGCTCGCCGGCCTCGAGAACGGCGTGATGACGCCGGGCACGTTCTTCGCGCAGTCCTGCACCGGCGAGTTCCGCTTCGGAACCCGGCTCTTCGGCTGCTGGAAGCATGAGGGGCATGGAAGTCTGTCCATGCACAACGCGATCGTCCGCTCCTGCGACGTGTACTTCTATCAGCTGGGGATCCGGATCGGACTGGAGCGCCTGTCCGCGTTCATGTCGAAGCTCACGCTGTCGGATAAGACGGGGATCGATCTGCCACAAGAAAGACGAGGCCTGTACCCCGACCCGGCCTGGTACGACAAGCGGTTCGGCGCGGGGCGCTGGAGCCGGGGAATCATCCTGAATCTCGCGATCGGACAGGGAGAGGTGATCCTCACGCCGGTGAAGCTCGCCCAGATCGCCGCCTTCATCGCGAACGGGGGCACGCTCTGGAAACCGCATCTGATCCGGAGCGTGGGCTCGACTGCGGCGGCCGCTTCGGGAGATTCCATAGGCCAGTACGTCGCGCTGGACGCGCGAAGTCTCGCCGCCGTTCGCTCCGCCATGGCCTCCGTCGTCTCGGACCCCCAGGGGACGGGCGGGCAGGCGAGGCTGGATTCGATCTCCGTGGCGGGGAAGACCGGCACCGCGCAGAACCCCCACGGCAAGGACCACGCGCTCTTCATCTGCTTCGCTCCGGTCGATGCGCCGCGCATCGCCGTGGCGGTGCTGGTCGAGAACGCGGGACACGGGAGCACGGCCGCGGCTCCCATTGCCCGCAAGGTGCTCCAGAGCTTCTTCCATCCGGCGCCTCCGGAGAGTGCCGCCGTCCTGGCGAAGCGCTGACATGATCTCCCCGCGCTTCTCGCCCGACATCGACCGGCCGCTCCTCATCTCGACGCTGCTTCTCACGCTGATCGGAATCGCCTTCGTCTTCAGCGCCACGTCGATGCCCTCGTCCGTCACGGAGCACGGCCTCTATCTCAAGCAGGTCATCTATCTCGTGCTGGCCATCCTGGCGGGAGCGCTCATCGCCGCGGTTCCGTACCGGGTGTACGAGGGAAAGACTTCGTACCTGCTCTACGCCATCGGGCTCGGCCTACTCGTGCTCACGCTCTTTATCGGGCACGTGGGGCTGGGCGCGCAGCGCTGGCTGGGATGGGGCCCCATCAAGATCCAGCCCTCGGAGCTCGCCAAGGTGGCGACGGTGATCCTGCTCGCGAGCCTCCTCGCGGACCGGAAGAAGGACTGGACCCAGATCCGGAATCTCGTGTGGCCGGTCCTGATCGCGATGATTCCGTTTCTCCTCGTGCTGAAGCAGCCCGATCTCGGCACCTCGATCGCCTTCGTGGCGATCCTGTTCACGATGCTCTACTGGGCCGGTCTCCCCATCCTGTACCTCTTCTTCATGATCACGCCCATCGCCAACGTCGCCCTGTCGTTCTTCACGCCGGGCTGGCTCGTGTTCCTGGGACTCCTGGCCGTGATCCTCTATCGCTCGCGCATCCGGCTCCTTCCGCTGCTCCTGGTCGTGGGGATCAACCTGTTCGTGGGGATCGCCACGCCGCAGATCTGGAACCATCTCCAGCCCTACCAGAAGCAGCGCATCACCACGTTCCTCGACCCGGGCGCCGACGCGTACGGGGCGGGGTACCAGATCATCCAGTCCAAGATCGCGATCGGGTCGGGGCAGTTCTTCGGCAAGGGGTTCCTGCACGGGAGCCAGAAGGCGCTCGCCTTCCTGCCCGAGCAGCACACGGACTTCATCTATTCCGTGGTGGGAGAGGAGACGGGGTTCGTCGGCGCGGGAATCGTCGCCGCGCTCTATCTCCTCCTGATCCTGCGCGGAATCCGCGTCGCGAACCGTGCGAGGAACAAGTTCGGGGGACTCCTTGCGATTGGAATGACGTCCATCTTTCTGTACCATGTGCTCGTCAACATATGGATGACGGTCGGGCTCGCGCCCGTCACCGGACTTCCCCTGCCGCTTCTGAGCTACGGCGGATCCTCGCTCGTGGCGAGCTTCCTCCAAGTGGGCCTCATCCAGAACGTCGCGATGCGCTGGCGCGAATACTGAGCGCGGCCCGCGAGAATTCTGACCCGGAGATTCCGTGCACCCTACGCTCTTTCGGTTCCACGGCCTGGAGCTCCATAGCTACGGCCTGCTGCTGGCGATCGCGTTTCTCGTCGGGATCCAGCTCTTCCTGAAGCGCGGCCACGATCGCGGACTTCCCGAAGACAAGCTGAGCACGCTGTCCCTGATCCTCCTCGTGCTCTCGATCGTGGGGGGACGGGGACTCTACGTGCTCACGCACTGGAGCGATTACGCTCGCGATCCTCTCGGGGTGTTCCGGATCTGGGAAGGCGGGCTCATGCTGTACGGGGGCTACTTTCTGGCCATCCTGGGCGGGATTCTCTACGTCCGGCGTGTAGGGCTGCCCGTCTGGCGCGTGGGGGACGCGGCCGCGCCCAGCATGGCGCTGGGCATCGGCCTGGGCCGGATCGGGTGTTTCCTGAACGGCTGTTGCTTCGGCCTTCCGTCCCACGCTCCGTGGGCCGTCAAGTTCCCGCCGGGCTCCTATTCGAATTTCGTATTTCCGAGCGAGCCGCTGCATCCCGCCCAGCTCTATCTCGCCGCGGCCGGCGCGGGTCTCTTCCTTCTGCTCCTCCGGCTGGACCGCAAGCCGCACTTCGATGGGTGGCTCTTCTGGACGTACATCGCGCTCGACGCGGGCCTGCGCTTCGTCATCGATTTCACGCGGTATTACGACGCGACGAGCTATATGGGAAAGATCGGACCCCTCGCCTTCAACGTGAACCAGGTGTTCAGCGGCGTGCTCATCCTCGTTTCGCTGTTCATGCTCCGGCGCCTGAAGCACGCGCCTCCCGCGACCGAGCCGGGAGCTCCGGAAGCGTCCGGGTCGGCTCCCGCGAGGCTGGAGCACGCGAAATCCCCGGCCGGGCAGGACCCGACCGCCTGACCTTCTCCACCATGCCCCGCGTGGATGGGAAGACCCAGGTCTACGCGGTGCTGGGCCACCCCGTTCACCACAGCCGTTCCCCCGAGGTCCAGAACGCGGCGTTTGCGGCAGCCGGAATCAACGCGCTGTACGTGGCGCTGGAAGTGCCGGCGCCGCGTCTGGACCAGGCGTTGGCCGGCTTGCACGCGGCGCGGGTGATGGGACTCAACCTCACGACGCCGCACAAGGAGGCCGCGTTCTCGCTGACGCGCGACCGGACGAAGGAAGCGGAGGAGGCGCATACGGTGAACACGCTCCGCTGGGAGCCCGAGGGTTGGCGGGGGCATGCCACGGACGGTATTGGGTTCCTTGCGTGGATCACGGAAACCGGAATCGGGCTCGCGGACCGTCGCGTGCTTCTGATGGGCGCCGGAGGGGCGGCGCACTCGATTCTGGTCAAGCTCCTGGAGCACCGTCCCAAGTCGGTTCACGTCGTGAGCCGGACCTCGGCACGGGCGGAGTCGCTCGCGCGGCGCCTGGCGAAGTCGTCCGGCTCAGTGAGGCTCACGCATTCGGGTCTGGAGCAGGGTGGACGCGCCGAAGGGGAGCCCTGGGATCTCATGATCCGCGCGCTTGCGGTAGAGGCCGTCTCGGAGGAGGAGCGGCGGTGGTGGCGAACGCACGCTCCTCAGGCCCGGGTGCTCGATCTGAATTACGGCCCGCGGGCCGAAGAGGCACGCGCGCGGGCAAAGGAGGAGCGCGTCCGCTACGAAGACGGCGACGCGCTCCTGATCCATCAGGGGGCGGCCTCGTTCGAGTTCTGGACCGGGCAGGAGCCGTCGCTCGCGGCGATGCGCGACGCGCTGAGGGAATCCCGTTAGACACACTCTTCGTTGTCGGTAGTCGTGATCGCCCAGTGTTTCCCTCGAAAATGGTGAAGATAAATTTTCCACGGGAAACGCTGGGCCATCCCGACTACCTGCGAACCTAGGGGGCATGTCCATCGACTTCATCCGACGCGCAGCTCGCATCGCGCTGACCGACGTCTGCGACATGCTCCTCGACCGCCGCTGCTCCGGCTGCGGCGGATCGGCGCCCCGTGACGGGGAGATCTGTTCGGCCTGCGACGCGCTCGTCGACCGCACCGGAGTGGCGCTCTGTCTCCGCTGCCTTCACGGCGACGCGGTGACGCCGGAGGTCGCGCGCGGTTGCCCTTCGCACGGCTCGGCGCGGCTCCTCCTCGCCGGCCCGCGGTTCGAGCCTCCGCTCGACCGGCTCATCCACGCCTTCAAGTACGAGGGCGTCTCGGCCCTCGCCCCGTGGGTGGCCTCGCTCCTGCCCGAGCCCCCCGACCTCCGGGGAAGCGTGGGACGCGAATACGTTCTGGTCCCCGTCGCGCTCCATCCCGCGCGCCGCGCATGGCGCGGGTACGACCAGGCGCTCCTCCTCGCTCACGAGGCCTCCGTCCGCTGGGGCGTTCCCGTCGTCGAGGCGCTCGTGCGCGTGCGCGACCATCCACCCCAGGCGCGTCTCGACCCGGAGCGGCGCAGGACCAACGTGAAGGGAGCGTTCCGTGTCGCCGCGAGGACCCTGATCGAGGGAAGACCGTGCCTTCTGCTGGACGACGTGGCCACGACCGGAAGCACCCTTCTCGAGGCGGCCGAGGCGCTGGAACAGGCGGGGGCGTCGTGGGTTCTCGCGCTGTCGGCCGCCCACGGGGGCCAGGCGCCTTGATGCCGAAGCCGGCCAAACCCGGGGTTGGCGCGGCGCCCGTCATTATGGTAGATTCTCAAGCTTGTCGAGGATCGGCCTCAGTTCTTGGCGGGCTTCGATAATTCCAAGACGTGCAGTGAATTACGTGGAAGCGCATGCGGGAGGACGGGAATGGATAAATTGCGTATTTTGGACGAAGCCTATCTGCCGATCGTGACCAAGCCGAGCCGGTACACAGGTAGCTTTCTCCATGCCGCTCGCAAGAATCCAGCCGACGTGAAGGTCAAGACCCTCCTCTGTTTTCCGGATCTCTACGAGATCGGGATGTCCTATCTCGGGATCAAGATCCTCTATCACATCCTGAACAAGCGGCCGGACTCGCTCGCGGAGCTCTGCTTCACGCCCTGGGGGGACATGGAGCAGCTCATGCGCGCGGAAGGGATCCCGCTCTATTCGCTCGAGTCGCGCACGCCCGCGGGCGAATTCGACCTCATCGGCTTCTCGCTCCAGTACGAGCTCTCGTATACGAACGTGCTCACCATGATCGATCTCGCGCACCTTCCGCTCCGCTCCGCGGACCGGCGCGATCACCACCCGATCGTGGTGGCGGGCGGACTGTGCACGGTGAATCCGGAGCCTCTCGCCCCCTTCATCGACGCGTTCGTGATCGGGGACGGCGAGGAGGTCATCCAGGAGATGTGCGACCTCATGCTCGAGCGGCGCGAGCGCGGCATGACGCGGGCGGAGGTGCTGCGCCGGCTGGCGGCGCTCGAGGGAGTCTATGTGCCCGCGCACTTCGATGAGGTGATGAATCCCTTCGGGTTCATCGCGCGCGAGCCCAAGCCGGATTCGCCGACCCAGAAGCCGCGCTACCGGTACGTGCCGTCGCTCGATCCCGAGTACTACCCGGAGAAGCCCCTCATCTCCCCGACCGAGATCACCCACGACCGGCTGGGCGTGGAGGTCATGCGAGGCTGCACGCGGGGATGCCGTTTCTGCCTCGCCGGCTACATGAACCGTCCGCTCCGCGAGAAGCGCGCCGACCAGGTGGTGAAGGAAGTCCAGTGCGGGATCGTCCACGCGGGCTGGGACGAGGTCTCGCTTCTCTCGCTCTCGACGACCGACTACAAGCAGCTGCCCGTGGTGCTCCACGAGCTGGACCGGTTCACGAACGAGCTCGGGGTGAACGTGTCCCTTCCTTCCACTCGGGTGGGAACGCTCGCCCCCTCGGTCGCGGACAAGATCCAGCAGGGCCGCCGCGGAAGCATCACCTTCGCGCCCGAGGCGGGCACCCAGCGGATGCGCGACGTGATCAACAAGGGAATCGATGAGGCGGAGCTGGAATATTCGGTCAAGCTGGCGCGCGACCAGGGATGGGGCGGCATCAAGTTCTATTTCATGATCGGACTCCCGACCGAGACCGAGGCCGACGTGGACGGCATCGCGGGCATCATCGGAAAGTGCCAGCAGTGGGCCAAGGGAGGCAACAAGCGGATGCACTTCAACGTGGGGATCTCTCCCCACGTGCCCAAGCCGCACACGCCGTTCCAGTGGGAGCTGCAAGATTCCATGGAGACGCTCGACCGGAAGATCGATCGCCTGCGGCAGGGATTCCGCGGCATGGGGAACGTGCGCCTCAAGTGGCGTGACCCGGACACGGCCTTCCTGGAAGGCGTCTTCTCGCGCGGAGACGTGCGCACCGCCGACGCGCTCGAGGCCGCCTGGAGGATGGGGGCGCGCTTCGACGGATGGTCCGAGTGCTTCAAATTCCCGCTCTGGATGAAGGCGTTCGAATCGGTGGGCATGGATCCCGGCGTGTACCTCCGTCCACGGGACCTGGAGGAGGCGCTGCCCTGGGACCACATCCGAACGCCGGTCGTGAAGAAGTTCCTCCTGAACGAGCGGGCCAAGGCGTACGCGGCGGCGCTCACGCCCGACTGCCGCGATCACGCGTGCTACCGGTGCGGCGCTCCCTGCTTCACGCCGAAGGCGAAAGATGGACGACGCGTCTCGCTTCAGCTCGCGCCGGGGCAGGGGCAGATGCCCGAGACCCTCGACTTCAAGGTCCCGGACGACGTGACGCCGCAGATGATCGAGAGCCATGTCACGGAGCTGAAGGAAGCCCCGATCGAGTCGTTGAAGGCGGAGCAGGCCGCCGGCAGCGGGAACGGCGCCACGAACGGCACCGCGAACGGAGACGGGAACGGAAACGGCAACGGCGCACGTGCCGATGCGACGGAGCCGCTCGCCTACGGACGCCGCCGCAAGACGTGGCCGACGGCCGCCCGCGGTCCTCAGGCCCAGCGCTTCCGCGTCTCCTATGAGAAGCTCGGCCAGGCGCGGTTCACGTCGCATCTCGACCTCGTGCGCATCTTCGACCGCGCGCTTCGCGTCGCCAAGATTCCCATGGCCTTTTCGCAGGGATTCAACCGCCACGCGAAGATCGCCTACGGGCCGCCGCTCTCCCTCGGAGCGACGAGCCGCGCGGAGTACTTCGACCTCGAGCTGGCGCAGGCCTGCGCGTGGTCCACGATCGAGGCCATGAACGACGTGCTGCCGGATGGAATCCGGATCACGTGCGGCCGACCGTTCACGCGGCAGACCGAATCCCTCATGGCGGCGATCACGCTCGCGGATTTCGATGTGAAGCTGACGGAATACCTTACGGACCGGCTCTCGCGCGGGGAAAATGTCCACCGACTGCGGCAGGAGCTGGAGACGAGCATCGCGGCGTTCACCCAGGCATCAGAATGGCCGGTGATGAAACAGTCGCACGGGCAGAAGGGGAAGACCGTCAATGCCCGTCCCGCGGTCACGTCCATCGCGCTCGATCTGGGCTCGGCGGGGCTCTGCGTCAGGCTTACGAGCCGGCTTCACGCGCCGGGGTATCTGAAGCCCGATCTCTTGCTGAAGAGCTTCTTGTGTTCCTTTGAATTCGACCCTCGCCTGCTGCTCGTCCACCGCGAATCGCTGTGGGTAGAGCGCGCGGGGTCGCTCCTGAATCCGTTGGATGCACTCGAGGAATCGTCGTTCTGGCGGCCGGTGCCGGTGGATCCGGCCGATCCGGACGCGGCGGATCCTGCTACCGGAGGTGAATGCGTAGAGAAATTGTAATTAACGCCGGACGACATGAAACCCGAATCGCGATCCTCGAGGAGAAAGAGCTCGTCGAGGTGATGGTGGAACGCCCCGAGGCCCGGCGCCGCGTGGGTGACATATACAAGGGCAGGGTCAACGCCGTGCTCCCGGGCATGCAGGCCGCCTTCGTGGACCTGGGGCTCGAGAAGACCGCCTTCCTGCACGCGTCCGATCTTCATCCTTCCGAATCCGAGCTCGACGACATGTTCGACGAGGAGGAGGCGGAGGACGGAGCCAAGGACGGAAAGCAGAACGGAGGGCGCGGACGATGGCGGCGCGACGAGCCCGTACCGAAAATTGAGGAAGCGCTGCAGAAGGGCCAGGAGATCCTGGTTCAGATCACGAAGGAGCCGATCGGGACCAAGGGTCCGCGGGTCACGACCCAGATCTCGCTCCCGGGACGCTATCTGGTTCTGATGCCGGGGCACGATCACATCGGCGTGTCCCGGAAAATCGAGGACCGCCAGGAGCGCTCCCGGCTCAAGACCCTCATCAAGGACATCCGCCCCAAGGGGTCGGGGCTCATCGTCCGGACGGTGGGGTCGGAGCGGGGGAAGAAGGAATTCCAGAGCGACATCAAGTATCTGGAAACGCTCTGGACCAAGATCGAGAAGCAGTCGCAGCGCGCGAAAGCGCCGGCGATTCTCCATCGCGAGATGGAGCTGACCACCGGCTTGATCCGGGACATCTTCACGGAAGACGTGGGTCAGCTGGTCGTCGACTCGAAGGAAGGCCACAAGGAGATCCTGGACTATCTGAAGAACTACGTCCCGGAGCTGAGCTCGCGCGTGAAGCTCTACCGGGGCGAGGAGCCGATCTTCGATCACTTTGGAATCGAAGCGGAGCTCGAGAAGGCGATGGACCGGAAGGTGTGGCTGAAGCGCGGCGGCTACATCACGATCGACCAGACCGAAGCGCTGGTGGCGATCGACGTGAACACCGGAAGGTTCACCGGGAAGAAGAACCAGGAAGACACCATCCTGAAAACGAATCTCGAGGCGGCCGAGGAGATCGCGCGGCAGCTCCGGCTTCGGGATCTGGGCGGCATCATCGTCCTCGATTTCATCGACATGGAAAGCGAGGCGAACAAGAAGGCGGTTCTGGACACGCTCCGGAACCGGCTGAAGCGGGACCGGTCGCGCACCAAGGCGTTCGCGGTGAGCGAGCTGGGGCTGGTGGAGATGACGCGGCAGAGGCAGCGGCCCAGCCTCGGCACGTACTTCAGCCAGGATTGCCCGGAGTGCGGAGGCACCGGAAAGGTGCTCTCCCTCGCCTCGGCGACGCTCCGGATCCAGAGGATGCTGCGGCGCGTCGGACTTCGCGCAAAGGAGAAGCTCCTCCTCTTGCGCGTGCATCCGGATCTCGCGGTGCACCTGGTGGAGCAGAACGCGGATCTCCTGGAGGATCTCGAGCGCGCGTACCGCTTCCGCATCGAGATCCGGGACGATCCTTCGCTCCGGCGGGATGAGATCCGTCTCTTCCGCGGGCGGACCTTCGAGGAGATCACGAAGCAGTTCGAGCGGTAACCGTGTCCCGGGGAGCCCGGGCGGAAAGGGAAGTCATGGCGAAAGAGAAGGCCAAAGCGGAACCGAAAGCCGAGCCCAAGGCGGAAGCCAAGGCCAAGGGCAGAGCCAAGACGAAAGAGAAGGCGGCATCCAAGGAGGCACCGCCGAAGCGCGAGGCGAAGAAGGCGGAGCCTGAATCCAAGGCCACGCCGGCCACGCCGCGGTTCGCCGTCGTCCAGGCGCGGGGACTTCAGATCCGGGTCGCCAAGGATGAGGAGCACATCCTCCCTCTCATGGACGAGGAGCCGGGAGCCGAGGTCGCGTTCGATCGCGTGCTCCTGGTTTCGGAGGGGGATCAGATCCAGGTGGGGAGGCCGCTCGTCGAGGGCGCCGTGGTGCTGATGCAGGTGGTCGGGCACGAGAAGGGGGAGAAGATCGACGTCGGGACCTACAAGCGCCGCAAGAAGTACCGGCGCAAGATCGGGTACCGGGACCAGCTGACCCGGGTCAAGGTCCTGGGCATCAACCTGCCGCACGAAGAAAAACGAGGAAAGCATGGCGCATAAGAAAGGTGTATCCAGCTCGAAGAACGGCCGCGATTCGGCGTCGCAGCGGCTGGGAGTGAAGCGGTTCGGCGGACAGTGGGTCCGCGCGGGAAACATCCTGGTCCGTCAGCGCGGAACGTCCTTCGCGCCGGGGCTCCACGTGGGCCGCGGCAAGGACGACACCCTCTTCGCTTTGAAGGACGGCGTGGTGGTGTTCGCCCGGCGCGGGAAGCGCGGCGTGCAGGTCTCGATCGATCCGAAGGTGGAACCCGTGAACGCGGCGGAGTCCAAGCGCCGGTCGGCCGAGAAGGCCGAGGCCGAGTCGCCGCGTGCCTAAGATCAGCGTCGTAGGCGCCGGGAACGTCGGCGCCTCCGCCGCGCTCTATCTCGCGGAAGCGGAGATGGGCGACGTCACCCTCGTCGACATCATGGAGGGAGTCGCCAAGGGCAAGGCGCTGGATCTCCTCCAGGCGGGTCCCGTGCGCGGCTACGACACGATGATCGAGGGGAGCGGCGACATGCGCTCGGTCACGGGGAGCGATCTCATCATCGTGACCGCCGGGCTGCCGCGAAAGCCGGGGATGTCGCGCACCGATCTCCTGAAAGCGAACGCCGACATCATTCGCGGCATCGCGAAGGCGATCAAGGAGCACGCGCCGAAGGCGTTCGTGATCACCGTAACCAACCCGCTCGACGTGATGACCTATCTGCTTCATCGCATCACCGCATTCCCGCGCGAGCGCGTGATCGGCATGGCCGGGGTTCTGGACTCGGCGCGCTTCCGCGCGTTCCTGGCCATGGAGATCGGCGTCTCGGTCGAGGACATCCAGGCGATGGTGCTCGGCGGGCACGGGGACACGATGGTCCCGATCCTGAGCAACGCCACGGTGAGCGGTGTCCCCGTCCAGAAGTTCGTGGCACGCGAGCGGCTCGGCGAAATCGTGCAGCGCACGCGCGACGGCGGCGCCGAGATCGTGAAGCTCCTGCAGACCGGCAGCGCCTTCTACGGGCCCGCGGCCTCCGCGGTGCAGATGGCGGAGGCGATTCTCAAGGACAAGAAGCGCCTGCTCCCTGCCTGCGCGTACCTCAACGGTGAGTACGGATTCCGCGATCTCTACCTCGGGGTGCCGGTGATCCTGGGCTCCCGCGGGTTGGAGAAGATCGTGGAGCTGGATCTCACGGCCGAGGAGAAGGCGGCGCTCGCGAAATCGGCCGAGGACGTGAAGAAGGGTATCGCCGACCTGGAGCTGGAACCCGCCGCGCGGTAACGGTTGCTCCGCAGCCTGACAAGAGGTCCTTTCCCACCAACTTGCGACCCTGCTTGACCCTCCGGCCCGGGGCTTGCTAGGATGGCTCGTGCACCGATCGGCCTCCCCATCCACGGGGCGCGAGGCAAAGAAGCTCAAGCCCCCCACGGCCGTAGGGATCATCCCCGCGCGGCTCGACTCGACCCGTCTCCCTGAAAAGCCCTTACAGGATCTCGGCGGCGCTCCGCTCATCGTCCGCGTCCTCGAGCGCGTCCGCCGTTCGGGCTCCTTCCGCGTCGTGGTCGTGGCGACCGACAGCTTGAAGATCGCCGACGCGGTGCGCGCGGCGGGCGGTCAGGCGGTGATCACGTCCCTGGAGCATCCGTCGGGCCTGGATCGCGTGGCCGAGGCCGCGGGGGATCTGGAAGACGACGTCTTCGTGAACGTCCAGGGGGACGAGCCGTTCGTGAGCCCGGCCGGACTCGACCATCTCGTCTCCTTGTTCCGGAATCCGGACGTGGTGATGGGAACGCTGGCGACCCCATTTCCCGAAAACGAAGACCCGAGCGATCCCAACCGCGTCAAAGTGGTGATGGACCGCATGGGCCGGGCGCTCTATTTCTCGCGATCGCCGGTTCCACACGGATCCGGGGTCGTGGGCGCGATCGGCACGACGCCTGGGGCCACGCCGGGATCGGGCCGCACTCCGACGGCGCTTCCCACGACGGGACCCCTGCTCCACATCGGCGTCTACGCCTACCGCCGCGAGACCCTCTTCGAGCTCGCGCGCCTGGGCCCCTGTCCGCTCGAGCGCACCGAGAGGCTCGAGCAGCTCCGCGCCCTGTGGAACGGGATTCCCATTCACGTCGCCGTGGGGGATTACGGCTCCCTCGGAATCGATACGCCCGAAGATCTGGAGCGCGCGAGACGCATGTACCGGGAGGGGAGGGAATCATGACCAAGTTCGTGTTCGTCACGGGAGGGGTGGTCAGCTCGCTCGGAAAGGGAATCGCCGCCTCTTCGATCGGATCGCTCCTCAAGAGCCGGGGGCTGGAGGTGACGATCCAGAAGTTCGATCCCTACCTGAACGTGGACCCCGGCACCATGAGCCCCTACCAGCACGGGGAGGTCTTCGTCACCGACGACGGCGCCGAGACGGACCTCGACGTGGGGCACTACGAGCGGTTCCTCGGCGTGTCCATGCACCGCGAGAACAACGTGACCGCGGGGCAGGTCTACGACTCCATCATCCAGAAGGAACGGCGCGGCGACTACCTCGGGCGCACCGTGCAGGTCATCCCGCACGTCACCGACGAGATCAAGTCCCGGATGCTGGGGATCACGAGGCAGGGGCAGGTGGACGTCGCCATCGTGGAGATCGGCGGCACGGTGGGGGACATCGAGAGCCTCCCCTTCCTCGAGGCCATCCGACAGCTGCGTCTCGAGCTCAAGCGCGAGAACACCCTCTTCGTCCACGTCACGCTGGTGCCCCATCTGGGCGCCGCGCGCGAGACCAAGACGAAGCCGACGCAGCACTCCGTGAAGGAGCTCCGCGCGATCGGGATCCAGCCCGACATTCTGCTCTGCCGCACCGAGATGACGCTGCAGGACGACGTGAAGGAGAAGATCGCCCTCTTCTGCAACGTCCCCAAGGAAGCGGTCATCGAGGCCATCGACGTTGCCTCGATCTATGAGATCCCGCTCATGTTCCATCGCGGCGGGCTGGACGATCTGATCGTCGAATATCTGCGTTTGGATGCCGGGCCTCCGGACCTCGAGGCGTGGCAATCCTTCGCGGATCGCGTGCGGTCGGCGAGGGAGCAGGTCACGATCGCGGTGGTCGGCAAGTACACGCACCTTCGCGACGCGTACAAGAGCATCAACGAGGCGATCGCCCACGGCGCGGCCGCGAACGGGGTCGCGGTGAAGGTCGACTGGGTGGATTCGGAGCGGGTCGAGATGGACGGGCCCGCGGCGCTTCTGGCGCAGGCGCATGGGATTCTCATCCCCGGCGGATTCGGAGATCGAGGCACGGAAGGGATGATCCAGGCCGCCCGGTACGCGCGCGAGCGGAAGACTCCCTTCTTCGGCATTTGCCTCGGCATGCAGTGCGCGGTGATCGAGTTCGCGCGCGACGTCGCGGGGCTGGACGGCGCCGACTCCTCGGAGTTCCGCGCCGACACGCCGCACGCCGTGATCGATCTTCTCGAATCCCAGCAGGGAGTCTCGAAGAAGGGGGGCACCATGCGGCTCGGCGCCTACGATTGTGAGCTGACCCTGGGCACCCACGCGGCGGAGGAGTACGCCAAATCGCACGTCGCGGAGCGCCACCGCCACCGGTACGAATTCAACAACCGCTACCGCGAGGATCTGGAGAAGCACGGACTCAGGGTGGCGGGCCTCTACAAGGATCTGAACCTGGTCGAGATCGTCGAGCTTCCCGAGCACCCCTGGTTCGTGGGGGTGCAGTTCCATCCCGAGCTCCGCTCCCGCCCCGCCGATCCGCATCCGCTCTTCCGCGGCTTCGTGCGCGCCGCGGTGGAGGAGCGCCGCCGCCGCGAGGGCCAGACCTCCGGATCCCCGCGGCCCAGCGGCGCGCGCATCGAGTAAGGAGAACCGGTGAAGAGAGCCTGGACCCCCATCTCCGTCGGACCGGCGCGCATCGAGCCCGGCCGCCTGTCGCTCATCGCGGGACCCTGCTCCCTGGAGGATCCCGGGATGGCCGAGGAGGTCGCGCGCGAGGTGAAGCGCATCGCGGCGGAGCTCAAGCTGCCGTTCGTGTTCAAGGCTTCCTACGCCAAGGCCAACCGCTCGGCGGGGGAGAGCTACCGGGGGCCCGGGGTCCGGGAGGGGCTTCGCGAGCTCCGGAAGATCCGTGAGTCCGTGGGCGTCCCGGTGACGAGCGACGTGCACGAGACCTCGGAGGTGGAGGAAGCGGCGGAGGTCCTGGACCTGATCCAGGTGCCCGCGTTCCTGTGCCGCCAGACCGCGCTCGTCGAGGCGGTCGCGCGCACCGGGAAGCCGGTGCATCTGAAGAAGGGCCAGTTCCTCGCCCCGGCCTCCATGGAGCGCGTGGTGGACAAGGCGCGCAACGCGGGTGCCTCGGGCATCATCGTGACCGAGCGGGGAACCATGTTCGGCTACGGCGATCTGGTCGTGGATTTTCGCGGGATCGAGATCATGAAGGGGTTCGGCTGCCCCGTGTTCTTCGACGCGACGCACTCGGTCCAGCGGCCGGGGGGCCGCGAGACCGGCGGCCAGCGGGAGTTCATTCCCGTGCTCGGCCGGGCCGCGGTCGCAGCGGGGGTGGACGGCATCTTCATCGAAACCCATCCGGATCCGGCGCGCGCGCGTTCCGACCGGGAGAGCCAATGGCCCCTCTCCGAGCTTCGGAGCTTGCTCTCGAGCTGGATCAAGATCAGGCAATCACTTGCCGATGAGTCACTTGTGGGAGCCCGACCCGCATGAACCCAAACCCGACACCCGATCTTCTCGCACCCGACAGGGCCGATCCGACGCGCGTTGCGGAGTGGGGCCGCCTGGTTCTCGAAGCCGAGGGGACCGCGATCCTCACCCTCAAGGAGCGCATCGGCAAGGACTTCGAGCGTGCCGTCCAGCTCTTGCTCGAGGTGCAGGGGCAGGTGCTCACCTCCGGAGTCGGTAAATCCGGTCTCGTGGCGAAGAAGATCGCCGCCACCCTGACCAGCACCGGCACCCCCGCCAACTTCGTCCATCCGGTCGACGCCATTCACGGAGATCTCGGCATCGTCTCGGATCGGGACGCGGCGATCCTCCTCTCGAAGAGCGGGGAGACGCCGGAGCTCCTGGGGCTCCTGCCGGCGTTCCGGAGACGGGGCGTCTCGATCGTCACGATCACCTGCCACTCCGACTCTGCGCTCGCGCGCGGGTCGGACTGCGTGCTGGATCTCGGACGGATGCGCGAGGCATGCCCCGAGGACCTCGTGCCGACGACGACCACGACGGCCGCGCTGGCCCTCGGGGACGCGCTCGCGATCGTGCTCCTTCGCATGAAGGGGTTCACGCGGGAGGATTTCGTGTTCCTCCATCCCGGGGGTGTCCTGGGCCAGACCGCGATGCTCCGCGTCTCGGAGCTCATGCACCACGGCGAGGCGCTGCCGAGCGTACCGGAGGACGCGACCCTCCACGAGGCGCTCCTCGAGATTCTGAAGAAGCGCCTCGGCATGACCACGGTCGTGGACCGGAAGGGCGCCCTGCGCGGCGTGCTCACGGACGGCGACCTCAAGCGGATCTTGCTCCAGGGCGCGGCGGATCTGGGGCAGCCCGTTTCCCGGGTGATGTCCCGGACCCCCCGCGTCATCGAGGAGGACGCGCTCATCGCCCAGGCCGTGCGCCGGATGGAGGAGAACGAGGGGGGAGCCATCACGTCGCTCGTGGTCGTGGACTTGCAGGGGGCGCCTCGAGGAGTCATCCATCTGCACGACTGCCTCGGGGCGGCGCGCGGATAAGGCGCACGATGCGGACCGGGTTCGTCGGGCTCGTGGCGGTCGCGTTCCTGGGCCTCAGCCCGGGCTGCCAATCGCGGACCGCTCCGATCCCGGGCGTCTCCAACGTCAAGATGCCGGATCAGGAGGCGCGCGATTTCACGCTCACCGAAACCTCCGAGGGCAAGAAGAACTGGACCCTCTGGGCGTCGTACGCGGCGATGTACAACGACCGGAATCTCGTGGATGCGAAGACCATCCAGATCGAGTTCTTCGATTCGAAGGGGCAGCGGTACTCGACGCTGGTCGCGGATCAGGGACTGGTCGACCAGCGGACGAATAACCTGACCGCCGTCGGAAGGGTGCGCATCGTCACCGAGACCGGCGTGCACATGGAGACCGACTCGCTCCGCTGGCTGAACCAGAGCGAGAAGATCGTGTCGGACGCGTTCGTCCGCGTGACGCGCAAGGAAGACGTGGTCACGGGCTATGGTTTCGAGAGCGACCCGAACCTCGATCACTTCCATCTGAAGCGCGAGGTCCGGGCGGAAGTCCGGGACACGGGAGGCGGGGGAGATTCGCTTCTGAAATGACGGGACTCGAGGGGAGGAATCTGGAGCGGTTCTACGGCCACTGGAAGGTCGTGAACCAGGTTTCCATCGAGGTGCAGCGCGGGGAGGTGGTCGGCCTTCTGGGGCCGAACGGCGCGGGGAAGACGACGACGTTCTATCTCATCGTCGGTCTCCTGCGCGTGGACGGGGGCCAGATCCTGCTCGACGGGAAGGACATCACCCAGATGCCGATGCACGAGCGGGCCCGCATCGGGATCGGCTACCTGTCGCAGGAGCCCTCGATCTTCCGGAAGCTGACGGTGCGCGAGAACATCCTCGCCGTCCTGGAAACCCTGCCGATGAGCAGGCGGGAGCGGGCGGAGCGTCTGGCCGCCCTCCTGGAGGAGCTGAACATCACGCACCTGGCGGACCGGAAGGGATACAACCTCTCGGGCGGAGAGCGCCGCCGCGTGGAGATCACGCGGGCGCTCGTGACACATCCGAAGTTCCTGCTTCTCGACGAGCCGTTCGTCGGCATCGATCCGATCGCGGTCGGCGAGATCCAGGACATCGTGGGGAGGCTGAGGCAGCGAGGTCTCGGCATCCTGATCACCGATCACAATGTGCGGGAGACCTTGAGCACGACCGACCGGGCGTACATCATGTTTGAAGGGAAGATCCTCCTGGAAGGGACGAGCCAGGAGCTGGCTGAAGATCCCATCGCCCGCCAGATCTATCTGGGCGAGCGGTTCCGTTTGGATTGAGGGGCACCCGACCATGGAAATGAAACACAGCCTGAGCATGCAGCAAAAGCCGACGCTGATCATGACCCAGCGTCTCCAGCATGCGCTCAAGCTGCTCCAGATGCCGACCCTCGAGCTCCAGCAGGCGCTCAAGATGGAGCTGGAGCGGAACCCTCTCCTGGAGGAAGTGGACGAGGTCGAGGAGGTGCAGGAGATCGAAGAGGTCAAGAAGGAGGTGGGTCAGGAGGAGGCCGAGACGCCGGCGGAGACGGAGGCCCCGGCCGAAACCGAGGTGAAGGCGGAGCAGGAGGTGGACTGGGGAGAGCTCTGGCCCGACCAGTTCGAGACGATCTCCTCCCCGCGCACCGACGACGGGGATGCGGAGTTCTACGAGCGCGTGCCGGTCACCGTGAAGAGCCTGGGCGACCACCTGCTCGAGCAGCTGCGCCTCAGCAACCTCGACGAGCAGGCGATGATCATCGGGGACTTCCTGATCGGCTCGATCGACGAGAACGGGTATCTGCAGACGACGGTCGAGGAGGTCGGGGAGACCTTCCAGGTCAGCCCCGAAAAGGTGGAGGAGGTGCTGGCGGTCATCCAGACCTTCGAGCCGGCGGGGATCGGCGCGCGGAACCTGCAAGAATGCCTCTGGATCCAGATCGTCCAGAAGAAGATGGAGCAGACTCTGGCGGGGAGGATCATCCAGGAGCAGTTCGACAACCTGCTCGCCAAGCGCTTCTCCGAGATCGCGCGCAATCTCAAGTGCA
>VBOR01000064.1 GCA_005893165.1 Candidatus Eiseniibacteriota bacterium | reverse complement strand
CGGTCCTCCAGCGCGTTCTTGATGTCGTTCGTCAGCTGGGAGACCGTGTAGACGCGGCTCTGGCCGCCGGGAGCCGTGAGCGGGAGCACCCGGCCGCGCTGGCTCACCGCCCGCCTCTCTGTGTTGCGCCGCGGGTCATCGCCCGCCTGCCTGGGCTTCCACCGCGTCCGCCAGATTGCGGAGCAGGAGCGCCACCGTCATGGGTCCCACGCCGCCCGGGACCGGGGTGATCGCCGAGGCCACGCCGCGCACCGATTCGAAATCCACGTCCCCCTCGAATTTCGCCCCGCCGGGGGGCGGGTTCTCGACGGGGTGGATGCCCACGTCGATCACGACGGCGCCCGGTCTCACGTAGCGCGCGTCGACCATGCTCCGGCGTCCGATGGCGACGATCAGGATCTCCCCTTCCCTCGCGACCGAGGGAAGATCCCGCGTGGCCGAATGGCACAGGGTCACCGTCGCGTTCCTTCCAGGCGTGCGCTCCGAGAGCAGGATCGAGAGCGGCCGCCCCACGATGCGGCTTCTCCCCATCACGACGATCCGCTTCCCCGCGAGGTCCCCGCAGTGGCGGCGGAGGAGCTCGAGGACGCCGAGCGGAGTCGCGGGCCGGTGGGCCTTCAGTCCATGCGTCCAGCGGCCGACGCTCCAGGGATGAACCCCGTCCACGTCCTTCGCGGGAAGAACGTCCTCCAGAAACTCGTCCTCGGCAAGGTGCGGCGGAAGGGGCAGCTGCAAGATGATGCCGTGAACGCCGCGATCGGCGCTCAGCCCCCGGAGCGTCTCGTGGAGCGCCGTCGCGGGCGTGGACGCGGGCAGCCGCTCCACGAGGGCGCGCACCCCCAGCTCCTCCGCGGCCCGGGTCTTCGAGCGGACGTAAGGATTCCCCGCGGGCGGCTCGCCCACGGTGACGATCGCGAGTCCCGGGACCACCCCGCGCGCCGCGAGGCGCCGGAAGCGCTCCTTCACCAGAGCGCGGATCTCCTGGGCCGGCTCCTTCCCGGAAAGAATCGTGGCCGTCACGGTATCCTTCACGAGGCTTCGGCCGGCGCCTCGGCCAGAGCAACCGCGACGCGCTCGATGTGACGGCAGCGGCCGGTCTCCTCGTCGATCTCGAGATGGACGCCGTGCAGCTTCACGTTTCCGGTCGCGGGCTCGAACCGCACGGGGAGCTGCGTCAGGAACTTGCGTATGGCCAGCTCCTTCTGGACCCCGATCACCGAATCGTGCGGGCCGGTCATGCCGGCGTCGGTGATGTACCCCGTGCCTTTCGGGAAGATCTGCTCGTCGGCGGTCTGGACGTGCGTGTGCGTTCCGACGATCGCGGAGACGCGCCCGTCGAGGTACCAGCACAGCGCGATCTTCTCGGCGGTCGCCTCCGCGTGGAAATCCACGAAGATCACCTTCGCCTGCCCGCGCATCGTCTGGAGCACCGCGTCCGCCGTGCGGAAGGGGCAGTCGGTATCCGTCATGAACACGCGACCCATGAGATTCACGACGCCGACCGGAACCCCCGCGCGCGTGCGGAAGAGCTTCGCGCCGCAGCCGGGAACGCCCGGCGGGAAGTTGTGGGGCCGGAGGAGGAGCGGCTCCTGATCCAGGAGCGGGAGCGCTTCCCGGCGGTCCCAGATGTGGTTCCCGCTCGTCATGCACTCCACACCTGCCGCTTTCAGCTCCGTGAGAATGTCCTTGGTGACGCCGAATCCCGCCGCCGCGTTCTCCACGTTCGCGATCAGGAAATCGATGCCCATCGAGGAGACGAGCTCGGGCAGGAGGTCCCGGACGGCTCTCCGGCCCGGGGATCCGAAGATGTCCGCGATGAAGAGAACGTTCACGCTTGGCCCTAGCGGGCGTACTCCATCGCTCGCGTCTCACGGATCACCACCACCTTGATCTGCCCGGGATACTGGAGCTCCTTCTCCACCTTGCGGGCGACGTCGGAGGCGAGCTGGAGCGCCCGGGAGTCGTCGACGTGCTTGGGCTCGACCAGGATCCGGATCTCGCGCCCCGCCTGGATGGCGAAGGACTTCTCCACGCCCGGGAAGCTGTCGGCGATCTTCTCCAGGGCCTCCAGGCGCTTCACGTAGTTCTCGATGCTCTCGCGCCGCGCGCCGGGGCGCGCACCCGAGACCGCATCCGCCGCCATGACCAGCGCGGCGTAGAGGTTCTCGGCGGTGGGATCGTGATGGTGGAACCCGACCGCCTTCACGACGTCCGGAGGCTCGCCGTACTTCTGCGCCAGATCCATCGAGATCTGGGCGTGGGCGCCCTCGACCTCGTGCGTGACCGCTTTTCCGAGATCGTGCAGGAGCCCGGAGCGCTTTGCGATCTGGACGTCGAAGCCCAGCTGGGCGGCGATCATGCCGCAGATCCAGGCCACTTCCTTCGAGTGCTGGAGAATGTTCTGGCCGTAGGAGGTGCGGTACTGAAGCCGGCCCAGGAGCTTCACGATCTCGGGGTGCACGCCGTGGAGTCCGACCTCCAGCACGGCCGCTCCCCCCAGCTCGATGATCTGCTCGTCCAGCTCCTTCTGCACCTTGGCGACCACTTCCTCGATCCGTCCCGGATGGATGCGCCCGTCCGTCACCAGCCGCTCCAGGGCGCGCTTCGCGACCTCGCGGCGGACCGGATCGAATCCGGAGAGGATGACCGCCTCCGGCGTGTCGTCGATGATCACGTCGATCCCGGTCACGGTCTCGAAGGCGCGGATGTTCCGCCCCTCGCGCCCGATGATGCGCCCTTTCATCTCGTCGCTCGGCAGATGGACCACGGAGACGGTGGATTCCGCGGAGTGGTCCGCCGCGCAGCGCTGGATGGCCAGCGTGATGATCTCGCGCGCCTCGCGCTCGGCGTTCCGGTTCAGGTCCTCGCGGATCTCCTGGAGCCTCTTGGCCGCTTCGGACTTCGCCTCGTTCTCGAGGTTCGTGATGAGCTGCTGCTTCGCCTCGTCGGCGGTCATGCCGCTGATGCGCTGCAGCCGGGCGTTCTGCTCGACCAGGACCCGCGAGAGCTCCTTGTCCCGTTCCTCGAGCTGCCCTCCCTTCACGTCCAGCTCGCGCTCCAGCCGTTTCTGGTCGCGCTCCTTCTTGTCCAGGACCTCGGCGCGGCGGTTCAGGTTTCCTTCCTGCTCCTGGAGCTTCCGCTCCGACTGCATCATCTCGCTCTTGATCGCCTGGGTCTCGCGGTCCAGCTTCGCCTTCTCGCGGAACCACTCGTCCTTGGCTTCGAGGAGGGCGCTCTTCTTCTGCGTCTCGGCCTCGCGTTCCGCCTCACGGACGATCTTCTCGGCCAGCTCCTCGGCACGGAGCACCTTTCCCTCTCCGATGCGCCGGTGCGCGGTCCAGCCGAGGAAGAACGCCACGAGGGCGGCGGCGAGCGAGACCAGGATGGTTGCCAGCGGGGATAGCAGCATGGTGGTCGGTCCTCCTTATATAAAAAAAGCCCCGCCCATGCCGTTCACACGAGGCTTTTGAACCTGGAACCTCCAGGTGGGCGCCCCAGCTCCGGGTTTGCGCTGCCCGCATGAGGCCGGGCTACCGCTACGCCGAAGATTCGGGCTCCCGCATTTTGAGTTGTGGCTCAAAAATGCCTGGCGTGTCACGTGCATGGCAGGGCGCTCTGATGTCGCGTTCTTCGTTCTTGCTAGACGAACCCTCCTCCAGGTCTGGAACGCGTCGCCATACGGGTCAATCCTCTCGCAGGCTGGCATCGAGGGCCTGGCCCAGGGTCTTGGCCTTGCCCTTCAGATCCGTGACGAGCCGATCTTTCTCCTTCCGTTCCCGGAAGAGTTCGTCGGCGATGTTGAGCGAGGTGAGGATCGCGATCTTGGCGGGGGATCCGGAGGAGAGGCGGCGTTCCAATTCGCGCATTTTCGCGTCCACGTAGGCCGCGACCTCTCCGATGTACTCGGGGTCAGCCCCTTTGATTTTATATTCGCTACCGAAGATCGTCACGCTGAGCGTGTCCGGCTCTGTTGCCATTGCGATCCCCTCGGATCGTTACGTGTTGGCGACGGTCCTGGGCCGGGAGGCGAGCCGGACCACAGGGAAACTAGGCGTGTACCGCCTTTTCGAGCACCGACAGTTTCACCAGCATCTCTTCCACACGCCGCGCCATCGCGCGGCGCTCATCGAGCAGCGAGCTCTTCTCCTGCTCGAGCGCTTGAAGCCGCGGCTTCCAATCCGACGACTTCTCCTTTCCAACCGAGTTTTCCAGGGCCCGGACCCGATCCTTCAGCTCGCGGTTCTGGCGTTCCAGGTCGCGCTTCTCCTCGCGGAAACGGTCCAGGAGCTTCGAGGCGGCCTGAATCTTGCGTTCCAGCTGGTCGAGTTCGGCGATCATCGTCATGGTCGTCCCGCGGCGGTCGATTCCACGCCGCCCCTTAGAGTAGCACCCAAGGTCGAAGCCAGAGCGCGAACCAGGCCGTGCACGGCCTGGTCGACTTCCCGATCTTGAAGTGTGCGTTCCGGTGAGCGGAACTCGAGCGCGTACGCCAGGCTCTTCTTGCCCGATCCGAGCTGCTCTCCCTCGAACACGTCGAATAGACGGACGCTTTCAAGGAGCCTTCCGCCGCTACGCCGGATCGTCTCTTCCACCTCCGACTGGGAGACCGCGCGATCCACCACGACCGCCAAGTCCCGCTTCACGGAGGGATACTTCGGCAGCGGCGTGAACCGCCTCCGGTGCGGAACGAGCTCCGCGATCACGGAGACGTCAAGAACGGCCGCCCAAGCGGGCCGCTCCAGGCCGGTTGCCGCTGCAAGTCCAGGTGCGACTTGGCCGAGCCTCGCAAGCCGCTTGCCGTTCGATTCCACGGCGGCCCCGGATCCGTGAGCCCAGCAACTCTCATGGTATGGGCCGCTTTTGCGTGAGTCAATTCCCAAAGCCCGGAGGCAGGATTCGACCGCTCCCTTCAGCTCGAGATACCGATCCGCCGCGGCGCCGGGCTCTTGCCAGGGATCGGTGGCTCCCACGAGCGCAAGCGCTACCTCCATGCGCTCGGTTCCGAGCGGAGGGGGTGACGCGCGGAACACGGTTCCCGCTTCCAGGAGACGGACGCCGTTCACGCCGTGCCGAAGATTTCTCGCGGCGGTCTGGAGCACTCCTGGGAGGAGGCTCGTCCGGAGATGCTTCAGCTCCCGGCTCTTCGGATTCTGGATCTCCCAGAGATCCTCCGCGCCACCCGGAGGGAGCACCTCCGGTGGGATCGCGCCCACGAGCGCGGTGCTGATCACCTCGTCGAATCCAAGCCCGCAACCTATCTGTACGATGCGTGTTACGAGCGCCGACTCCAGGCCCTCGGCGGTTCCCAGGACCGAGACGTCGCGCAGGACCGATGGAATCTTGTCGTAGCCGATGACGCGCGCGACCTCCTCGATCAGATCCTCCTCGATTTCGAGGTCCTTGCGATAGGAGGGGGGCTCGAAGCTCGCCGCCTCATCTCCCTTGCTCCAGTCCCCCGATTGCTTGATCTCGAGACTCAGGAGTGAGTCCGTGATCTGGGCGCGGGGTACCTCCAGGCCCAGGAGCTTCACTAGACGCTCCCGCCGCAGACGCAGCTTCTTCGGCGGCTCCTTGCCGGGCCAGTGGTCCACGACAGGATTCAGGACCTGCCCGGAGGCGACCTCGGCGAGAAGCCGTGCGGTCTCATCCAGCGCGATCGCGACCCCGCCCGGATCGACGCCCTGCGTGAATCGCTGCGAAGCATCGGTCTCGATGCCGAGGCTCCGGGCCGCATCGCGTGTGAGCTCGGGTGAGAACTCGGCGGACTCCAGGATGACCCGCTTCGTCGCGTCGGTGACGCCGGTCTCGAGCCCGCCCATGATGCCCGCGAGCGCCATGGGCCGCGAGCGGCCGGCGATCACGAGCACGCCGGGATTCAGCGCCACGTCGCGGCCGTCGAGCAGCGTGAGCCGCTCCCCCGGCCGGGCCCGGCGCACCACGATCTCCTGCCCTTCCACCTTCTCCGCGTCGAACGCGTGGATCGGCTGGCCGTGGGTGCGAAGGACGTAGTTCGTGACGTCCACGACGTTGTTGATGCTGCGGGAGCCGGTCGCCTCGAGCCGTTTCCGGAGCCAGTCCGGAGAGGGCGCAATCCGGATGCCCTCGACCACCCGCGCCATGTAGCGCCTGCAGTCCTTGGGATCCTCGATCGTGACGCGCGGGACCGCGCCCTTCCCCGAGGCCTTGAGCGCCGGGACCGGCTTCACGTGCTTCCGCGCGGTGGATGCGATCTCCCGCGCCAGCCCGCGCACGGCCATGCAGTCGGTCCGATTGGAGGTGATCTCGACGTCCAGGATCGCGTCGCCGGACCCCAGGAGCTCGTGTACGGGGCTCCCGACGCGCGGCGTCCCGGGGAGAACCCAGATTCCCTGCGCCTCCTCCGAGAGTCCCAGCTCGCGCTCGGAGCAGATCATGCCCTCCGACTCCACGCCCCGGATCTTGCTCTTCCGGAGCTTCGTCCCGTCGGGAAGCTTGGCGCCGATCTGCGCGACCGCGACCGACTGCCCCGCGGCGACGTTGGGCGCGCCGCACACCACCGAGAGCTTCGTCCCACCGCCGATCTCCACGACGCAGAGCCTCAGCCGGTCGGCGTTGGGGTGAGGCGCCACTTCCAGCACGCGTCCCACCACGATGGAGGGATCCAGCGCGACCCCCTTCTCGATCGAGGCGACCGGAAAGCCGCGCATCGCGAGCGCGTGCGCCAGCTCCTCGGGCCTGCGCGGGAGCTCCACCCAGTCTTGCAACCACGACCAAGTAATCTTCATCGCGGCCCTCTAGAACTGGTGGAGAAAACGGACGTCGTTTTCATAGAAGAGGCGAAGGTCCGGGACGCCGTGACGGAGCATGACCAGCCGCTCGATCCCCGCCCCGAACGCGAACCCGGTCCATCGCTCCGGATCGTAGCTCACCGCCCGGAACACGTTCGGGTGGACCATGCCGGCGCCGAGCACCTCCAGCCAGCCCCCGGAGAGCGGACCGCAGACCGGGCACCCCTTCCCGCCGCAGAAGAAACACCGGATCTCGACCTGGGCGCCGGGCTCGACGAAGGGAAAGTACGAGGGCGAGAAGCGCATCTCGGTCGCGGGACCGAAGAAGGATTTCAGGAACCGGTCGAGCGTTCCCTTGAGGTCCCCCAGCGTCACGTTCTCGTCGACGTAGAGCCCTTCCAGCTGGTGGAACTCGAAATGGTGCGTCGCGTCCACGGCTTCGTTCCGGTACACGCGCCCGGGACAGATGATCCGCACGGGCGGCTGCTGCTTCTCCATGACGCGGATCTGCACCGAGGAGGTGTGCGTGCGAAGGAGGATGTCCGGACGGAGATAGAAGGTGTCCGTCGCGGCCCGGGCGGGATGGCCCTTCGGGATGTTCAGCGCCCCGAAGTTGTGCCAGTCGTCCTCGACCTGAGGCCCTTCGGCGAGGGCGAACCCCATGCCGTGGAAGATCTCGCGGACTTCGCGCAGGACCTGGGAGAGAAGGTGCTCGTGTCCGCGCGGTATCGAGCGCCCCGGAAGGGTGACGTCGCGGAGCGCCGGGGCGGACGCGGACCCTGAGGGTGCGCCCGCGGAGGCGAGGCTCGAGCGCGCCTCTTCGTAGCGCGATTCGAGATTTTCGCGGATGCGGTTCGCGCGTGCGCCGACGGCGGCGCGCTGCTCCGGGGAGAGATCCTTCAGCCCCCGGAGGAGCCCGGTGAGCTCGCTCTTCCGGCCGAGCCAGCGGACGCGCGCCTCTTCGAGCGCGCCTTGATCTTTCGCGGCCTCGAACGCTCGTGCCGCCTCGGCCTCCAGGGCGTCGAGCCGTTCGGTCACGGGGAGGGACGCCTAGGCTGCGGCTTGGGCCTGTTTCGCGACCTCGGCCAGACGCGCGAACGCCTGTTCGTCACGAACGGCGAGGTCGGCCAGGATCTTCCGGTCGATGTCGATCTGCGCGACTTTCAGGCCGCGGATGAAGGTGCTGTAGGAGAGCCCGTGGAGACGGGCCGCCGCGTTGATGCGGACGATCCAGAGTCTGCGGAAATCGCGCTTCTTCGCTCTGCGGTCGCGATAGGCGAACTGAAGGCTCCGCATGAGCGTCTCGCGCGCGGTCTGGTAGAGCTTGCGCCTTCCTCCGCGGTTTCCCTTCACCGCGGTCATCACCTTGCGGCGGCGCTTCCGTCCCGGGACGACGGTCTTTGTGCGTGGCATGGGTCGTTACCTCATGAGGCGCGTGTCCGGTACCCGGATCACCCGCCGTAAGGGAGTAGCTTTCGCATGTGCCGGCGTTCGGTCGGCTCGACGAGGGCCGGCTCGTGCAGGCGGCGCTTCCGCTTGCGCGACTTCGAGCCCAGATTGTGGCGGGCGTACGCTTTCGCCCGTTTCAGCTTCCCGGTGGCCGTCCGCTTGAACCGCTTCGAAGACGCCCGGTTGGTTCTCATTTTCGGCATCGCGTCCTCCTAGCTCCTGGAAACCGGCGGCTTCGTGGCCGTGGCCCGCGGCGTGGACGGCGCCTTGGTAGCGCCGGTGGACTGCGCCTTGGCGGCCCCGGTCGTTGGCGCTTTCGCGCCTCCGGCCGACGCTTTCGCGGCTCCGGCCGTGGCCTTCCCCGCTGCCGGCGCGGGTTTTCGTTCCGCCGGCTTCGCGGCGGTCGATCGCGGCACCATCAGGAGGACCAGGTTCCTTCCCTCCAGGCGCGCCGCGTTCTCGACCTGCCCGACCTCCTCGAGGTCCTTCACGACCTTTTCCAGTAGACGGAAGCCCGCGTCCGTGTGGGCCATCTCACGTCCACGGAACGTCACCGTGAACTTCACCTTGTCGTGCAGCTCGAGGAAGCGGCGTCCGTTGTTCACCTTGAACCGGTAATCGTGCTCTTCGATTTTCGGGCGCAACTTGACTTCCTTGAGATGCGTGACGTGCTGCTTCTTCCGCGCCTTCTGGAGCTTCTTGTTCTGCTCGTACTTGTACTTCCCGAAGTCCATCACGCGGCATACGGGCGGGCGCGCCGTCGGGGAGACTTCCACGAGATCGAGCTGACGTTCCTGGGCGTAGGCCAGCGCCTCGCGGATTCCCAGGATTCCTACCTGTTCCCCATCCGGTCCGATGACCCGGACGGTTGGGATGCGGATACGATCGTTGACACGGACCTCTTTGGTTGCGGCGATAGCTCGTTCCTCCTCTCAGCACGGGGACGGTTGTCGAAGGTGGGGACCAGCCGGAGAGAAAAGAGCGCGGGCGAACGACGCTTCTTATGCGTCATGCGCCCGTCGGCACTGCCTCCCTCCGCGATCGCGGAAGGAATCTCTTTTCGAGAACCCCGGTAGCTTGTCGCCTCGGGGTGAGAAGCCGGCGGCTCCTGCTTCGAGTTGTGCGGCGGATTCTACGACCTGACCTTGGATTCGGCAACCACTTTCTCCACGAACTCCCGGAGCTTCATGACGTCCTGGCTCTGCTTGTGGTGGGTGCGCACCGAGACCGTGCGCTCCTCCACTTCACGTTTGCCGAGCACGAGCATGTAGGGGATCTTGAGGAGCTCGGCGTCACGGATCTTCGCGTTGATCTTCTCTTCGCGCAGATCCGCCTCGACGCGGATTCCGCGATCCAGCAAGAGCTGCCGGATCTCCTCGGCGTACGAGGCCTGTGCGCCCGCGATCGTGATGAGGCGGACCTGGACGGGGGCGAGCCAGACCGGGAAATCGCCGCCGTAGTGCTCGATCAGGGTCGCGAAGAAGCGCTCCATGGAGCCCAGAAGCGCGCGGTGGATCATGTAGACTTGGTGCTCCTGGCCGTCCGAGCCCACGTACTTCACGTCGAACCGGCGCGGCAGGTTGAAATCGAACTGGATGGTGGAGCACTGCCAGCTCCGGCCGATCGCGTCGGTGAGCTTGATGTCGATCTTCGGCCCATAGAAGACCGCTTCCCCCACCGCGACGTGATAGGAGAGCCCCGCGGACTTCACCACCCGCTCCAGCGCTCCCTCGGCGAGCGCCCAGTCCTCATCCGAGCCCATGTAGTCCTGCTTCCGGCTCGCATCGCGCACGCTCAGGTCCACCTGGTAATGCGTGAAGCCGAAGGTGTCCAGCATGTAGCGCGTGAAGTCGAGCACCTGCACGAGCTCGGTTTCGACCTGCTCCCCCGTGCAGAAGAGATGCGCGTCGTCCTGGGTGAAGCCCCTCACGCGCGCGAGGCCGTGGAGCACTCCCGACTTCTCGAGGCGATAGACCGTCCCCAGCTCCGCGATCCGGATCGGAAGGTCGCGATACGAGCTCTTCCGGCGTTTGAAGATCAGGATGTGGAACGGACAGTTCATGGGCTTCAGCACGTACTCCTTCTCGTCCACGTTCATGAAGTACATGTTCTGACGATAGAAGCCGGTGTGCCCCGATTGCTCCCAGAGGTCCACCTGGGCGATGTGCGGCGTGTTCACCAGCTGATAGCCGCGGCGGAGATGCTCGTCCTTCCAGAAGTCCTCGATCACGCGGCGCATCGCGGCGCCATGCGGATGCCAGAAGATGAGACCGCCACCGGCCTCCTCGTGCACGCTGAAGAGATCGAGGTCGTGCCCCAGCTTCCGGTGGTCGCGCTTCTTCGCCTCCTCGATCCGGGCGAGGTGCTCTTTGAGGCGGTCCTTCGAGGCGAACGCGGTGCCGTAGATCCGCTGGAGCATCGGCCGGTTGGAATCCCCGCGCCAGTACGCGCCGGCGACGCTCAGCAGCTTGAAGCTCTTGAGCACGCGGGTGCGCGGCACGTGAGGGCCGCGGCAAAGATCGGTGAAGAAGGAATGGGTGTAGGTGCTCACCGTGTCGTCTGGGATCCCCTCCGCGAGCTCCAGCTTGAAGGTATCGTGCTTCTCCCGGAACTCGCGGATCGCGTCGGTTCGCTTCATCTCCCCGCGCACGAAGGGATGGTTCTCCTCGGCGATCTCATGCATCAGCTTCTCGATCTTCTCGAGATCCTCGGGCTGGAACGGACGGTCCACCTGGAAGTCGTAGTAGAAGCCCTCCTCGATGGCGGGCCCGATGGCGAGCTTGGCCTCCGGGAAGAGCTTCACCACGGCCGAAGCCATGAGATGGGCCGTGGAGTGCCGGAGTACTTGCAGCCCCTCCGGTGAATCCAGGGAGAGCAGGTCCACGCGGCCCGATTCGTGGATCGGGGTGTGGAAGTCCACGACCCGGCCGTTCAGCTTGGCCGCGACGCCGCGCTCGAAGCCCTCAGGGTATTGAGCGCGCATAAGCTGTCCCAGCGTCGCGCCGTCGTCCCCCTCGAGGGAACGGCTGTCGATATCGAGTCGGATCGTTTTTTCCGCGGTCTTGGCCATTGGGATTCGGGGTGGAGTGGTGGGCGATAGAGGACTTGAACCTCTGACCTCCTGCATGTCAAGCAGGCACTCTAGCCAGCTGAGCTAATCGCCCTCCATCGCAGGCTTTTGACGCCCCCAGAACGAATAAGTCTAGCGGAAGTATGCGGTAAGTCAAGGATTAGGGGCGCGGACGAGGCGCCGGAGCCACGCCACCGGGGCTTTCTGAGGGAGCTCCCGGCGCAGGCGCCGTGGCGGAGCTGTCCGGAAGCACTTCGTAGACGAGGGCACCCTGGCTCTCGAACACGCGGCGAAATCCGGGAATCCGTGCGTCCGGCTCCGCGAAGGGGCGGAGGGCCGCCCGGAGTCCCACCTCCGCTCCCGAGACGAGAAGATACCGGGCATGCGCCTGCCGCGCGGTCTCGTGGAGCGCCTGCGGAGAGTCGACCTGGGGAATGGGAGCGAACCTGAGCCCCGAGACGAACGCGACGTGAGGCTTTCGCGCGAGGAGGGTCTCCCCTCGCGCGTGCTCCCGCAGATAGGCGGCCGCCTCCAGGGTCTCGTAAGGCCCGGCCTGGATCGATTCGGGATTCCGGAGATCGTCCGCGAAGGCGTATGCGGAGAGCGCGCCCGGGACCCAGCTCAGGAGAAACACGAAGATGCGCACCGGGAACCGACGCTCCATGCCGGACACCCACGAAGCAACCTTCTCCCATTGAAAGACCGCCACCGCGAGCGAAGCGTAGAAAGGAATCATGGGGAGACCGAAGCGGGTCCCGTAGAAGACCGGTACGAGGCTGATGAAGTAGAGCCCGCCAAAGAGCAGATAGGCACCCCAGAGCCGGGTTCTCCACCGGAGCGCCACGAGAAGGAGGCCCGCGACGGTGAAGATCCCCCACGGGAGCGGCATGAGCTCCGTCAGGTTGCGTTTCAGATGGATCACGACGTTCGTCAACATGACCCTGGCGAAGCGGGCGGGATCGAGCAGGATCACGTCGGCCAGGGAATGGATCTTCCGGTCGCTGCCGTAGAAGAAGCGCTCCCAGTTCCCCTCTCCGAAGACCGCGAATCCCACGTTTGTGTAGTTGCTGTTCGTGAGCGGGTTCCCGGTGTGCGCCCAGTTCACGTAGAGCCAGGGGGCCGCCGCGACGAGGAATCCCGCGGTCCAGAGCGCGGCCCGCCGAAGACGCATCCCGAACGGGCGCTCCGGGTCGAGGAGCCGGAGGAGCGCGATCACGGACGCGGGCAAGAGCATGAGTCCGTTGTAGCGGGTGGTGAATGCCCATCCCGCGAGAAGCCCCGATGCAGCGATCGCCCTCCAGCCGGGATGCGCGGGCCCGAGCAGGAGGGCGATCGAGGCCGTCAGGATCGCGAAGAAGAACATGTCCGTCCCCACTTCGTAGGTGCTCGAGAGGAACGTGTAGTTCGAGAGCAGGAGAAGGAGCGAGAGCAGGGCGAGCGCGGATCCGAGAAGTCGGCGATGGATCCGAAAGACGCAGAAGGACCCGACACACGCGGACAGGAGAGCGATGATCTGGCCCGCGCGAAAGAGGTCGAGCCCCAGCCGGGAGACACCGGCCACGACGAGGGGATATCCCCAACCCTTCGAGTCGAAGTGCTCGATGAGGACGCGCCCTTCCTTGAGCGCTGCCGCCGCGGGCCCGTACTTCCAGTAGAAGTCGGTCTCCACCGCGTAGTTTCCAAGGAGGTGGACCGTGAAGGCGCGGATCCCCCAGTAGATTCCGTAGAGGAGGATCAGCGCGATGGCGGCCCGCTCCACGAGCACGTCGGCCCGCCGGGAGGTCCCGACCGAGGCGGGTGTCCAGGCCCCGGGAAGTCCGAGGGGGCCGGACCCGGAAGTGCCGCCGCGTCCGTCGCGCGAGCCCGAGGCGCCCCCGCGCTTCTCGCGCGAGGGGGACGTTCGCTTCGAGGACCGGCTCAAAGCGTGCGGTCCACGGCCCCCGCGATCTGTCGGAGTTGATTCGCGAGCGCCTGGAACTGCTCGGGGTACAGCGACTGCTGGCCGTCGCAGATGGCGTTCTCGGGATCGTAGTGGACCTCGATCAGGAGCCCGTCCGCCCCCGCGGCGATGGCGGCGCGCGCGAGCGGGATCACCTTGTCGCGGACCCCGGAGGCGTGGCTGGGATCCACGATCACCGGAAGGTGGCTGAGCGACTTGGCGACCGCGACGGCGTTCAGGTCGAGGGTATTCCGCGTGTAGGTCTCGTAGGCGCGGATCCCGCGCTCGCACACGATGACGCGGTCGTTCCCGCCGGAGATGACGTACTCGGCGCTCATGAGCCACTCGTCCACCGTCGCCGAGAGCCCGCGCTTCACGAGCACCGTCTTCTCGGTCTTCCCCAGCTCCCGCAGCAGCGAGAAATTCTGCATGTTGCGCGCCCCGACCTGGAGGATGTCGACGTAGCGCTCCATGAGGCCGATCTGGCTCTTGTCCATGATCTCGGAGATCACGAGAAGCCCGTTCTCATCGGCGACCCGGCGGATCAGCTTGAGCCCCTCTTCCCCGAGCCCCTGGAAGGAGTAGGGGGACGTCCGCGGCTTGAAGGCGCCCCCGCGGAGCACGCGCGCGCCCGCCGCCCGGACCGCCGCGGCGGTCCGGACCATCTGCTCCTCGGATTCGATCGTGCACGGGCCGGCCATGAGCACCACCGAAGAGCCGCCGATCTCGACGTCGCCGATCCGGATCACGCTCGTCTCGTGCCGGAAGCTCCGGCTCGCGAGCTTGAAGGGCTCGGGGATGCCTACCGCCTCCGCGACGCCGGCCATCCGGCCCACCTCCTCGACGGGCGGGAGCGCTCCGTCTCCCACGGCCGCGAGCACGACGGGTCCCGTCGTGGGCGCGCGCACGACCTGGAAGCCCAGATCGCGGAGCTTCGCCTCCACGGCGTGGAGCTCTTCGTCGGTCGCGTTCGCGTGAAACGTGATGACCATTCGACCCCCGGAAATAGAAACGCCCACTGTCTTGCTTTCGACAGTGGGCGGGGCCTCAGGGCTCACCGGGTACCCTCATCCCGGCCGGCGCTCAGGCCCCCGCTGCCAGGTCCACCCGTAGCGGAACTCGTTGACAGAAACGCGCATGGCTTGGCTTCCTCGCGGCCGTACATTCGGAAAATCGGCTGCAGCCTAGCACCCGCCCCGGCGAGGGTCAAATCATCTCGGGCTTGGGATCCTGCTCGACCGGGTAGACCGAGAACACGATCCACCTGCCGCCCGGCGCGCGAAGAAGACGTAGAAGTTGTTCCCGGTCTACGGGGTGCGGACCGACCACGGGCCCCGCGTACCGGAAGCGTGCCCGCACCGCCCGGGTCTCCAGCGTGGAGTCGCTCGGGACCGTGACACCAGGCGCGGAGAGGGCCACCGCGCGCACGGCGTTCCGGTAGGTGGCGGCCACGTCGGAAAAGTGGCGGGTCCTCGTGAAGAGCGAGTCGGCGGTGGCTTCCGTGGCGAGCGCCCAGAGGGAATCGGCGGTCTTCTGCCAGGCGAATGACTCGCGCATCAGCGTGTCGAGAACCGCCATTCGGACCCGATGCGTGGGCAGGATCTGGAGCACCCGGGCCCCGGCAAAGGAATTCGTCGAGGTGAGGCAGGTGGCGCAGTCGGCGATCGCCTTCACGTCCCGTTTCTCGAGCGCCTTGAAGTACTCCTCGGCGGTCTTCCGGACCTCGCGGATCTCCGGCGCCTCTCGAGCGCAGCCCGCGAGGAGCATCAGCCCGGCGAGCGCGACCGCGAGGAGCCTCGCGGCGCTACGTGCGCTTGATCGCATGCGTGTTCTTGCGACCCGGCGTCTTGATCCCCTTCGCTTGGTTGTAGAGCCGCCGCATGTTCAGGAAGTGGACTTCGCTGTAGAACTCCAAACCGTCGTAGGCCCCGAGGTATCCCCAGTCCTTGACCTGGTCGAGCCGGCTTCCCCACGAAGCGCCCTGCGCCGCTTTCGCGCGCGCGTCGAGGAGGTAGTGGTTCGTGAAGGCGATCCCCGCCTGCCCGGGTCTCGAGATGACGCCGTGGCCCGGCACCAGCGTCTCGATCTTGAAGGCGGGCGTGAGGAGGGAATCCAGCGACTTGAGCCAGCCGTCCACGTCCATTCCCGGATCGACCATCCACGGAACCGAGCGATTGGAGACCACGTCCCCCGCGAAGAGGATTGCCTGCTTGGGTAGATACACCACCAGATCTCCCGCGGTGTGCGCCGGGTAGCCCAGCGAGAGGACTTGCACCGGACGCTTGGCGCCGCCGAAGCTCGTCCGCTTGGTGACCTTCTTGACCGGGGGCGGCGTGACGCCCGAGTGGGTCAAGGTATCCCCCGCTTCCGCCTCCTCCGAACCCCACGTGAGGAGATGCTGGATCTCCTCCGCGGCGTTCGCGTGGGCGATGAACGTCGGTCCCAGAGTCGCGAAGAATCGATCGCCCCCGGTGTGGTCCAGGTGCGCATGCGTGTTCACCACGTAACGGATATGGAGATTGCCCGATCGAGCCCGGATGGTGTCCGCGAGCGCCTTCGCTCCCCGCTCGCTGAATCCCGTATCGATGACCAGGATGCCATCCCCCAGCTCGACCCACCCGGTCCACACGTAGCTCATCTTGGCGGCGTACACACCCGGCGCGAGCGGCTCGACCTCGATGGCCACGGTGGTGTCGACGACCGAGGGCTTGACCGGCTGGTTCGGCAGTCCCATGTGGTACGTCTCGGCGTACGCCGGGGTGGTTGCCGCAAGGAAGAGAAGAGACAGGAGCGAGAGGGCGTGAGCCGGCACACTGCGGGGGCGGGTTCGGGTCATTCGGATCCTCGGTGCTGTGGAAATGGTTCCGGCGAAATTGGCCGCGGAAGGAGAACGCCCGCGGCGTGGGGTGCCCGACCACGCCGAAGGCGCCGCCACCGCGGCCAGCAAGGATTCTACCGCTTCGGGCGCGTGATCTCCAGAGGACTCGGAGAACTACTTCAAGACCACGAAGCGGCCGCTCAACCCGCCTTCGGGAGTTTCGACTCGATAGAAGTAGATCCCCGAAGCCAGCGACGGACCCAGTCCCCCATGAGCATCGATCGTCACGTGGTGCGACCCCACCGGGAGTGCCGGAGCGTCCAGGATCGTGCGAATCCATCGTCCCCTCGGGTCGAACAATCGAACGGTCACTCGTCCAGACGTCCCCACGTAGAACGACAGCTCGCCGCCCGGGTTTATGGGGTTCGGCGAGACGGAAGCGACCATGGAGGACCCCGAGCTCACGACAGTCACCGAGTCGGTTCCACTGAATGGCTCCCCCGTACTGAGCGAACCCGTTACGGTCAACGCGTTCCTTCCCGGCGTGAGGAGCGGATCGAGAGCCTCGCGGCTGAACCTCACCATCAGATCCTGTTTTCCATTTCTGTCGTGATCTCCGACATTTGCGAATCGAGGCGCTGGCGCGATCGAACCTTGGAGCCGCAAGCTGGCGATGTCGATGCTGGCAGGGGCGAACCCTGACGGCTCGATGTACGTGGTGAGCCATTTCGCGTGGTCTCTCAGATTGATGACGCTCGGATTGAAGCGCAAATTCGCCGAGAGGACCGAGGGGCGCGGCCCGATGTTCCTGACGATGGAAATCGTGTAGCCGGTCGTAGCGGAGACGACGTCGGTCTTCCCATCGCCGTTCATGTCCCCCAGCCCGAAAATACCCCCCGAGCCATAGTAGGTGTCGGGCTGTTGAAACGTACCGTCTCCATTTCCGAGAAGAATGGATACGCCTGCCGCCACGATATCGATCTTCCCGTCTCCGTTCATATCTCCGAGCTTGATTGCGGGCCCGCCCGGATAATTCACGCCCGGCCGGAAGGTGCCGTCACCATTCCCCAAGAGAACGGAAACGGTGTTGCCGGTGTTTTCCGTGATGAGATCCAGCTTTCCGTCGCTGTTCACGTCTCCCAACGCCGTGGAGGATGCCGATCCTCCGGCAGGCGAACGGATAGGCGCGCGAAACGTTCCATCCCCATTGCCCAGGAGAACGGACGCGGTCGATCCGCCAACGGTCACGAGGTCGAGATTCGTATCGCCGTTCATATCGCCAATGGCGATCTCACCTCCCCTCGTCGGATATTCCACATACTGCCGGAAGGTGCCGTCGCCGTTCCCGAGTAGAACCGAGACGGCGCCAGCGTCGGCGGCCCCATGTCCCCACGTGATGAGGTCCGGGTTCAGGTCCCCGTTCACGTCCGCGATCGTCACCGTCAAATTACCCCCGGTCGCGAAATCTCCGGACCGCACGAAGGTCCGGTCCCCGTTATTCAGAAACACGGTGAGGGAGTCTGAAATCTCGCTCGCGGATACTAGATCCGGTCTTCCATCGCGGTTCAGGTCACCGACCGCAACATCGCGTGTCGACGTGACCGGGTAGTCCGTCCGAGGCCTCAGCGTCGCGTCGCCGTTTCCAAAGTGGACCGAGAGGGCCTGCGAATCCCAGTTCGCGCTCACGACGTCGAGTTTGCCGTCCTGGTCCAGGTCCGCAACCTGGATCTGATAGGACCATCTCGCGGTCTGGTACACGCGCCTGGACGAGAACGTCCCGTCTCCATTGGATAGGAGCACCGTCACCCCGCCCGTCGTGGCGAAGCTCGCGGTTACGATGTCCGGATGTCCGTCGCGGTTCAGGTCTCCGACGGCGAGGTTGACTCCATAGGCGGCGATTCCGTAGTTCCTGCTCGCCCCGAAGGTGCCATCGCCTTGGCCGGGAAGCACGGAAACCGTGCTCGTGTACACGTTGGAAGCCACGATATCGAGCTTCCCGTCGCCGGTCACGTCCGAGACCGCGACACCGGAGGGGAAATCCATCGTCCTGAATTGCGTCTGAGTCGGGAACGCTCCGTACGGAGCGCCCAGGAGCACGGAAATCGTGGCGTTCTCGTAGGCGTCGAAATTGTTCCCGATCACGAGATCCGGCGTTCCGTCACCATTGAGATCGGCAATGGCGAGGGAGATGTCGTTGCCCCAGTTCTCTGCCGCGCGTGGAGCGCGATGAGAGGTCCGGCTGCCCGTGACCGAGCGTGGCGGCGGTTGCGGGTACGGTCTCGGATAATCCGTGCGCGCTCCGAACGTGCCGTCGCCGCGGCCGGGAAGCACGGAGATGGAGTTTAGGGATGCAGTCACGATGTCGGGATTCTGGTCTCCGTTCACGTCGGCGATTCCCACGATCATGTTCGCGCCCATCCCATAATCCGTTCGGGTGAACGTTCCATCACCGCGATTGAAATAGACCGATACGCTGGGCGGCTCGATTAAACCCATATTCACCACGACAAGATCCTGAGCTCCATCCCGGTTCAGGTCACCCGCGGCGACAAAGCGCGGATAGGATCCTGTCCCGTAGCTGACAGGCGCGCCGAACGTGCCGTCGCCGTTGCCGAGCATCACGGACAAGCCTCCCGCTACCCCCATCGAGCTGAGCCCAGCAAGATCCAGCTTGGAATCACCGTTCAAGTCCACGAGAAGGGTGCCCAGGTAGGGGTAGTCCGTTTTGGGCTGAAACGTACCGTCACCGTTGCCGAGGAGGACCGAATACCCTGCTACCAGATCAAGATTGCCGTCACCGTTGAGATCCGCCATCGCGACCGTGGGGACTCCCATTCCCTCGATAGTGCGCGGAACCTCGAGGAGATTGCCTGCGGCGGAAATTCCAGGGTGGGAAAGGACCAAGGAGAGTGCGACCACCAGGGCTAGCGAAGACGATCCATGAGTGGACACGGCTCCATCCCTCCAGCGCCAAGCGCTGCCGCCGTGAGGCGGTTCATTGTCTGAATTACATTCCGAAGCGCGCGAAGTTGAGGCGGGGGAGAAGGATCCTCGATGGGAAAAGCCTGAAAAGCCACTGAGCCATTCGAGTTAGCCCTCCCACCAGCATCCGGGGTGCTCGAAACATCGAGAACGCGCCGGAGTAGTAGCAAGCACCGCGCCTGAGGGATATTTGGTCGCAGAAGAGCGCTTGGCCCAATGCGGCGGCTGCGGTGCCGGCCGGGAGCTAGTGTGCCGAGCGTGTGATGGCGTACACGACGAAGACGACGCGCTCCACGAATCGAAATGCATGGTCGAGCATGAGGGATTTCATCTCGCCGTTGACCCCGCCGCCCCAGTAGACCCGCTCGAGGAACGTCCACCCGATCTCGAT
>VBOR01000063.1:3806-48980 GCA_005893165.1 Candidatus Eiseniibacteriota bacterium | reverse complement strand
TCGGCGGCGCGGAAGCGCGCGTTCCATTTCCGGGCCTCCTGACGGTGCAGAACGCGGCCTTCGCCATCGCGACCGCGGTCGCGGCCGGAATCCACGTGCAGGCCGCGGCGCAATCGCTGGAGCGATTCGCGGGCGTGCGCCGGCGGCTGGAGCGGGTCGGAGCCGCGGACGGAGTGGACGTGTACGACGATTTCGCCCACAACCCGGTGAAGATCCGGATGGCGATCGAGGCCCTCCGCCCCAACGGCGCGCTCTGGGTTCTCTACCAGCCCCACGGCTACGGGCCGACCCGGTTCTTCCGGGACGAGCTCATCGATACGTTTCGGTCGGCGCTCCGTCCCGGGGACCATCTTCTCCTCACGCCCATCTACGACGCGGGGGGCACCGCCAACCGGACGATCCAATCCGAGGACATCGCCAGGCCGGTGAGCCGGTCGGACCGGTCCGCGAAGGTCGCCTCGCGCGAGGAAGCGCTGCAGGGTGTCATCGAGGGAGCCCGTCGAGGCGACCGCGTGGTCGTCATGGGCGCCCGCGACGACACCCTTCCCTCATACGCCCGCGAGATCCTGGCCGGGCTTCTGGCGCGATCGGGCGAGCCTGCGGCGAGTCGCCCCCAGCGCTAGACCGTCACGAGCTGGGTGCTCTTCGGAAACACGAATTGAAGGTGAAATCGCGGTGCAGCAGGGACTTCCGAATGTGGAACTCGTCCCAGGACGAGTTCTTTCCTAGGTAGTTCACACAGCGCGGAAGTCTCAGCCCACGTATTCGGCGATGGACTTGGCCTGGAGAAACAGCCCGAGGTAATCCCGTCCTCCAGCCTTGGAATCGGTCCCGCTCATGTTGAACCCACCGAAGGGGTGAATCCCCACGAGCGCTCCCGTGCACTTCCGGTTGATGTAGAGGTTCCCGACGTGGAGGCGGCGCTTCGCCTCGGCCACCCGCGCGCGGTCCCGGCTGTAATAGGATCCGGTCAGTCCGTAGATCGTGGCGTTCGCGATCTCGATCTCCTCCTCGAAGGAGCGCGCCTTGATCACCGCGAGCACAGGACCGAAGATCTCCTCCTGCGCGATTCGCGCGTTCGGCTTCACGTCGGCGATGATCGTGGGCTTCAGGAAGTACCCGGGGCCCGAGTGCTTGCCGCCGCCCGTGATCAGCCTTCCCTCCCCCTTCCCGATCTCGATGTACTCGAGGATCTTCTTCTCCGCGGACGCGCTCACGACCGGACCGAGATCGTTCTCGGGCTTCTCCGTCGGGCCGATCGACATGGCCTGGGTGCGGACGCGGAGCTTCTCCACGAATTCGTCGTAGAGCTTCTCGTGCACGATGGCCCGCGAGCACGCGGAGCATTTCTGTCCCTGGAATCCGAAGGCGGCCGCATGGACTCCCGCCACGCCCGCTTCCAGATCCGCGTCCTCGTCCAGGATCATGAAGTCCTTCCCGCCCATCTCGAGGATCGCGCGCTTGAGCCAGATCTGCCCCTTCGGCACCTTCGCCGCGCGCTCGTTGATGCCGATCCCGACCTCCATCGAGCCGGTGAACGCCACGAACCGGACGCGCGGATGCTCCACCAGCGCGTCGCCGATCGTCCCTCCAGGACCGGGAAGGAAATTCAGCGCCCCCGCGGGCACTCCCGCCTCCTCCAGAACCTCGAATATCTTCCACGCCGTCAGGGGCGAGTCGCTGCTCGGTTTCAGGATCGCGCTGTTCCCCGTGACGACGGCCGCCGCGGTCATTCCCATCGCGATCGCGCAGGGGAAATTCCAGGGCGGGATCACCACCCCGACCCCGAGCGGAATGTAGAGGAGGTCGTTCGATTCGCCGGGGTTCGGTACCAGCGGGTGCGCGGTGGGCGACCCCCAGCGCATCATCTCGTGGGCGTAGAATTCACAGAAGTCGATCGCCTCGGCGGTGTCGCCGTCCGCCTCGAGCCAGTTCTTCCCCACCTCGAACACCATCGTGGCGTTGATCTCGTGACGGCGCTTGCGGAGGAGCCCGGCCGCGCGGAGCAGCACGTCGGCGCGCTCCTCGGGCGGAATGCGCGACCAGGATTGGAACGCCTTCTCGGCCGCGGCCACCGCGTCGTTCACGTGCTCGACCGTGGCCTTCGAGAAATTGCCCACGCATTCGGAAGGGTTCGCCGGATTCTTGCTCTGGAAGGTTTCCTTGGTCGTGATCCGCTTCCCGCCGATCACGAGAGGATAGGTCGTGCCGAACTTGGATCGCGCCTGCTCGAGCGCCTGGCGCATCCCCGCCTCCGCGTCGGGACGCGCGAAATCGAGCATCGGCGCGCTGTGAAACTCCGGAAGCATGGACTTCTCCTTACGGGAACGAGAGCGGTTTGCCTATACTCCGCGCCGTCATGATACCCGCCCTGGCCGCCTGTGTCATCCCGGCCCTCGTGCTCCCGCCGCTGCTCCTGCCGCTACGGAACCCGTTTCTCTTCGCGGTGCTTCCGGTGCTGCCGCTCGCGGTCGTGTACGCGCGCGCGATCCTGGCGCGAAGACATCGTGACGCCGCGCTCCTGACGCTCGCGTGGGCCGCGGCGCTGTGCGTCTCCACCGTCGCCTCGGTGGTGCGATCCCCCGAGGCGATCGTGCGCGGGATCTGGCACGCGAGCGCCTATCGCGACGAGATGCTGCGCTGGATCGCGACCGGCGCGGGCGCGGAGGGATCGATCCTCCTCTTCCTGCCTCGCGTCATTCTGGAATACGTGCTCGTCGTGGTGCTCTCCGCGGTTTCTCTGGGAGTCGCGGCCTTGCTCCTGGGCGCGCTCCTCCTCGGCTATATGAACGGCTACGTGGGATGGGTCGTCGCGCATGCCGATCCGAAGACGGGACCCCTCGCCGCCGCCTTCCTCGCCTGGCCCCCCTGGCCGATGATGCGCGTGGTCTCCTTCATCTTCGCGGGCACGGGGGCCGCTCTGTGGGGCGTCTCGCGCCTCTACGACCGCAACGGACCGCGCGTCCCCGTGAGACGCCTCCTCGGCGCCTCGCTCGCATTTCTCGCCGCGGACATCATGCTGAAGTTCTGGCTGGCTCCTGGATGGCGGCTCCTGCTCCGGTCGCTGCTCGGGTCGAGCGCGGGGATCGAGGCAGGAGGAACCGGCTGATTCGCGGGGACGGCCGGCGCGTATGAGGCGTCAGCTACGCGGCTGCGTCAGGGTACCCTGACTTCGGTCCAGCGGATGATCTTCCACGTCGTGTCGGTCGGCGAGCTGGAGTCGGGAGTCTTGGGGATGAACTTGAACTCCATCGTGATGTGCGCCATGTCGACAGTGCGCGTTGTCGTGGCGTCGCTGATTTCGATCGCCGTGAACGGATTCCGGATCGTGGCCCAACCGGGCGGATCGGCGCCGTCGCTGAATCGCTCGCGACCCGGGCCGCTCGTCAGATTGATGCTGCCGATGCTCGAGCTATGGCGTAGCGCGGAGACGTGGGCGACCTCGTTCGCCTTCGTGAAGGTCACCGTCGCAGGCGCGGGATCGGTCTGGTCGATGGAGCTTCCATCGTACTGGTCGTGGTAGAGCGCCTTGATCTCGGTCGTGTCCTTGTCCTGGTAGGCGATCTGGAGCGCGTCCAGGACGCTGTAGGGGTTGATGAGCTTGGGGTACTTGCTGACCGGGGGGCTTCCAGGCCCGACGACGTGGTCGCTTCCGCACCCCGGCGTCAGGAAAGCCGCCATCACCACCGCGATGCCGATTCTGAGTCTCATAGGATCTCCTGGGAAGCGCCGGGTACGGCCCACGGTTGTGCTGGAACGGTTGTGCTAGAATAGTGGGCGAAAACGACCTTCGCGTCCAGGGGATGGTTCGCGTCCTTCTGTGCGGAATGGCCTGGCACCCTGGGACAGACGCCGCCTTCCGAAACGGCGTTCCTTGCATTCGACACCCAAGACCAAGGTCCCGGTCCTCGCGTTCGGCTCGGGTCTCACCCTGCTCGGCACCCTGCGCTGCTTGGGGCGGGAAGGCATTCCGGTCACGGTCGCCTCCGCGGCGATCGGCTACGCGCGCCGATCGCGATGGAGTCACCCGCTCCCCAAGCCCATTCCCGAATCCCCCGATCCCATGGCGCTCGCCGCGGCGCTTCGCGAGCTTCCTTTCGAGAGCGCGGTGCTGCTGGCCTGCACGGATATCTGGTCGGCCGCGGTCGCCGGTCTCCCCGCGGATATCGCCGAACGCTTCCCGGCCTCGATCTCAAGCCCCGAGACCCAGGCCGTGTTGGTGGACAAGGCACGTTTTGCCGAGGCGCTTCGCCGGTTCGACGTCCCCCACCCGCACACGCTGGCCATACGCTCGGTCGAGGATCTCGAGGCGCTCCCCGACAGCTGCTTCGATCGCGCGTTTCTCAAGCCGTGCAATTCCCAGAGCTTCTCGGCGAAATACCGCGTGAAAGCCCTTCCGTGCACCGACCGGAAATCGGCGGCGCTCGTCTACGAGGAGGTGGCCCAGGACGGACTGGACCTCTTGCTTCAGGAGTACCTGCCCGGCCCGCCCGACTGCCACTATTTCATCGACGGCTTCGTGGACCGGAGCGGCAGCATCCTCGCGGTCTTCGGCAGGCGCAGGATTCGGATGAACCCTCCGGATTTCGGAAACAGCACCTGCACGATCAGCGTGCCGATCGAGGAGGTGGGACCCGCGATCGCCTCCCTGGAGCGGCTGCTCCAGGGGCTCCGCGTCCGGGGAATCTTCAGCGCGGAGTTCAAGCGCGATCCCACGGACGGAATCTTCAAGATGCTCGAAATGAACGCGCGTCCCTGGTGGTACATCGGCTTCGCCGAGGCGTGCGGCATGAACATGCCTCTGCTCTCCTACCAGGACGCGCTCCGGCTCCCCATGGAAGCGGTCCCCGATTACCGGACCGGGGTCCGGTGCGTGTTCGTCCAGCGCGACTGGGGCGCCTGCCAAGCGCTCCGGAAAGCGGGCCGGATCGGCCTTCGGGAATGCATCCGTGATTGGATCTGGAGCGAGAAGCCGATCGCGGCCTGGGACGATCCGATGCCTGCCTTCTGGGATGCGGCCATTCTTCTCTGGGGTGCGCTGGACAAGGCGCTGCCGCGGGAGGGGGTGTTCCGGAAGATTCGCGCGCGCCTCACGCTCCTGCCGGAAGCGATTCATGCCAGGCGGATCACGGGACGCGGTCTGCTCGTCCAGCTGAGCGACCTCGTCCGGCTAAGGGTGAGCCCGATAGGGCTCCGCTCCGCGGAGTACTACGATTTCCGGCTCTACGACCCGAGCTACACGATGGCCGACCGGCGCGCCTTTGCGGGAGACGGATTCAAGAAGGAGATCCACCGCCGCCTGAACAACAAGGCCTGGGAAGTCCTGATGACCGACAAGCTGGCGCAGACGGGGTACCTCGAGGCTGCCGGCCTTCCCCACGCGCGCGTGTACGCGGTCGCGACGTCCGAGCCGCGCTCTTACGGGACTGCCCGCTGCTTCACGGAGCCTGGCCCCCTCGCGGCGTTCCTGCGTGCGGGGATGCGCTACCCCTTCTTCGTGAAACCCATCAAGGGAAGCGAGGGGCGCTCCTGCTACTCGGTGAGCGCATACGACGCAGCGAAGGATCGTCTCGTTCTGAGCAGCGGGAAGCAAATCCGCGTCGAGGATTTCCTCGCGGGGCTCCTCGATCCGACGGGTTTCGGGTTCCTCTTCCTGGAACATCTGGAGTCGCACGAACAGATCCGGGCGCTGTGCGGCCCGACGATATCGAGCGTGCGCATGATCGTTCTGCTCCACGACGACGGTCCCGAGCTCATCCACGCGGACTGGGGCATTCCGTCAGGTCGAAGCCCGGTGTCCAACTTCGCCAAGGGCGACACGGCGAATCTGATCGGAGGGCTGGATCTCGCGACCGGGCGGGTTACCCGCGTGATCGGCGGAACGGGACGCGGGCGGAAGGACGTCGATCTGCATCCGATTTCGGGAGGTAGCATGAAGGGCTTCACGCTCCCGGATTGGCACGCGGCGGTCGCGCTCTGCCTGCGGGCGGCCACGGCGTTCCCGGGCGCCCGGTGGCAGAACTGGGACATCGCGCTGACGTCGAAGGGTCCGCTGATTCTAGAGTTGAACTCTTCGGGGGACGTTTACGCCGCCCAGTACATCACCGAGAAGGGGATCCTCGCCGGGCCGCTGGGCCCGTTTCTGGAGACCTACGCCTTCCGCGGGGACCGTCCGCGCCCGCTGTTCCCGCCCACCATTCGGCGCTAGGGCTCTTCCTCTAGAGCGGAAATCAAAGGCTAGCGGTCGCCCCTACAGCGTCTTGAGGAACGCCAGCAGCGCCTTTCGATCCTTGGGCTCGAGCGCCTTGAACCGGTCCCGCGCCCCGGATCCTTCCCCGCCATGCAGCTCGATCGCCTGCTCCAGCGAATCGGCGCGGCCATCGTGGAGGAAATGTTTCGCGAGGCGCACGCCGACGAGCGGCTCCGTTCGGAACTCGGATGGCGTCGCGAGGCCCAGGCAGATGTCCGCCAGATCCGGGCCCATGTCGTGGAGGAGAAGATCCGTGTAGGCAAAGAATTTCTTCCGGTCGAGGGCCCGCACGGCATTCTTTCCCGTCCGCAGCGTCGGGAAATGGCACGAAGCGCACCCGATGCGATCGAAGAGACGACGGCCCCTTCCGGCGGCGCCGTTCTGCCGCAATGGAGAAGGTGGCGCCAGGAACCGCACGAAGTCGTTTGTGAGATCGAGCGCCTCCTGGTTGATCTCCGGTTCGGGCGTGGGATCCACACCCTGCGGGATTGAATCCCCGCCGATCGATTCCTCGGTCGGCACGGCTGGATTCGTGACGCCCATCTCGATGACGAATGCCCCGGCGTTGAATTCGTCCAGCGCCGGCACGAACGCCTTCCGCCCGAACCGCCCGACGCGCCCGTCCACGAACCGGTTCACGCGGCCGGAGATCCCGTCGTGATTTCGATCGTCGGGATCGGCGTAGGAGACGATGTCCGAGTCGGGCACGGCATCGAGCAGGCCGCGGCCGAAGATCGCGGGCGAGCTTCGGTGCGCGAGCGCGGTGGCATCCTTGGGAGAGGGTTCCTTGTCGATCCCCAATGCCGCCTTGAGCGCCGGGGTCGCGTTTTGCTGGATCACGGGGCCACCTTCCGCCGCAAGCGGATCGCAGTTTCCATCAGGGTGGAACGCGGTGGCGTGCACCTCGATCTCGTCGCCGAATGCGCCCGACACGGGATTCTCGTGGCACTCCCCGCAGGCGGCCGCGTTGAAGAGCGGACCCAGTCCCCTCTCAGGCGTGAAGACAGTGTCGAAGACCGCCCGGCCTCGCCGGAATCGATCGAGTTGCTCCCGGGTCAGGCCCGAAATCGGATCGCCCGGGTGCACGGGCTTGGTGCAACCGCTCGCGATGAGGCCGAGCAGAAGAAGGAGACACGCCGGTGTGCTCGGCGCGCGCCTCATCGCACACCGACCGTGTCGATGCGATCCGCGACGAGTTGTTTCCCGGACCAGTGGCACTGCACGCGCACGATGTCGCCGCGTTTCAGTGCGCTCAGCGGGACTCCGGCGGCCGCGAGTCGTGCGGTGGGAGGGGCCGTGACGTGCGCGACCCGGAGGGCCATACCGACCCCGGTCACGAGATCGAGCGATCCGCTCCTCGCCTGGATCGCGTGGATGGTGCCTTGTACGTAGGGATTGGCGGGCTGGCGTTGCGTGTCTTGGGCGAGGAGCGTCGATGCCAGAGCGAGAAGGAGGATCGTCGCAATCCGCTTCACGTGTGGCCTCCCTTCATGATCTGACCCCGTACTGGAATCTACCCTAGGGGGCGATCTGAAGGTCCAGCGAAATCGTCGTGAAGTGAATCGTGTGGCTGCAATCGACCAGCGGACGTCAGGAAGTCATCCAGACTCGGACGTCGTGAAAGCGCGCGAAGGAAAATTTGTTGGGAGACGAGCGCACGCCGAGAACGGGTCCGGAGAAGAGAGAAGTTGATCGATTGTCAGGGATGGCATTGATGGAGGAGGAGGAGCCACGAAGCGATCCAGCCGCTTGACGCGCGGCGCGACGGCGGGCGGAAGCCGCTCCAATGAGTCTCGAACCGAATCGGGGCTTCGAAACCAATTCTATATTTGGTGCCGGAGGGGGGACTTGAACCCCCACGGAGTTTGAGCTCCACCGGATTTTGAGTTGTACCTACGGGTCGAGACTATCATGCGCGATCGGGCGACTTCCGAACGATCGCAAACGGTTCCGAACGTTCCCGCTAGATGGTCTGGTCACAGTCCGGGCACAGTAGTCGCCTGCGATTTGCCAAGGGCATAGCGGAGTTCCGCTGCAAGCCCCGTCCAGAGGTCTACGTAGTCCCTTACGTCGGACCGATGAGGCTCAGGAGCGGACGAGAGGATATGGTGCCCCGTGAGAGCGCGCCCCGGACCGCAGCCAGCGGGGATCGCGTCAGATGGGATCGAAGCGGTCGAGCACGATGTCTATCGTTATCCGGCCGGGGTTCCCTCCGACGCGCACCATGCCAGAAATGGTCCCAACGGAGAAGACTCCAGCGGGGGGTACTTCCGATGCGCGGAGGGTGATGATGCCTCCATTTGCGGGCACGACGATTTTGAAACGGCCTGCGGGGTCGGATAGAGTGCTGGAGCGAGTGTTGGAGCCGTCGTCTACCCAGACCTCCGCGCCCCCCACCGCAGTGCCGTCCGATAGACGGACGGTCCCGGAAACCTGCAGCACCTGGGGTGACAGGGACGACTGGGACCCGCAGCCTGTGCCGGAGAGGGCAAGCGCGACCAGCGCGCAGTTCAAGAGCTTCATGATCCGGTTCTTCCTCTGGGCCGGCTCAAGGGACTCAGGTAACGGCGGGGGGGCAGCCCCGGGGCTTTGGTCTTTGGCTCACTGCTACAGCCTACCAGCGCTAGTTTGAAAAATCAGATCGAAGATAAGCGCGAGTAAAACACATCTTCCGCGACGGGGGCACCCAAATACCGGGTGCCGGGGGATGTCCCCACCTCTCGCGAAATTCTGCGGCACTGGATTTCAGGTTTCGGATCGCGGGGTGCGGCTCAATAGCGATCACCGGGGCTGGGGGCCGCCCCTCCGGGGGGTGTCCTGCCAATGAGGAGATGAGAGGATCAAACTCCGGCAAGATCGAGGCTCGTGTCCGCCTGTCGGATGCTGAATCCGATGGAAGTCCCAAGATCCCCCAAGCGGGAGAATCGTTTGGCAAAGCTCCGTGTCCGAATCTCGCCCCGCTGTGCCTGAAACGTGACCAAACGCCCCCGCAGAAGGCCCGCTCTCCCTCGAAGATGATCATGTATTCATAGGAAGATGATCATTGGAGACGCAGACGCTCCGGTGATCAACTCGTCGCGAATCAACTCACTCGTCTAGCGTCGCCAGTTCCGGATCGAACTCGGTTCCTGCCTGTGCGAGCTTGAACGGATCACCCCAGAGCCGGGCGCGCTGGGCGTGCGTCATGGTCTCCCAGAATTGATCGAGGGTCGTATCATCACGGAAATGCGAGAGAAGTCCGGGTCGGGTCAGGATGCGGGGCAGGCAATCCCGTGCCAGCTCCTGGCTCTCGTGCGTGTGCCGCAGGATCGCGAGCTTCGCCTCTCGCTCAGTCGGGTAACCTGTGATCGCGAGACGGTCGTTGAGGTGCTCGACCGCGCTGCGGATCCCATAGACGGATCGCGCCCATGGGTGGTGTCCCGGGCCGACGAAGAGTTCCGTCCGGCTCAAGAAATGTCGCTCGGTTCGACGCCGCGTCGGTAGGATGCAGCGGTAGGGCCCGCCAGAATCCTTCATGCCATCTCCCTTCCTGGTCACAGAACGGTCACAATTCGGATCTGGGCACTCTCTGGTGTCACTTCATCAAGCCGCGTAACCCTTTGAAAACTTGGTGCCGGAGGGGGGACTTGAACCCCCACGGAGTTTGAGCTCCACCGGATTTTGAGTCCGGCGCGTCTGCCAGTTCCACCACTCCGGCACGCTAACTTTGTAATTGACAAACTGCCAGTGCTTTATGTATACTTGTTAATGTAACTCTCCATCCAACCTATGGAAGGCCTCGGAACTTTTTACCACTCGAGGCGTCTAAAGGGTACGGCAAAACAGGGTATAGGTTCCCTGTGATTCGCGACCTGGTGGCTTGACCCGGCGTTCGCCGGTGGGTTGCCCAAGGCCTTATGCAAGTCGTCGGGATACGGTCTTTGCGGGGAACCTTTTCCGCATCGGAGTGGCGGGGCGAAAGCTCCGCCACTTCTTTTTTGGGGTGCTGCAACGGGACGAGTTGGTGGACCTACTGCCCCCTGCTACTGCCCCTTGATCAGCACCAGCGTCAGGTCGTCGTCCAGCTCGCCGCCGGCATAGGCACCGACGGTCTCCCGGATCCCGCGAACAATCTCTGACGCCGTACCCCCCTTCCGAGACCGGATCACATCCCGCAGCCGCTCCTCCCCGAACAGCTCCTTCTCGGGGTTCATCGCCTCCGTGATCCCATCCGTGTAGAGCGTCAGGACGTCCCCGGGGCGGATCTCCACCTGCCGCTCCTTGAACATCGCCGTCTCCAATGTCCCCAGCAGCGGCCCCGTGGAATCCAGCGTCTCGAATGAATCCGTCGCGGCGCGATACAGCAATCCCGCGTTGTGACCCGCATTCACGTACGTGTACTTCCGCCCCTGGATGTCGAGCACCCCGTAGATCGCGGTCACGAACCGGTCGATCTCGATGCTCTCCCAGAGGAGCTTGTTCACCTTCGCGAATACGGTCCGGATGGCGTAGTTGTTCCGGACCTCGGCGATGAGCGAGGCGCGGAAGGCCGCCATGATGAGCGCGGCCGGAATCCCCTTCCCCGAGACGTCCGCGACCACGATCCCCAGGTGCCCTTCCGTGATCCTCACGTAGTCGTAGTAATCCCCGCCCACCAGGCCCGACGAATAGTTCGCCCCCGCGATGTCGAAGTTCGGCACCTTGGGATCGCGCTCGGGCAGGAAGGTGCGCTGGATCCGCTGCCCGATCGAGAGCTCCTCCTCCAGCCTCCGCGTCTCGAGCACCTCGGCGTGGAGGCGGGTGCGCTCGATCGCGACCGCGGCCTGAGAAGCGAACGTCATCAGCAATTCCAGATCCTCGGGCTCGTAGGCGTCGGGCTCGTCGGACTCGAGATTGAAGGCGCCGATCACCTCGGTCCCCGCGCGCAGCGGCGCCACCATCTCCGAACGCGTCTGGGGCCTCGCGTTCACGTAGCGGTCGTCGCGCCGGACGTCCGGCACGATCACCGAGCGGCCGGTCTTCGCGACCCACCCGATCAGCCCGCGCCCTACTTTCAAGCGGACCGCCTCCTCCCGATTCGCCTCGTAGCCCCGGATCGCCTGCTGGTTGACCCATTGGGTGTCCTTGTCCACGAGGTAGATTCCCGCGGCGTCGTAGCGCACGACCTGGAACACGAGGTCGAGGATCTGCTCCAGGAGCTGATTCGTGTCCAGGCTGACCGAGATCTTGGTGCCCAGCTCCAGGAGCAGATGGTTCTGGACCTTCTCCCGCATGGCCTCGGAATGCGTGCGGGCATTGCCGATCGCGATCGCGAGCTGGATCGAGAGCTCGCGCAGGAAGGAGATGTCCTCGTCGGGGGGCCGTGTGGAGTCGAGCTTCGTGAGCACGACGACTCCCAGAGGCTCCCCCGCGCGGCGGAGCGGCAGCGTCAGCACCCCCTGGATCATGTTCCGCGGGCGCCCACCCCACTCCTCGGGAAGATACTGCGTCTCCGCCACCGTGGGATGAAACGAAGGCTGCTCCTCCGCGGACGCGACCCCCGCGATCCCCTGCCCAACCGTGAGACGCGGGCGCCGTCCCATCACGGGCGTATTGCAGAGCGTCCAGGGATAGAGCACCTCGGTCCTGGGATCCAGGACCCAGAGCGAGAATTCGGAGAAGGTGCTCGAGCGGAGGAAGAGATCGCGCGCGCGGCGCGCCAGCTCGTCGCGCTTCAGGAGCGCGAGCTCGCGGGAAGCCCGAACGAGGGCCTGGAGTCGCTCTTCCTGGCTCGTGGCGCTCTGGGCGAGCGTGGAGCGCTCGTTCATCGCGTCCGGCGCTTCACCCGCCTGCCGGCTTCGGGCGGGCTCTGGATCTCGGCGAGAAACGCCCGAAGCTCTTTGGGTCCCAGGTGGTCCGCGGACCAGAGCGCGTTGAAGATCCGCTCCCCGCGGCGCGCAAAGCGCGGATAGTGCGCGAGCGTGCGCACGAACACGCGGTGGCGCTCCCCGCGGGTCATGGCGGGCAGCCCGCGGCGGTGAAGACGTCCGTCGATCCAGACGTTCCAGAGCTCGTTCAAGGCTTCGCGATCCTGCTCGGGGTGGGCTGCCAGGTCCACGCCCGCCTCGTGGTCGTCACGGAGGTGGAAGAGCTCGTGAAGGCACGCCTCGGCGAAACACTTGCCCGAGAACTGCCGCGGCAGGACCGGAGGGGTCCCGGCGCGGCGGCCCCAGGTGCGCGCCCATGCGCGCCGCCGGGAGGGAGTCACGAAATTCCCCAGCGCGAAGGAGAGGCGCGCGGCGCGGTGATCGTGCGTGTTCCACTCGATGTAGGCGTGGTCGTCCCGGTTCCGGAGATCCACGTGAACGTGCACGTCGCGCACGACGTCGGAGAGGCCCAGCTCCCGGATCGATTCGCGCAGGACGACCTCGGCCGCCTCGCGCAGGGGGAAATCCGGAGGCTGCCAGCGGACGCGCAGTCCCGTCCCTCCGTGGGCGTCATGAAGCGGGCGGATACGCCGGCTCACTTCGCGGCCACGCTTACGACGAAGATGTCGAGCGCGATGAGTCCCACGAGAATCGCGAGAGGATGAAGGCCCAGGACGCCGCGTCTCGCGCCGGGAGGAGGCGGAGCGGTCTCCTGCGCGCGATGCTGTCCAAAGCCCGCCGTCAGCGTGTCCCCGAAATTCGGATTGTTGAATGGAGAGGTCCTCTTCGCGGAATCAGGAGCCGCGCTTCCGCCTGGAGGATGGAACGTCCCGCCTGAAGAAGGCGGTTGTGTTTGCTGTTGTCCCCCCGAGGTGGGGCGTTCGATCCGAGGCACGGAGTCCTCCTCTCCACCACCTTCATTCCCCGCCGGCGGCTGCATCAGGTAATCCAAGAGGGCCACAGCATCCGCGGGCGCCTGGACCGCATGCGCATCCCCCCCCTCCGCGCGCGCGGACTCGGGAGGAACGGAAATCGATCCCGCTACGAGCATGAGGAACGGGAGCGCTGCTCTGAGAGAAGGGCGCATGCTGGGAGCATAGTGGATCGAGGCGCTCCTTTCCAGGAGCCCGGCCCCGTCACCTCCTCGCCCGCTCCTCCGAAGGCACCGTCTCGAGCGCGCGATCGAGGTCGCGAATGAGATCCGCAGGGTCCTCGATCCCGAGCGCGATCCTCACCAGCGAATCGGAGATTCCCTGGGCCGCGCGCTCCTCCGGCGAGACGAAATAATGGGACGTGTTCGTGGGCTGGCTCACGAGGGTCTCGACCCCTCCGAGACTCGGCGCCAGGTACATGAGCTCGAGCGCTTCCACGGCCCGCGTCGTCTCTTCCTTCCCGGCATCGACCTCGAAGGAGACCACGCCCCCGAACCCTGACATCTGGCGCTTCGCGATCTCGTGACCGGGGTGGCCGGGAAGCCCTGGATAGAACACCCGGCGGACCCGTGGATGCTCCGCCAGGTGACGCGCGATCGCGAGGCCGTTCTCGTTGTGCCGCTCCATCCGGAGCGCCAGGGTCTTCATCCCGCGCTCGAGGAGATAGGCGGCGTGGGGATCCAGGATCCCGCCGAGGAGCTTCCGGTGCTGCCACACCTCCTTCATCCGGTCCCGCGGACCGACGACCACGCCGCCGATCAGGTCGCAGTGGCCGCCGAGATACTTGGTCGCCGAGTGCAGCACGAAATCGAAGCCGAATCCAATCGGCCGCTGGTTGATCGGCGAGGCGAAGGTGTTGTCGACCGCGCACGGCACCTGCTTCCGCCGGGCGATCTCCGCCACCGCGCGGAGGTCCACGACGGTGAGCCTGGGATTCGTCGGGGTCTCGGTGTAGATGAGCCGGGTCATGGGACCGACCGCGGCCTCCAGCCCCCGGAGATCGCCGGGATCGACGAAGGTGACCGAGATCCCCCAGCGCGGGAGCATCCTCTCGATGAACTCGAACGTGCCGCCGTAGAGCTCGCGCGTGGCGACGATGCCGTCGCCGTGCCGGAGCTGCGAAAGGAGGAGCGTGGAGATGGCCGCCATGCCGGAGCCGAAGCAGAGTGCGCGCTCGCCCCCCTCCAGCTCCGCGATCTTCTCCTCGGCGGCCTCGACCGTGGGATTGGAATAGCGCGAGTAGAAATTCGCGGACCGGCGGCCTTCCAGGTATTCGATGAGCTCGCGGGTATTGCGGGAGAAGAAGGTCGAGCTCAGGTGGATGGGAGTGGCGACGTGGCCGCTCTCGCGATCGCGGACGCGGCCGGCATGGACGGATCGCGTGGATGGACCCGTAGCGTCACGACTCGGCAAGAACCCTCCCTCCCCAGTGAAGACCCCGCGCGGAATCTACCATCGGCGCGAGGGACGGACAAGGCGGATTGCCGGGAACGGCATCCGGATCAGCGCGAGAGAAGGGCCTCGAATTCGTCGGTGTCGATCAGCGCGCCGTCACGAAAGCGTAACGGCGGCGCGAGCTCGCCGTAATACCACCACTCCTCGTTGTGCCCCGCCGGCGTCGCGAGCACGCGGCCGGTGGGATAGCCGAGCGCGTCGAACACCATCCGCATGTCCTTGGAGACGTGCTTGAGCCAATACGCCATGCGAACGGCGCGGCGAAGGAGCTTTTCCTGATGCCGCACGCTCGCGGAGAGCCACTCCCTCGAGACGACGTAGTACACGGAATCGGCGTCCGCGAAGAGGATCTCGGTCGGACCGACGTACATCGGTCGATCCCCCGCGGTCTGTTCCGGGTCCGCCGACGCGCGGGAGGGCGGCGGCGCAAAGAAGAGGAGCAGGGCGGCGCCGAGGAGCAGCGCAAGTCGTTTGAGCATGGCGCGGATCGCCTCCGATGGAGGGCTCCCATCCCGCCCGACCGGCAGGACCCAGGGGAGCCCCTGACACACACAATTATAGCTTACGGAAGGCGTCTGAAGGAAGGGGTGCTGGGTTCTAGAGGCGGTACAAGATACGGCCGCAATTCTCGCAGTGCTCTACCGTTCCAGGATCGATATTTCGCCGCGTCGCGGTGGGAAGCCCCATGAAGCATCCGAGGCAGACGCGTCCTTCCACGGGGACGACGACGCGGGTGAACCGCCGGCTCATGCGCTCGTATCGCTGGAGGAGCTGCTCGTCGATCTGCTTCGCCAGCCGGTCCCGGGTGCGCTCCAGCTTGTCCACCCCGCTCAGCGGAAAGCCCAATTCCTCCTCCCGCGTCGCCTGCTCCGGATCCTTGGCCTCGCGGATCATGAGGTCCAGGTCTTGAAGGGCCACGAGCGCTTGGAGCTTGGTGTTCATGCGAGCTGGGCTCCGATCAGAGACCGGATCGACGCGAAGTCAGCGGCTTCCAGGATCTTCTTTCGCACCGGAGCCAGCCGGACCGCCTTCACGATCTCGGCGAGCATCTGGAGGTAAATGGGGTCCCGGTCGACCGGCGGCGCCACGATCAGGAAGCAGAGATGGACCGGATTGCCGTCGATCGAATCGAATTCCACACCCTTGGTGGAGCGCGCCAAAAGGACGGCCCGCTCGGTGACCATGGTGGAGCGCGCGTGCGGAACCGCGATCCCCTTGCCCAGGCCGGTGCTACCCAGGGCTTCCCTCTGCCGCAGCACCTCCAGAACCGCCTGCGCCTGACGCGCGATCCGGTGCTCGGCGAGATGAGCGACCATCTCCTCGAGGACGGAGGATTTCTTTCGGGTTCTCAGCTCGGGGATGAAGAGAGAGGGGCGGAGGTGTAATTCCAGATGCGTCTCACTCCGGCGCGGGGCAGCGGATACGGTCGGCATCTCCTCCTTTTGACCTATGCTCAGGTTGGAACCGTTGGGTCCTGAACCCGATGAGCTAACCTACACAAACCGCTTGGTTCTCGCAAGTTTCTTGTGCCGGACGGGCGCTTCGCACGAGGAGACGCGGCTCCTGGCGGCCAGAGATTTGCCGGCCGGGTCGTAACTCCATAAGTCCATGCGTTTCAGTGCCCCCTCGAAAGGACAGGGGTCTCAATACGCACGATCCGGACGGCATACTGCTTGCCTTCTTTCTGCAGGGGGAGGAACCCACATGTCAACCGCGCGGGATAAGAGGCAGCGTCAGATCGCTGTGACCGGGGCGATCGGCCACGAGCATTTCATGGCCGGCGTGCGCATGCTCTACGCGTGCCGCTACCGGGACGCCGTGAACCATTTCCAGGAAGCGATCATGCTGGAGCCCCAGGCCAAGGGCTACCTCAGCTACCTCGGTCTCGCGGTCGCGCACGCGGACCGCAAGTACAGCGACGCGGAGCAGCTCTGCCGACGGTCGATCGAGGTCGAATACCACCGCCCGGAGCACTATCACAATCTGGGCGAGGTGTTCCTGCTCGCGAACCGCACCGCGGACGCGATCAAGGCGTTCAATCAGGCGCTCTCGTGGAACCCCAACTACGAGGCGGCCAACGATACGCTCCGGAAGCTGGGGGTCCGCAAGCCTCCGGTCGTGCCGGTTCTTCCCCGCAGCCATCCCATCAACGTCATGCTCGGCAAGGCGCTCCGCGGAGGAAAGAAACGCCGCGGCGGCCGGCGCACCGGGACCCGATACCCCTAGCCGTCAGTAGTTCGTCTTCCAGTCGATCAGCCCGCGCTCGCGCGCGATCCGCTCGCACCCGCGGAACCAGACCAGCGCGAGCGCGCAGAGCCCCACCGTGGCCAGCGCGAGAATCCACCAGAGATCCCCGTCGCCGTACCGCCCCAGGCTCGCCGCGAATCCTCGGCCCGTGAGCATCCTCCGGAGAAGCTCGAGCCAGTAGGTGAAGGGCAGGAGGAGCGAGAGGTGGAGCGCCCACCGCGGAAGCACGTCCAGGGGGAAGATCGCGCCGCAGAGCAGGAAGAAGAGCCCGCTCAGTCCCTCGTTCAGGTTCATGCTGTGCCGTGCCACGACGAGCGAGATCCCCGCGAGGATGATCCCCAGCCAGAGCACGCCGAGGAGCCCGAGGAGCACGGCGCCCACGACCAGGAGCCAGTTCGTCCCCGGCACCCCGATCGTGAGCCCGAGCACGAGGCGTCCGAAGAGGAGCGCCACCAGCACCCCCAGCGTCGCGGTCGCCACGCGCGTGAACGCGCGCCCCAGGAGATACGGAAGCAGCCGGACCGGCGCCACGTAGATGTACTTCAGGGTCTCGTAATCCTCGCGATCCCGAAACACGGTCCACGAGATCCCGATCAGCACCTCCGTGACGTAGAGGAAGAACGTGTTCCCGATGAAGATGAAGCGGAACGTCTCCGCGTTCGCATGACCCTGCGAGACGACCCGCACCATGAAGAAGAGGATGAGCGTGGTCGCGAGCGGCTTTGCGATGGCGTACATGAGGAAGATCCAGGGCTCCGCCCAGTTCGCTTCGACCTGCCAGCCCAGCCACGCCGAGGTGCGGAGCACCTGCGCCAGCCGCTTCACCGGCCCTACGATCACCGCCGCTCTCAATCGCCGCGCACCGTGAGCCGGCCCTCCTGCTTTCCCAGGTTCTCCATGTAGCGGAGCGAGACCGCGGAGACGAAGAGGAAGATCGCGGTGAGGGCGATCTGGATCGGCGGGATCCAGCGGACCGGGAGCAGCCCGTGCGCCGCGGGGCCGTAGAAGACCTGACGGATCCCGTCGAGCCCCAGCGTGACCGGCAGGATCGATCCCACGATCGCGATGCCGACCCCCATGGCGCTCACCGGAAAATAGAAGCCGGAGAGGAGATAGACCGGCTCCTGGAGGATCGTGGCCGTGTGCCATACTTCCCTTCCCCAGAGAAGGAAGAGGCTGCTCAGAATCATTCCCAGGCTGTACGCCGCGCCCAGCGTGAGCAGGAAGAGACCGAACGCGGGCAGCGCGCGCTCGAGCGGCAGCGAGACGTGGAAGAGAAGGATCCCTCCGGTCAGGATCGCCGCGGCGCGCGTGGTGGTCATCGCCATGCCGCCGAGCGCCATGCCGAGGAGGATCGACATCCGCGAGACGGGCGTGATGAGGTAGAGCTGCAATTGCCCCTGTTCCCGCTCCCAGAAGAACTGGCTCGCCATCCCCCAGATCACGTTGTTCCAGTACGCGATCATCGCTCCGCCGAGCACCACGAACCCCTCGTACTCGCGGGGTGCCCTTAGCCCGCGGTAGACGAGCACGAAGGCGGACATCGCGAGGAACGGAAAGAGGGTCTCCCCCAGGAGCCAGGACCGCTCGCGGAAGGAGGCCTTCACGCGCACGCTCGCCCGCGCATAGACGGCCGCGAGGTTCATGCGGAGCCTCTGCCCGAGCCCCGAGGAGCGTGCCGCGTCCTCAGGCGCCATTCCCCGCTTCCTCGTCGGTGAGCCCTCGCCCCACGTGATGGATGAACACGGTCTCGAGCGTGGGCTCCATCTTCGTCAGGTGGAGCACCGAGCGGTCGAGCCCCTTCAGCCTGCCGAGCACCTCGCCGATGACGTCGTCCTCCTGCACCACCACCTTGAGCTCCACGGCCCCGGTCCCGGGATGCGCGTGGTGCGAGATCGAGCGGACACCGGTGATCTCGAGAAGGGGCTCCAGATCCTGTCCCGTCGCGCTGACCTGGAACTCGAAGGCGGCCTCCTCGGGCAGGGTGCGCTTCAGCGCCGACGGAGTATCCAGGGCGAGGATCCTGCCGTGGTCGATGATCGCCACGCGCCCGCAGAGCTCGTCCGCTTCCATCATGTAATGCGTGGTGAGGAGCACCGTCCGCTCCGGGCGCTCGCGCACCCAGCGCGCGATGAAGGCCCGCACGTCCCGGGAGGCCTCCACGTCGAGACCCAGCGTGGGCTCGTCGAGGAAGATGACCTCGGGATCACTCATGAATCCGCGGGCGAAGTTGAGCTTCTGCTTCATGCCCGTCGAGAGCCCCGAGAGTCTCGCGTCCGCCTTGTCGCGGAGCCCCGTGATCTCCATGAGCTCCTCCTCGCGGCGGCGCGCGACCGGCCCCGGAACGCCGTAGAACTGGGAGAAGAGATGCAGCGTCTCGCGGACCGTGAGGACCCCGTATCCCGAGCTGTCTCCTCCGGAGACGAGGTTGATCCGCCTCCTCACCTGGAAGGGCTCGGTGGCCACGTCGTAGCCGACGACCAGCGCGCGCCCCGAGGTCGGGAGCAGGAGGGTGGTGAGGATCTTGATGAGGGTGCTCTTTCCGGCGCCGTTCGGACCGAGGAGGCCGAAGCACTCGCCCCGGTGGACCTCGAGGTCCACGCCCTGGAGCGCGCGCACCTCCCCGCCCTTCCGGCGCGCTTTGAAGACGCGCGTCAGGCCCCGGGTATCGATTGCCGCTTCGGTGCGGCTCAGAACGCCTCCCCCACCGAGAACACGGCGCGCAGCTTCCAGGGCCGCTCCCCCGGCAGCGTCGGTGTCCGCCACAGAGGCAGATCGGTCCTAAGCACGAGATGGTTCCGGACGAGCGGCTTCGTCCGGAAGCCCACGCCGCAATCGGCCGCGAGGTCGCTCCAGTCGAGCTTGTTCTCGCTCACCTTGCCCACGTCCGCGAAGAGGGGCGTCGGAATGGTGCCTCGCGAGCGGAACCAGCGGCTGGCCCACTCGCCCCGCGGCCCCGCGCCCGCGAGGTAGAAGCGCTCCTCGGGCGGCACCTGGTCTCCGCGCACGCGTCCCGCCGAGGCCCGGAGGAGAAGCGGGAATTTCGGGATCACACTCACGTCGCCGGTCATCGTTCCATAGATCGAGCTGTACGAGGCACCCTCGCTCAGGAGATCGGTCCGGAGCCTCATCGCTCCGGACCAGCGGACCCGCCGGAAATTCCGTGTCGAGGAAACCTGCAGTTCCAGATTTCCGTGTCCTCCGTCCGACCACTCCGAGGGACGTCGCGGAACGGCGCGATCATAGAGCCGGTCCAGATCCACCCCGGCGGCCAGCGTCCAGCGGAAGCCGCGCTCGATCCTGGAGCCGAGCGCCTTGGAGAAAAGAAGCTGCGCTCCGCGATGCCCGTCGATGTTGTACGCCCGCGCGCGCACGATCCCTTTCGGGTCGGCGGAGAGCGCGCGGAAGCGCCCTTCGAAGTCGGCGAACGGTCGGGGCTTCCGGGCCCCCACTCCCGCGAGTCCGTGGAGGGCGTGCTCCCACCGCACCGTGCTCGCGTCGAAGGCCAGGCCTCCCTGGACGCCGTCCTCCGTCTGATACCACAGATCGGGACGCCAGAGGAGGAGCGTCTTCCCGATCGGCATCGGGGAGGAATGCCAGTTGTCGAGCATCGGCTGGAGCCGCAACCGCCACCTCGTGCTGTTGTCGCTCCAGCTCACGTCGGGGAGCGTGAGGTCCGGATCCAGCTCGGCCTCGGAGGGCCGGAACGGAAGGGTCGTCCGGTACCGGCCGTCTCCCGCCGCGCCGAGAAACACGTCGCGTGGAATGGTTCGCAGGACTTCGTGGCCGCCGCTCCCGCGGAACCGGACCGGCACCGGCGGATCGATGCCGCCGCGAGACTGGATCTCGAGCTCCGCCTGGTAGTCAGTTCCATCGCGAGCGACGCGCATCTTCCGGAGCTTGAGGTCCATGCGGTCCGTCCTCACGATCCAGCCGTCCCAGAACCAGTCGTAGGATTGACCCAGGGCGTGGTTCATCGACGCGAAGAAGTCCTCCGCGTAGGGGTGATGGAAGCGCCAGATCGCGAAATACTCGCGCATCGCCGCGTCGAAGCGGTCGGTCCCCGCGATCGAGCGAAGGGTCCAGAGCCCGACGTTCGTCTTGTGGTACACGGAGGGATAGTAGGCCGCGGGATTCTTGAACCGGTCGGAATGGGTGAGGACCGGCTCCTCGATCCCGCTCGCCTGGAACTCGAGATAGCTCCGCCACGCGGTCCGCCGCGAATCGTCCGGGGGATACAACCAGCGGGGCGTTCGCGGGATCGTGAGGTTCCCCTCCCGTCCGTAGAGCGTCTCCATGATCGCGGTCTCGGAGTAGCTGGTGAGCCCCTCGTCCAGAAACGCCTGCGCCGTCTCGTTGCTGCCCACCATTCCGTAGAACCAGTTGTGGGCCAGCTCGTGAGCGAAGAGGTACTCCAGCCGCCGCGCGATCGCGCTCCTCCGCGGCGTGATCCAGACGACGTTCGGGAACTCGACGCCCCCCGCGCCGATCGGCTCCTCCACGAACGAGAACGTGGGATAGGGATAGGGGCCGAAACGGTGATTCAGGACCTCCATCATGCGCGCGCCTTCCCCGGCCATGTCGTACCAGCGCTTGGAGTCCCCCTTGCGGTGGAACGTGTAGATCTGGATCCCGTTCCACCGCGCGCGCCTCCAGATCCACTTCTCGTCGCACGCCCACGCGAAATCGTGGACCGAGTCGGCGTGGACCACCCAGGTGCGCGGCAGCTCGTACGCGCGCCGGCCCGCCGAATCGCCGGGAGCCGCAGCGCCGCTTCGATCCCAGATCGTGACCGCGCTGTCTCCGGGGGCCTCGAGCCGCGCCCGGATGGAATCAGGGAGCACCTCCGCCCCGTTCACGAGGGTTCCCGTGTGCGCGAGGAGAAAGCTTCCCGGAAGCGTGATCCGGACGTCGTAGGCTCCGAAGTCGCCGTAGAACTCCGAGCCCAGGTGCTGCTCCGCGTGCCATCCGAACCGGTCGTACGCGCACACTTTCGGAAACCACTGCGCCGCGAAGATTCCCTTCCCCGACCGCCCCATCCGTTCCGGAACGTCGGGGATGACCGACCGGAAGGCGAGACAGACGATCACGCTCTCCCCCGGCGCGAGCACGGAGGGCAGCGCGATCCCGGCGATCGTGTCGTCCACCTGCACGGGGAGCGGATCGCCCCTGAGAAGGGTCACGCCATCGATCGTCTCCGAGCCCCGGCGGCGCGATGGAAGGTTCTCGATCTTCCAGTCCTCGAAATAGGCGTCGTGGCGGGCCATGTGGGAGCCGGGCCGGTAGGCGTTGAGGTAGAGGTGGAAGTAGAGCTCCGAGAGCGTGTCGGGTGAGAGATTCCAGTAGGCGAGGGTCTCCCGCCCCGCGATCTCGAACTTGGCGGGGGTATAGGAAGCGGAAATGCTGTAGTGGACGTCCTGCTGCCAGCCCGGCACTCCGGGCGTGTGTTCGGCGAGAGCCGGGGCGGGGGCGCCCGTGACGAGCGCCAGCGCGAGAACCGCGAGGAGCGGATTCCTGGGCGGGGTCACTTTCCGAAGATCTGCTTCAAGGCATCTTGGGCCTTCTTGAGCGGATCGGCCGCGGTGGAATCGGCCGGCGGCTTCTTTGACGTCCCGAGATTTCGCGCTGAGTCGGCGGCAATCGTGGAATCCACGGCGCGCACGGTATCCGGCTTCCGGGCGAGTCCCTTGGTCAGGTTCCCAACGAGCGATCGGGTCACGTTCTTTCCGAGCTCCTTGGTCGCGGTCTCGAGGAGCGCCTGCGTATTCACCTGGATCTTGGGGGCATGGTCCGGTCCCTCGATCTTCAAGGTGACGGGAAGCCTTCCCTCGGGATCGCGAGCGTACTGGGCGAGCTTGGAGAGAAAGGAGCTGCCCTTGACGCGGTTCGGCGCGAGACGAAGGAGCACGTTCAGGTCCAGCATGCGATCCAACCCCACCGAGCCCGTCACCTCCGCCTTGTCCTCGCCCAGATCCCCGCTCGCCTTGTCGATGACCATCTTGTTCCCCAGGATCCGGATCGTGTGCGTCTCCCGGGAGACGGGCACGTCGGAAGCCTGCGAGATCCCGAGGGAGCGCGCGATGGCGATGACGGTGGGCGACACTTTGAGATGGCCGTCCTCGAGCGTTCCCTTGAGCAGCCCGCGAAGGGTGTCGTTCGGCTTCGCGCTGGGGAACCCCTGCCCGCTCAGATCGATCACGCCGCTCAGGTATCCGGTCACGGCCGAGGAGAATGGCATCGTTCCCGAGGCCACCTGCTCCACCGGGGTGCGCTTCACGTCCATGTGAAAGGTGTAGCTGGGCTTCTCGAAGGGAGAAGCGATGTTCAGGGTTCCCTCGAAGGATCCCGTGCCGATCATGCCGCGGATCGGCGAGACGACGAGGTCCTTGCCGTCGTACCGGACCGGGGCGGAGATCTTCGTCATCACCATGTTCCCGGAGCGCGCCTCGGCGATGCCCACCTGTCCCGTGAAGGCGCCGATCGGCACAGGGAGGCTCGTGGGAGGGGGCGCCGCCACCTTCTCGGGCGCCTTCCCGCCGGCGGGGGGAGCCCACTCCTCCGCGATGAGCCGGTCGATCGCGATCTGAAACGTCCCTGTGCTGAGCGGCTTCCCTTGCGCCACAGTTCCGGTGAGGCTCAACGTAGAGGAGCCGACCCCGGCGCGGAACGAGCGGATCTCGGCCGAAGCCTCGTTCCCCTCGACGTCGAACTGAAGCCCGCGCACCGGGCGCGCAAGCCCCTGCATCGTCCCGTCGATTCCCGTGCCACGGACGGACCATCGTATGACGGGCTTGGCAGGAGGCCGAAGCTCGAAAGAAACGCGGAGCTCAACATCCCCCGCCCGCCACGTTGGCGAGTTCGGCACGAGGCCGTTCAGCCGGGCTGCCGAAGCGTGAACGTTAAGCCCACCTGTGGTCGCTCCTCCGGGCGTCAGGAGACCCTTGGCCAAGAAGGAGAGCGAGACCCCCGGCCCCGAGCCATTGCCGCTGGCCGTGAACGTGTGGTCAGCGCGCGTGTTCCACTCGGCTTTTACGTTCTCGATGAGAAATGAGCTCTCCTTGGCACGCACCGAGAGACCGCCCAGCTTCATGGTTCCGTTCGTCAGGATGTCGGGGGCGCGCCCGCTTGCGTGGATCTCCCAGGCGGCCGTTCCCTCCCACTTCGCGGGCGTCGCGGCGGCGATTCCCTGAAACGCGCGATCTCCGGAGTCGATTTTCTGCGGATCGCCGGTGAGCGCGAGATCCACCGTTGGCCCGCCGCCCGCTTCCCGGTTCGGAAACGTCACCTTTCCCGCAACGATGCTGTGAAGGGGCCCCAGCTCGAGCGAGCCGCGCGTCACCTCGAGCACACCCTTGTCTCCCTTCGATTCCAGCGCGGCATCGAGCGCGAGTGGGGACGGAAGGGGCGTGTTCGCCGCGGCGGCGGACGCTTTCCAGAAGAGGCTGTCCGCCTTTGCGGAAACGCGGATCGACGAGGGCGTGTCCAGGGTCCCCTGGAAATCCAGGCTTCCACTCAGTCCCTTGAGCTCTGTGCCGCCTCCGAGTGTGTCGCGGGCCCGGACGTTGAGGTTGTGAAATTCGATCCTGGGAACAAGGATCAGGAATTGCGGCGCCGGAGGCGACCCCGGAGGGCCGGGGGCCTCGGGCGGCTGGTCGGTCAGCGTGACCCATACGCCGTCCAGCTTCGCGGAGGAGACCTCCACGCGGCGGGAGAGGAGCGGCAGGAGCTTCATGCGAACGAAGATCTCGTTCGCGTGCAGATCGGTCTTTGGAGGACCGCCGCCGGGAATGCGCACCGTCAGCCCCTCGATCTTCACGCCGATCGAAAGCCACTGGATGGCGGGCGTCAGGCGCGTCCACCGCACGGCGGCGCCCTTCATCTGAGAGACCTGGCGGCGGGCCTCGCGGTCGATCCAGTCGCGAGGCACCATGAACCACGCGACGGCGAAGACGACCACGACGACCGCGGCGAGCGAGAGTGCCGCGATCACGAGCACGCGGAGCGGACGGCTCATGGATTCCCTCCATCCGCGTTGGTCCCGGCGGGCGTCCGCTCGTAGAACGCCCGGATCTCGCGCGCGACCCGGTCCACCTGCTCCGGCCTGAGCCCTGGGTAGATCGGAAGCGATAGGACCTCCCGCGCCAGGCGCTCGGATACGGGGAAGCTCCCAGGGGCGTGGCCCAGGTCAGCGAAGCAGGGCTGGGCGGGAACGGTCCTCGGGTAGTAGACCCGCGTCGCGATGCCCCGCTCGCGGAGACAATCGGCGAGCGCATCGCGCTTCGGCGCGCGGATCGTGAACTGGTGGTAGGTGTGGGTGGCGCCCTGGGGATCGGGGGGAAGCGCTACGGGCGTGCCGGCGAGTGCCTGACGGTAGCGGGCCGCCAGCGTCCGCCGCTCTTCCGTCCATGCCGCGAGCCTCCGCAGCTTGGTGCGGAGAAACGCGGCCTGCAGGGCGTCGAGCCGCGCGTTGGTACCGAGCGCCACGTGCGTGTAGTTTCCGGCGTCGCCGTGGACGCGGAGAAGCTTCGTGCGCGAGGCGAGCTCGTCGTCCTGAGTAAGGATCGCGCCGGCGTCCCCGAGTCCTCCGAGGTTCTTCGTCGGAAAGAAGCTCAGCGCGGCCGCCGCGCTCTGGGTACCGACGGGGCGGCCTCCGTCGCTTGCCCCGATCGCCTGCGCGGCATCCTCCAGGAGAGGGATCGAATTCCGGGCGGCGACGTTCAACAGCGGACCGAGACTCGAGGAGAGTCCGTAGAGATGCACCGCCATGATCGCGCGCGTGCGCGGGGTGATCGCGGACTCCGCCGCCTCCGGGTCCAGTCCGAAGCGCTCCGGCTCCACGTCCACGAATACGGGACGCGCTCCAAGCGAGGTCACGGCGCTCGCGCTCGCGAAGTAGGTGAAGGCGGGCACGATCACCTCGTCCCCGGCTTCGACCCCGAGCGCCAGGAGCGCGATCGAGAGCGCCGCGGTCCCGGAGGAAACTCCGATTGCGTGCGTGACGCCGCACGCCTGGGCGAGCTCGCGCTCGAAGCTGTCGTGCTCGGGTCCGAGGATGAACTGCCCGGAGCGGAGCACGCGCTCGAAGTCGCGGACGAGCTCTTCCAGGAGCGGCCCATGGACCGCACCCAGATCCAGAAGAGGGACCGGCGGCTCGAGCGAGGTCATCATGGGAGCTTGGCGGTGGCGCGCGCCATGACGACCGGCTGATGCCCCGTCAGGTCCACGTGCCTCTTGTTCAGCGAAGGCAGGTACGCGGGGTCGATGAAGTAGTAGATGAGCCTCGCCTCGGCCCGCTTGGCCCGCGAGGGAATGTCGCACCACTCCACGGCCGCGCTGTCGGAGGGAATCTCCGCCCGGTGCACGATCGTGCGCGCGAGCCACTTGGGCACCGGTGTCTTGCCCGTGGCGTCCGCGTAGCGGATTCCGTAGGTCTGGACGTCCTCGCTCTGGATCGAATCCCCGGAGAGTCCGAAGAACGCGACCGAGAGCTGGATCAGCCGCATGCCCCCTCCTCCGCCGGGCAGCGTGTGCCCCGCGCGGCGGTTCGAGACGGTGAGCTTCAGGCGGCCGCCCTCCACCTTGGCGCTGAGGGACGCCACCGAATCCAGCACCGCCCCGTTTCGGGGTCCGGGGAAGGCGTGGGCGTGCACCTTCTCCCGATGCATCTTCGAGATCCTCGGCGCGGCCTGTCCGGCGTAGGGATCCCGCTGTAAGCGAAGCGATGGGCCGAGCCGGGATCGGCGTCCTTGTAAGGACCTCGCATGAGGAGCGGATCGGTTCCGTCGAAGGTGTACGAAGCGGGTCTCGGCGAGGGATCGACGGCGCTCACGTTGTGACAGAAGTTGCACGTCACCCCTTCCTTGCTGACGTCCGCCTCCAGCTTGTAGTCCGCCGTGACCGCCGCCGCGGGCGCATGGCAGGCGACGCAGAAAGCGACCACCGTGTCCCCACGCGCCGCCCTGGCATCCTCGAGGAAGGCCAGGAAGACCGGATTCTTCGCGGATTTGGCCATCGCGGAGGTTTCCCATTCGCGCCGGATCGGGCCGTGGCAAGCGCCGCAGAAGCGCGCGGGGCGCAAGTCCTGTGCGCGCGCTTCGGACCCCCAGCACGCGAGCGCGGCCACGGCCGCGGCGAGCACCAGCGTGCCACGCGTACCGGGGCGCGGAACGGGAGGGCCTCCCGCGATCACGAACGGGTCCCCTTGGCCGCCGGGGCCGTCGCGTCCAGATGGGCGATCCGGATCTCCTCCAGCAGCGCATCGCGCTTCGTGTACAGACGCCGGAGCGGACGCGCTTTGCGTTTGCTCAAGGCATAGGCGGTGAGGATGGGAAGCGCGACGGTGGAATCGACGTACGCCACGACCGCATCCGGAAGCCGGCTGGGATCGATCTTTCCCCAGCTCACCGCTTCCCCGGGCGTGGCGCCCGACAGCCCGCCCGTGTCCACGCGGGCGTCCGTGATCTGGAGAAAGTAATCGTGCCCCGCCTCCGCGATTCCGAGCACCTCCTGGATCTGGGGCTCGGTCTGGAGCGCGAAATTCTTGGGCGAGCCGCCGCCGAGGATCAGGATCGCGCTCTTGCCCCCCGACTTCTTCGCGGCGTGCACGATCGCGGCGGTCTCGTTCACGTCACGGAAGATGTCCCACTGGATGGGCTCCCCCGCGAGCGAGAGCGCGGCGGCGTTCATTCCGATCGAGCTGTCGCCCGGCGAGGAGGTGTACACGGGCACGTCCAGGGCGTGCGCCTGCGCGAGCAGCGAGGTCTCCTTCTGTCCCAGCGCCCTCTCGCGCTCCAGGACGTAGCGCCCCGCGCGGTGGTGAAATTCGGCGGTCCCCATCGGTTTCCGGAATTCGGGCGCGCGCATCACTTCGCGGAAGAAGGCGTCGGTGGAGAGAAGCACGTCGTAGTCGAAGAAGATGTCGAAGATGCGGACGATGCCCTGCTCCCGAAGCTCCACGTCGTCCACCTGGCTCTGCCCCTGATGCATGGTGAGCCCGATGCCGAAGTGGGTGTCGTGGTAGAGATTCGCGCCCGTGGAGATCATCCAGTCCACGAAGCCGTGCTTGAGAAGCGGGATCAGGCAGGAGCGCCCCAGGCCGGCCGGCGTGAGGGCGCCGCTCAGCGTCAGCCCCACGGTCACGTCGGGCTCGAGCATCCGCTCGACGAAGAGACGGCAGCCCTCGCGAAGCCGCGCCGCGTTGTAGGCCAGGAACGCGGAATCGACCATCTGCTCGACGGTCATCCCCGGCGTCACCGGATCGGGAGCGATCTTCGACCCCTTCTTCACGACTTTTCGCGCGCCCATCGTCCCTCCCCTTTGGTTCATCGCGCCCCAGAATTTCGAGTATAGCGTGGCGCGTCCACGACGCGCCAGAGCCCCGACCCCTTCGCCCAGCCGATGGTGTTGCCCCCCACGCGGACCTGGACGAGATCGCCGCGCGACGGGCCCAGCCGCACCTCGTCTCCCGCGCCGAGGAGGTACGGTGGAAGCGGCCGCTCGTCCGGAGCCGGACCCACCTCCAGCACGGGCGCCACGACGACGGCCGAGGGATGGACCGCTTCTTCCCGCGCGCGGAGTAGGAGCGCGCCGGAGAAGACCATTCCCGCCGCGAAGAGCGCGCTCCCCGCGAGGAGAAGGCGGCGGGCGCGCGGACGGGCGGCGGCCATCCAGGCCACCAGGGCTCCCGCGAGCGCGAGCGCCGCCGCGAGGTGCCAGGACTCGGCCGGGGAGAGCGCGAACGGTGGGGGTGCCGGAGGCATGCCGTGGTCCCCGGATCCCTCGGCCGCCTCGACCCGCGCGCGAGCGATTCCCAGGTTCGTGCGAATGTCCCGCGCCCGGGGATCGATGCGGTAGGCCGCGAGCAGGAACGTCACCGCCGGACCGAGGTCGCCGCGCGCCAGCGCCTCGGTTCCAGCGTCATAGAGCGCGGCCGCGTCCACGTGGTCCTGGGCTCGGGGGTCGCTGGCGTCGGTCTCGGCGAGGGAAGCCATCGATCCCCGGGCCGATGCCAGCGCGAATGCCAATGCCAGGGCAAGCCTGAGACATGGGCGCACGCGGCTCACAGCGAGAGCTCCCGGCGGTATCGTTCCAGCCGCTCCCGGACGGCGCGAATGGCATGTCTCGCGTCCGAGACCCGCGTCTCGGGAGGCGCGTAGGCGATCGCACCGAGCGAGTCGTGGAGCGACTCCAGCGCGGACACCTCCGCTCCTTCCGCTCCTCTCACCCGCAGCAGCTCCGCCCGCTCGGATTTCGCCGCTCCGGAGAGCTCCACGTCGTAGCGGATGCCGGTTCCTAGCAGGAGCGCGCGCTCCGCGATCGCGGCCGCGCGACCGGCTTCGTTGCGCATCGCGAGCGACTCGGCACGGGAGAGATCGCGCACGAGGAGACCTTCGAGGGCCTCGAGCCGCGCCACGCGCGGGTCCCGCAGCTTTTTCCGCCTCGCGCCGCCCACGGCGAGCGCCGAGGCGTACGCGATCGCGGAGAGCCCCAGGAGCGCGACCGCGGACGGAGGAGGATCCGGACGAAGCGTGCCGAAGGGGCCCGGCTTCGCCCTCGGCGCCGCTTCGGCGTAGCCGGATCCGGGGCGCCCCGCCTGGGCCGGCGCGCCCGCGGCCGGAAGCACGGTCACGCGCACGCTGTCCGATCGCTGCAACCGGTAGCGCCCCGCCTCGGGATCGAACCACACGAAGGAGACCGGAAGGATGGTGAGGGTCCCGGGCTGATCCGCGATGAGCGCGATGTCGGTCTCCCGCTCTCCCTTGAGCTGGTCCCCGCTCCGGTCGACCTTCGTCGAGGAGCCCACGACGTACTGGCGCGTGACGCCGCGGCCGCGGATCTCGGGATCGCGGACGGTGGCGATGTTTCCGGTTCCCTGGATCGTCGCGCGGACCGTGACGGGATCCCCGGCACGCACCGTGAGGCTGTCCACGTGCACCGTCAGCCGGAAATCGCCCACGGCCCCCTGGAATCCCCTGGGAGCGCCGGGTGGGAGCGGGTCCACGGTCACGGTGACCGGATCGCTGGTGAGCGCGAGGTCTTGCGGAACGATCTCCGGCATGGCGAGCATGCTCCACGGATCCGGCGGCTCGACGACGCGCGCCACGCGAACTCGGACCTGAGCGGCCCCGATCGTCAGCTTTCCCGTCTTCGTCGGAAAGAGGGCGGAGGGAATCTCCATCACCTCGTACGTGGCCCCGCGCACCTGCACCCGGCCGCGCCTCGGCGGGCCTAGCCCCTCGGTCCAAAATCCAGCCGTTGCCGGAGGCTTCCAGTCCACGTCTCCGAGAATGTCGACCCGAGAGTAGAGCTTGAGGTGGAGAAGAATTTGCTGATTCCAGAAGACGTGCGCGCGGTCCACCGCGCCCTGCACGAACACCTCGGGCCTTCCGGTGGGAGTCTTGGCGGGACCGGTGACCGCGCTCCCCGGCCCCGGGCCGGGGAAAACGGCGGTGCGGGAGACGGTGAGCGTGAGCGGAGAAGTTTGCGCAGTTTCCCGCCCCACCGTGATCCGGATCGGCGGGATGTGAATCGTGCCTTCGCCCCGCGGGAGGATCCGGTACACCGTGGTCGAGGAGCGCTCCACCGCGTTGTTCACCATGGAGAAGCTCTGGGAGGTCCCCGCGCGCTCGACCAGCGCCGGAGTATGCTCGACGGACTTGCTGGGCCCCACACGCTCTACCGTGAGCGGAGGAAGGGTGACGTCCGGAAGGTTCAAGCCCGCCGAGCGGACCTGCACGGTGAGGGTCGCCGTGGCGCCGGGCGCCACGGTGTTCACGTCGAGCGTCGCATCGATCGAGAGCTTGCCGCCGGGCGACGTTCCGCACGCACCCGCGCGTGGAAGCGCGAGGAGCGTGGCCAGGGCCAGAAGCGCGGACACCAGAAACGTCGCGCTCGCGATGCGCCTACCAGTCACGATTCCCGCCTCCCTGGTCCGATTTCGACTTGCTCTCCTGCCGTCTGGCGCGCCGTTCCGCTTCCAGGGCCTGAAGCCATCGCTCCGCTTCCTGCTTCGTGAACTCGCCGGGGCTCCCTCTCGGCGGCTGCTGCTCTCCCTTCCCCTTCGGGAGCGGGCTCTGGGAGCCCTCCGGAGTGGACGGTCCCGATCCTCCCGACTTGGGCTGCTGGCGCTCCTGGGAACGTGGCTCCCGCATGCGCCGGAGCGCCTCCTCCAGATTGCGCTTGGCATCCAGGTCCCCCGGCGCGATCCGGAGCGCGTCCTTGTAGTACCCCGCCGCCCGACGGTAGTCCTTCCCCCGCATGGCGAGGTTCCCCAGGTTGTAGGCCGCGGCCGCGCGCGCGGGATCGCCGCGGAGCTTCATCGCCTCCTGGAAGCGCGCCACGGCGGAATCGGGGGAGCCCCTGCCGAAATGGGCCAGCCCCTCGTCGTAGGGAATCCCGGCGGCCTGGGGAAGCTCGGCACGCCCCGCCCGGAGATCACGCAGCGCCTCGTCGTACTTCTTCGCCTCGAGCTCGCGGACGCCCTTTCGCGCAGGGCCTCCCCACTCATACACGGCGCCGTTCGCGGTGAGCGCGAGAAGGAGGAGCGCCACGGGACGCATCACCTCCGCCTCCGGCGTGGCACCAGACGCTCCGCGATGAGCAGCACTCCCGCGGCCGCCGCGAACCACGGAAAGCGCTCGTCGTAGGCGCGGATGGTCCTTCCTCGCGCCTCGTAGGTCCCGCCCGAGCGGATGGGATCGACGAGGCGGAGTCCCGCCGTTCCGGTTCCATCCCCGCGCTCGTACCTCCCCCCGCCCGCCTGGGCGAGCTTGCGAAGGGTGTCCTCATCGAGGCGCGTGCTCACGATGTTGCCGTCCGCATCGCGCTTCACTCCGATCACGGCGCCCGTCGAATCCACGACCGGGATCGTGGCGCCCTGGGTCGTCCCGAGACCGATGGTGTAGAGCTTGGCCCCGGCGCGCTTCAGCTCGCTCAACGCCGCGCGCGGATTCCCCTCGAGATTCTCGCCGTCCGAGAGCAGCACCACCGCCCGGGGCCGCTCGCCGGGACCCGCGAGGAGCCGCGCCGAGAGCGAGAGCGCGTTCTCGAGATCCGTGCCCGGACGGTCGACGTCGCGCGTCGTCGCGGTCTCGATCAGGGAGGCCAGCCCTTCGCGATCCGTGGAGAGCGGGCTCACGGTCCGGGCCGACCCGGCGAACTCCACCAGTCCGATCCGGGATCCCTCGAGCCCGTTCAGGATCGCCAGCGCCTCCCGCTTCGCCGCCTCGAGCCGGCTCGGGCGCGCGTCCCGCGCGTCCATGCTGCGGGAGACATCCAGCGCGATCACCGCATCCACTCCTTGCGAGGTCGTCGTGACGAGGCGGAATCCCGCCTGGGGGCGCATCACTCCCAGGACCAGGAACGCCAGAGCCGAGAGCACGAGCAGGACTCGCACCGCGCGCGCGCGGGGTCCCGCCTCTCCACTCAGCGCCCGGAGGGCGGGAGGCTCTCCCAGCGACAGCTCGGTGAGGCGCCGCGCCCGCTCGGCGTAGAGCCAGAGCAGCCCCAGGACGAGAACTCCCCAGAGAAGATGCACGAGCTGCGGCGAGGACCAGCGCACCTAGGGGTACCTCCTCCATACCGTGAAGCCCATCAGGAGCTCGATTCCGAGCAGAGCCAGTCCGGCACTCATCGCGAGCGGTCCCATCTCGGCCCACTTGGTATACGAACGGGTCTCGACCCGCGAGGGTTCCAGGGCGCCGATCTCCCGATAGACCTGGCTCAGGAGCTCGGCGGAGGTCGCGCGGAAATAACGCCCGCCCGTCTCCCGTGCGACCGCCTGCAGCGTCGCCTCGTCCACCTCGGAAGCCACCCAGACGTAGTGACGGCCCAGGATGGGGTCGTCCACGGGGAAGGGCGCGGCGCCCTGCGTGCCCGCGCCGATGGCGTAGATCCGGACGCCGACCGCTTTCGCGAGCTTGGCGGCCGTGATGGGATCGATCGCCCCCGCGTTGTTGATTCCGTCCGTGAGGAGGATCAGGACGCGGCTCTTGCCGGGCGCCTTGCTGAGCCGCTCCGCCGCCTGTGCGATGGCCGCGCCCACCGCGGTCCCGTCCGGGAGCTGCCCGAAATCCAGGCCGTCGATGAGGGACGCCAGCCCCTCGTAGTCGAGGGTCAGCGGTGAGATGAGCTCGCTCTCCCCCGCGAAGGCCACGAGACCGATCCGGTCTTGCTGTCTCCCCCGCACGAATTCCTTCGCCACCTCCTTCGCCACGTAGAGGCGGTTCCTCGGCCGGAAATCCTCCGAGCGCATGCTCCCGGAGAGGTCGATCGCCAGCATGATGTTGATGCCCTCGCTCACCACCTCGCGAACCTCGCGACCTCCTTGCGGCCGCGCCGCGGCGAGGAGGACGAGCGCGATCGCCAGCAGCCGGAGCGCGGGCAGGAGTCCGGACGTGCGTGCGCGGAGCCCCAGGGTCGGAGGGAGCGCGTGGAGGCTCGAGAAGGAAAGCTCCGGATCGCGCCACACGGGCCTTCGACGGGCGAGCCAGAGTGCCAGGGCGAAGGGAAGGAAGAGGAACAGGACCGCCTTTCTTCCTTCGGCGCGGACCCGCCCGTCCCGCGCCAGCTCCCTCTCGAGCTCCGTCGTGGTCAGATCGTGCGCGGGAATCCCGGTCACGGACCGGACGTAGGCGCGGAGCGCCTGCGACAGCTCGTCGTAGAAGACGTCGCGAGGAAGCGACCCGATCTTCCCCCCGAGGTCGTCGAGCGCGCGGAGGTACACCGACTCCGGCGGCTCGGGCGGCGGAGCGGCTGCCCGGGCCGCTCCGCGTTTACGGCGGCCGCGGATCCAGCGAATCAGGAGCACGATCGCAAGGATCGCGAGAAGCGCCGCGATCGCGGCGACCGCGTAATCCAGCGGGCGCAACGGGGGCGTGATCGGACCGCGGTCGGGCCGGAGCGCTCCGGTCGAGGTCTGCGTCAGCGAATCGACGAAGAGGGTGTCGCGCGGGAACTCCAGCGTATCGGTCTTCCCGGCCGCGGACACGGGAAGCGCCGCGCCCGGAAGCTCGATCGCGCCCAGATCGAAAACCCGAAGCAGGAACTCGCGGGACCAGACGAGCCCGTGCGGCTCGCTCCTCTGGCTCGGAGGCCTCATCGCCTCGAGCTCCACGGAAGCAGGGGTTGCTCCGAGAAGGAGCGTCCCGGGAGACGCCCCGCCGTCCAGGGTCGCGGTCAGCCGCCACGTCACCCGGTCCCCCAGCGTGGCGCGCGCGGGCTTGAGCTCGCTCCGGAGGCGGACGCGCATCTTGCCCGCGCTCTCCTCGCGCTCCACGACGCGGCGCGGCGCTCCCGGCCGCGCGCAGCCCGCGTGTGCCAGGACACAGAGGATGGTGGCGAGGAGCGCGGCTCTCGATGCGAAGCGATCCGCCGGGAACACGGACTCAGCGCCGGTAGGTGCGTTGCTCGAAGTGGCGGACCAGCTCGGGAGCTACGGGGCGGTCGCACCTCACCCGGATGCGATCGGCGCGGGCGAGGAGAAAGGATTCGCGGAGCGCCCGGAGTCTCCGCGCGCGGAGACTCCGCCACTCCCTTCTCGCCGCCGAGACGCCGAAATCCACCGTCCGCACCGCGCCGGTCTCCAGATCCCGCGCAAGGAGGAGGCCGCGGTCCGGAATGGATTCCTCGAGCGGATCCTCGACCTCGACCGTCACGATCTCGTGGCGGCGCGCCAGGAGCTGGAGCTCCTTGTCGAAGGAATCGGCGAACCAGTCGGAGATGAGAAAGACGACGGCGCGGCGGCGGAGCACGCGTCCGAGAAACGCGAGCGCCGGCGCGAGACCGGTCCCGACTCCCTGCGGCGCCGGCGTCGCGCTTGGTCCTCCGCCGGCTGCCGAACCGGAGCGAACCCGAGAGGTCCAGCGCCACCACCACGGTGAGCTCCCGCTCCTCCTCGAAGCGCTTCACGAACGGGCGGCTGTGCCGTGCCGTCACGTTCCAATCGATGGTGCGGACGTCGTCCCCGGGCACGTATTCGCGCACTTCCGCGAACTCGAGCCCCGTTCCCCGGAACGCGCTTCGGTACGCGCCCGAGAAGACCTCCTCCACCGCCCGGCGGCTCCGGATCGTGAGCCGGCGGACCTGCGCCAGGAGCTCGGGGGTGATCACGGGACCTCGACGCGGGCGAGAATCCGGCGGACGACTTCGTCCACCGGGACCCCCTCGGCTTCGGCCTCGTAGGTGAGGAGAACGCGGTGGCGGAACACGTCCGGAGCGATGGTCTTCACGTCGTCCGGCGTCACGTAGGCGCGCCCTTCGAGGAACGCGAGCGCGCGGGAGCCGCGCGCCAGCCCCAGCGTCGCGCGCGGCGAGGCCCCGTACTGGATCAGGGGACGCAGGTCCAGGCCGAACCGCTCCGGCTCGCGCGTGGCGTGCACGAGATCCACGATGTAGTTCCGGATCCGCTCGTCCAGGTAGATGGAATTCACCGAGTGCCTCGACTTCAAGATGGCGTCCGCCTGGAGCACGGGCTTGGGAGGCGGAGGAGGCTCGCCGCTCATGCGCTCGAGGATGAGCCCCTCCTCCTCGGGACTGGGATAGCTCACCCGGATCTTGAGGAGGAAGCGGTCCATCTGCGCCTCGGGCAAGGGATACGTTCCCTCCTGCTCGATGGGATTCTGGGTCGCGAGGACCCAGAAGAGCCCCTCGAGGGGGTACGACGTATCGCCGATCGTCACCTGCCGCTCCTGCATCGCTTCGAGCAGGGCGCTCTGCACCTTCGCGGGCGCGCGGTTGATCTCGTCGGCGAGCAGGATCTGGGTGAAGACGGGTCCGAACTTGGGCGCGAAGGATCCCTTCGTGGGATCGAAGATGAGCGTCCCGGTCAGGTCCGCCGGCAGGAGGTCCGGCGTGAACTGGATCCGGTGAAAGGTCGCATGGATCGCTTGCGCGACCGTCTTCACCGCAAGGGTCTTGGCGAGCCCGGGAACTCCTTCCAGGAGAAGATGTCCGTCGGCGAGCAACCCGATGAGGATCCGGCGCACCATCTCCCGCTGCCCCACGATGATCGACTCCACGGATCGGAGGAGCGGCTCGACGAAGGCGCTCTCGTCGCGCACCTTCGCGTTTCGTTCCTCGATCGTGAGTTGGGCCATCGGACGAGCGGCGGCGGAGTTACAGACTCCGATTCACGTAGAGCGGAAACGCGCGGCAGAGCTCTTCCACCTGGGCGCGGATCTTCATCAGCGAGGCCGCTTCTTCCCGGCGCTTCAGCGCGTCGTCGATCCACCCCGCGAGTCTGTGGAATTCCGGCTCCCCCATGCCCCGCGTGGTCACCGCCGCGGATCCGATCCGGATGCCGCTCGTGACGGCGGGGGGACGGGGATCGTTCGGCACGGCGTTCTTGTTCACGGTGATCCCGGCCGCGTGGAGCGCGTTCTCCGCGTCCGCGCCCGAGAACCCCGCGTCGCGCAGGTCCACGAGGAGGAGATGGTTGTCGGTTCCGCCCGTGACGAGGCGGTAGCCGCGCTTCATCAGCCCGTCCGCGAGCGCCTTCGCGTTCGCCACCACCTGCCGGGCGTACACCCTGAATTCGGGGGCCGCGGCCTCGCGGAAGCAGACCGCCTTGGCGGCGATCACGTGCATCAGGGGGCCTCCCTGCATCCCGGGAAACACCGACTTGTCAATCGCCTTGGCGAATTCGTTCTTGCAGAGAATGAAGCCGCTTCGGGGTCCGCGCAGGGTCTTGTGGGCCGTGGACGTGACCACGTCCGCGAAGGGCGTCGGGTTGGGGTGCGCGCCTCCCGCGACGAGCCCGGCGACGTGGGCCATGTCGAAGACGAACCGTGCGCCCACCTCGTCCGCGATCGACCGGAGCCTCTGGAAGTCGAAGAAGCGGGGATACGCGCTCGCCCCCGCGACGATTACCTGTGGCCGCGACTCCCGCGCAAGGCGGAGCACCTGGTCGTAATCGAGGAGCCCGGTCTCCGGGGAGAGTCCGTACTGGACCGCCTTGAAGAGGATGCCCGAGAAGGAGACCTTGTGGCCGTGGGTGAGATGGCCGCCGTGCGCCAGGGCCATCCCGAGCAGCGTCGATCCCGGCGGCATGAGCGCCAGGTACGCGGCGAGATTCGCCTGGGCGCCCGCGTGCGGCTGCACGTTCGCATGCTCGGCCGAGAAGAGCGCCTTCACCCGCTCGATCGCCAGCGTCTCGGCCTGGTCGACGAACTCGCAGCCGCCGTAGTACCGCTTCCCCGGGTACCCTTCGGCGTACTTGTTGGTGAGCGGCGAGCCCATGGCCTCGAGCACCGCCTCGCTCACGAAGTTCTCCGAGGCGATGAGCTCGAGGGTCCCCTGCTGGCGTCCGATCTCCGCGCGGATGGCGCGATCGATCTCGGGATCGACGGAGCGCAGCGAGGCTTCGCGCGGATTGACGGCGGCCGCGGACTTGGAGGTCATGCGTGAAGCGCCTATCGCGCCTTCTTCGCGGCGCGCTGGACTTTTCCGGTCGCCTCTACGGGGAAGAGCCACCGGTGGGCGTCGCGCGCACGCCCTTCGATGATGTCGAAGAACGCTTTCTGGAGCTTGCGCGTCACCGGACCGACGGCGCCGGTCCCGATGGGAATCCGGTCCACCTGGGTGATGGGCGTGATCTCGGCCGCCGTCCCCGTGAAGAAGAGCTCGTCGGAGATGTAGAGCATCTCGCGCGGGATCTGCTCCTCGCGCACCTCGAGCTCCAGGTGGCGCGCGAGGGTGATCACGCAGTCGCGGGTGACGCCGGGGAGGATCGCGCTCGCGACGGTCGGGGTGTAGAGGGTATCCCCGCGCACGAGGAAGATGTTCTCGCCGCTTCCCTCGGCCACGTAGCCGAAGACGTCCAGGGCGATCCCCTCCTCGTATCCGTCCGCGACCGCTTCGAGCTTGATGAGCTGGCTGTTCAGGTAGTTCGCGCCGGTCTTGGCCATCGCCGGGAAGGTGTTCGGCGCCTGCCGGTTCCAGGAGGCGACGCGCACCGAGATGCCGTGGTCCAGCGCGTCCTTGCCCAGGTACTTGCCCCAGTTCAGGGTCGCGATCGCGACGTCGATGGGAACGCCGGTGGGATTCACGCCCAGCGTCTTGAAGCCGCGATACACCACGGGGCGGATATAGCAGGGCGCGCACCCGTTCTTCCGCACGGTTTCGCGGATGGCTTCCATCAGCTCGGCGTATCCGTACGGGCACGCGATGCGGGCGATCTTGCAGGAATCGAGCATGCGCTGCACGTGACGGTCCAGGCGAAAGACCGCCGTTCCGGACGGTGTCGCGTACGCCCGAATCCCCTCGAACACGCTCGAGCCGTAATGAACCACGTGCGAGAGGACGTGGATCTTCGCGTCTTCATAGGGAACGAACGTTCCATTCATCCAGATCACGCCGGTCGACTCACGCGCCATGCCCTCCTCCTTCCGGCGTGTTGGTTTCATGATTCGCTCGACCGGCGCACGCCTTCGCGCCGCTCGACCGATTCCCGGATCACCGGAATCCACCCCAGGAGGTGGCTCCGGATCCGATGGAACGTGTCCCGGTATTGCTCCGCGGTGCCGCCCAGGGGATCCAGCACCCCGTCCTTGGCCTTGGCGCCCGCGGCTCCCTTTTCGGTGATGAGATGGATTCGATTCGACGCTTCGGGGGCGAGCCCGCGCGCGTATTCGATATGGTGTGGCTCCATGGCCAGGATGAGATCGGACGCCCGGAGCAGGGCCGGCGTCAGCGGAGCGGAACGATGGCCTTTGAGATCCACCTTGGAGTCCGCGCAGACCTGGACCGCGAGCGGGGTCGCTGGAAGTCCGTCCCCCGCACCCGTGCCCGCGGACGCGACGCGCACCAGCGGGGCCAGCTCCGCCGGCAAGAGGGAACGCAGGATCCCCTCGGCCATGGGACTCCGGCATGTGTTTCCGGTGCAGATCAGGAGTATTTGGTACATGGGCTCCACTTCAGGCGGAACGGGACGAGGCCTTCGAAGGGTCGAGTTTAGGAGCCGGGGTGCGCAGCGTCAAGTACGCCTTCCGCTCACGAGATACCGAGCAGGACCGAACCTTGCCGGAGCACCAGGACTCGATCGGCCACGATCGAGACCACGGTCGACGGCATTCCGGACAACGTTCCTCCGTCCACGACCAGGTCCGCGTACTCCTCCAGAAACCCTTCCGGCGTGATCATTGCCGGCTCGCCGGGACGGTTCGCGGAGGTGCTGAGGACGATTCCGCCCGCTCCGGCCACCGTCGCGCAGAGGAAGGGGCTCCCTGGGCATCGCAACGCGACGGTGCCGTCGGGATTGCGCATGGCTTCCGGAACCGATGCCGAGGCCGGGAGCACCAGCGTCAGCGCGCCGGGCCAGTGCTTCCGCACGAGCACCTCGGCGCGCGGGTTCGGCTCGGTCCAGCGCTCGAGCTCCCGCGGCTCGGCGATCAGGCCGATGAATCCCTTCTTCTCTTCCCGAGGCTTCAACCGAAGAAGGCGCTCGACCGCGACGGGATCCTCGGCGCACGCGTGGAGGCCGTAGACGCCCTCGGCGGGAAGGAGCGCGACCCCGCCGGCGCGGAGCACGGAGGCGGCACGCTTGGCGACATCGCGCCACTTCCCTCCGGCATCCAGAACGAGACGTTCCATCGAAAGCTCTTCCTCGAGTCTCCGCGCTCTGGTGGGCGCGGATCAAAGACGCTCGCCGCGAGCCAGGCGCTGCTTCAGATCCTCGAGCTTCAGCGCCAGCCCCCGGTCCCCGAGCGCGAGCATCTGGACCGCGAGCACGGCGGCGTTCTTGGCCCCCGCGGATCCGATCGCGACCGTGGCGACCGGCACACCCGCGGGCATCTGCACGGTGGAATAGAGCGCGTCCACCCCTTGAAGGGGCGATCCGCCGAGCGGCACGCCGATCACGGGAAGGGTGGTGTGCGCCGCCACCGCGCCGGCGAGATGGTTCGCCATGCCGGCGCCCGCGATGAAGACCTGGATCCCCGCTCCCTTCGCCTCCTGGACGAGCTCGCGCACGCGATCGGGGCTGCGGTGCGCGGATGCGATCTCCAGGCGGGAGCCGACGCCGAAGCTCTCGAGCACCTTGGCCGCCTCCTCCATCACCGCGCGGTCGGAATCGCTGCCGAACAGGATCAAAACGCGAGCCTTCTCGCTCATGTGCCGGTTCTCCCCGTTTGAAGTGGCGCCGCGATATCGCGCCGGTAGTGCATTCCATCGAATCGGATCCAGGAGACCGCCTCGTAGGCCGCCTCCCGCGCACGCTTCACCGTCTCGGCACGGGCGGTCACTCCGAGAACGCGGCCGCCGCTCGTCACGAATCTCCCCGCGCGGCGGTCCACGCCGGCGCAATAGAACCGGATGCCGTGGGGCCGCGCGTGGCTCAATCCCTCGATCCGCTGCCCGGTGCGCGTGTCTTTAGGATATCCCGCCGCCGCCAGCACCACGCACACCGCCGCGCCCGCGTGGCGAAGGAATGTCCGGTGCCGGTCCGCGGGAAGGGAGCCCTGGGCGGCACGGAGAAAGAGCGGCAACACGTCCTCGTCGAGGAGCGGCAGCACCACCTGCGCCTCCGGATCGCCGAACCGCGCGTTGATCTCGAGCACCATCGGACCCGAGGGGGTGAGCATGAGGCCCAGGTAGAGAATCCCGCGATAGGCGATCCCCCGCGCGCGCAGCGCGGCGAGGAGTGGATCCACGATCCGGCGCCCGATCGCGAGCGCATCCTCGTGATTCGGCTCGAGCGCGGGCGCGCACGCCCCCATTCCGCCTGTGTTCGGGCCCGTGTCTCCGTCGTAGGCGCGCTTGTGGTCGCGCGCCGGCGGGAAGAGCATCCAGCGCTCCCCGTCCGTGAGGACCAGGAGCGAGGCTTCCTCCCCGCGAAGGAACTCCTCCATCACGAGCGTCCTCCCCGACTCCCCCAGCTCTCCCCGGTCCATCCAGGACGCGATCACCTCGAGCGCCTCGCGCTCGGTATCCGCGACCACCACCCCCTTGCCGGCCGCGAGGCCGTCGGCCTTCAGAACGATGGGATAGGTCGCGGCCGCGAGGATGCGCTTCGCCTCGGACGCGCTGTGCGCGAGGCGGTAGGGCGCCGTGGGGAGATTCAACTCCTGCATCAACTGCTTGGCGAAGCTCTTGCTCGACTCCAGGCGGCCCGCGGCGCGGATGGGACCGAGCACGGGAATCGAGCCCTTCTGGAGCTCGTCGGCGAGCCCCGCGGCGATCGCCGCGTCCGGTCCGATCACGACCAGGTCCGGCTTTTCGCGCGAGGCCCACGCGGCGAGCGAGGGGAGGGAGCACCCGCGGGTGCCCGTTCACGTCGCCTCGAGCTCCTTCTTGAGCGCGTCCTGGATCTTCTCCGGGTGGGCGCGTCCCCGTGACTGCTTCATCGCCTGTCCCACGAGGAAGGCGAACGTGCGCTCCTTCCCCGCGCGCACCTCCGCGGCGGGGCCCGGGTTCGCCGCGATCACCTCGCGCGCGATCGCCCGGAGGGAGGCTTCGTCGTCGATCGGGAGCAGTCCCTGGCTCTTCACCAGCGCTTCCGGATCCTCGGGACGGGTCAGCATCATCTCGAAGAGCTGCTTTCCGATCTTTCCGGAGATCCTCTCCTCCGCGATCATCCTCACCAGCGTCCCCAGGCGGTCCGGCCGGATCGGAAATTCCTCGATCGATTGCCCCTCCTTGTTCCGGATCCCGTTCACCTCCGTCATGATCCAGTTCGAGGCGAGCTTCGCGCTGCCGGAGCGCCGGGCGACCTCCTCATAATAGGAAGCCAGGGCGCGCGTCTCGGTCAGGACCTCGGCGTCGTATTCCGGAATGCCGAAGTCGCGCGTGAGCCGCTCCCGCACCTGATGCGGAAGCTCGGGCAGCGCGGAGCGCACGGATTCGATCCAGGGCGGTTCGAGATCCAGCGGCAGGAGGTCCGGCTCCGGGAAGTAACGGTAGTCGTGCGCCTCCTCCTTGCTTCGCATGGGCTCCGCCTTGCCCTTGTCCGCGTTCCAGAGGAGGGTCTCCTGGACGACGCGGCCCCCGGACTCCAGGAGCCGGATCTGGCGCTCGGTCTCGAACGCGATCGCGCGCTCCACGTTCCGGAACGAGTTCATGTTCTTGATCTCGGTCTTCGTGCCGAACACCGATTGACCGCGAGGCCGGACCGAGACGTTCGCGTCGCACCGGAGGCTCCCCTCCTCCATGTTCCCGTCGCAGACGTCGAGATACACGAGGATCTGCTTCAGGCGGATGAGATAGTCGTAGGCCTCGGCGCCGCTCCGGATCTCCGGCTCCGACACGATCTCGATGAGCGGCACGCCGCTCCGGTTCAGATCCACGAGCGTCGTGTTCACCCCTTGCCGGCCTTCCGGATGGAGCGATTTCCCCGCGTCCTCCTCGAGGTGGATCCGCACGAGGCCGATCCGCTTCCAGGCCCCTCCGACGTGGATCTCGACGGTTCCTCCCGAGCAGAGCGGCCGGTCGTACTGCGAGATCTGGTAGCCCTTCGGGAGATCGGGATAGAAGTAGTTTTTCCGCGCGAACACGCTCCGCACGGCGATCGTGCCGCCCACGGCGATCCCGGTCATGACCGCGAACCGCACCGCCCGCTCGTTCAGGATCGGAAGGACGCCGGGGAGCCCGAGGCAAATGGGACAGACCTGGGTGTTCGGCCGTGCTCCGAATTTCGTGCTGCAGCAGCAGAAGATCTTCGAAGCGGTCTTGAGCTGAGCGTGGACCTCGAGCCCCACGACCGTCTCGTAGCGTCCCGGCGCCGCGCCCGCTTCCGCCTTCGAGGGGGATTCCGGAGCCGGTCTCGTCGCGCTCACGTCCGGGCTCCCCCGTTCGCGATGGGCGGCACGCCGAGCGGATCCCCGCTCTTCTTCTCCCAGGTCCTCGCGATCCGGAGCAGGGTCCCCTCGTCGAAGGGTCGTCCCACGAGCTGAAGCCCGATCGGAAGATTGGAGCGTGTCCTGCCCGAGGGAAAGGAGAGGGCCGGCGCACCCGCCAGCGAGGCGGGGATGGAGAAGATGTCGTTCAGGTACATGGCGAGGGGATCGTCCACCTTCTCGCCGAGCTTGAACGGAGGCGTGGGCGTCGTGGGCAGGAGGATCGCGTCCGCGCGCAGGAGCGCCTGATCGAAATCCCGGCGCACGAGCGTGCGCACCTTCATGGCGCGAAGATAGTAGGCGTCGTAGTAGCCCGCGGAGAGCGCGTACGTGCCCAGCAGGATGCGGCGTCTCACCTCGCGCCCGAATCCCTTGCCGCGCGTCGAGGCGTACATCGTCTGAAGATCGTCGCTCTTCGCGCGGAAGCCGTAGCGGACGCCGTCGTACCGGGCGAGATTGCTGGAAGCTTCCGCCGGCGCGATGAGGTAGTAGGTGGCGATCGAGTAGCGCGCGTGCGGCAGGGTGACGTCCAGGATCTCGGCACCTTCGCCGGAGAGCTTCTTCGTGACGCGATCCAGGGAGGCCGTGATCTCGGGGTCCACCCCTACGGACAGGAGATCGCGCGGAATCCCGATCTTCATGCCGCGCACGCCGCGCTCCAGGCTCTCGAGATCGATCGGCGTGGCGTCGGAGCGGCTGGTCATGTCGCGCTCGTCCCGTCCGCAGATCTCGTTGAAGAGGAGTGCTACGTCCCGGGCCGTCCGCGCGAACGGACCGATCTGATCGAGCGAGGAAGCGAACGCCACGAGACCGTAGCGGGACACGGCGCCATAGGTGGGTTTGAGGCCGAACACGCCGCAGAAGGCGGCGGGCTGCCGCACCGAGCCGCCGGTGTCCGATCCCAGCGCCAGGGACGCTTCGAGCGCCGCCACCGTCGCCGCGGATCCCCCGCTCGACCCTCCGGGGACCCGGTCCAGGTCCCAGGGATTTCTCGTCGGAAAATAGGCCGAGTTCTCGGTAGAGGAGCCCATCGCGAACTCGTCGCAGTTGGTCTTCCCCGTGAACACGGCCCCGGCGGCGCGCAAGCGCTCCACGACGTGCGCGTCGTAGGGAGGAAGGTATCCTTCGAGGATGCGGGACCCGCACGTGGTCGGAATGCCGTGCGTGCAGAGGTTGTCCTTGAGTGCGATCGGCACGCCCGCGAGAGGAGAGAGCTTCTCGCCGGACTCGAGCCGCCGGTCCACCTCGGCCGCCATCTCGAGGGTGCGCGCGCCGTCGCGATGGAGATAGGTCGAGAGCCGCGGCGCGCTCCGCTCCGCGCGCTCCACGAAGACGCGCGCTACCTCGACGGCGCTCCGCTCGCGGTTCCGGACGGCACGTCCAATCGACTCCGCGGTTTCCAGAGGGTCCGGCTTCTTCGTCATACGACTTGCGGCACTCTGAAGTAGTCCCCGTCCCGGTCGGGAGCCTGCGCGAGGGCCTCGTCGCGCACGTTCGAGGGCTTCACCTCATCTTCCCGCAGAGGCGCCTTGGTCCCTTCGCCCACCTGGCTGGTCGGCTCGATGCCGCTCACGTCCAGATCTTGCAATTGCTCCACGTAGGAGAGGATCGAGGTCAGCTCCTTCACGAGACGCGCCTCCTCGGAAGACTCCACCTGCAATCGCGCCAGGACCGCGACTTGCTGCACGACCTTCGCGTCAATCGGCATGGCTCAGCTCCGCGAAGGCGGCGAGGATCTTCTTGGTCCCCGCCCGCCGGAAGTCCACCGTGAGCTTCGCGCGCTCGCCGTGCCCTTCGCAGGCCACGACGATCCCCTCCCCGAACTGCGGATGCGTGACGCGCACCCCGATCGGGCTCGGTCCGCCCCCCCGCGCCGCCCGGGCTCCCTGCTCGCTCCCCCCGCGCCATTTCCTCGACACCGGCTTCGGGGCCGCCGCCCACGGCTCCCCGTCCCACTCGATGCAGTCCTCCGGAATCTCATGGAGGAACCGGGAGCTTCCTCCTCCGGCCGGGTTCCAGGTACGGCGGAAGGAAGCATGGAAGAGATGCACGCGCTGCTGCGCCCGGGTGAGCGCCACGTAGAAGAGTCGCCGCTCCTCCTCGAGCTGCGCCGGATCGTCCATCGAGGACGAATGCGGGAGGAGACCTTCCTCCAGCCCGACCACGAACACGTACGGAAACTCGAGCCCCTTGGCCGAGTGGATGGTCATGAGATTCACCGTGTCGTCCTCGTCGTTCCAGAGATCCACGTCGGTCAGGAGCGCCACCTCGGCGAGAAACCCCTCCACCGTGGGATCCTCGGCGCGCCGCAGATAGGATTCCGCGCCCGCGATCAGCTCGTCCACGTTCTCGATTCGCTCCGCCGCCTCGGCGGGATTCTCCTCGAGGAGATATTCCCGGTACCGGATCCTCGCGATCAGCTCGGTCAGGAAGGCCGGCGGGGAGAGGGACGCGAGCGGCCGGAGCGAGACGAAGAGGCGCGCGAATTCCTGGAGCTTCCTCGTGCCGGGCCCGGCCACCGCGGCGCCCAGCTCGGGATGCTCGAGGGCTTCCGGCACCGTGAGTCCCCGCGCTTCGGC
>VBOR01000063.1:0-3800 GCA_005893165.1 Candidatus Eiseniibacteriota bacterium | reverse complement strand
CTCGTAGAAGGAGATCCCGCCCGTGAGCTGGTACGGAATTCCCGAGCGCCGGAGCGCGTTCTCCACCGCGCGCGACTGCGCGTTGGTGCGGTACAGGACCACGAAGTCCCGGTTGTGGAGGTCCTGGGTCCGGCGCGTCTCGAGGAGGAGCGAGACCATGCGCTCTCCTTCGGCCTCCTCATCCTCGGCCAGGTGCACGCGGAGCCGCTCCCCGACCGCGTTCTCGGTCCAGAGCTCCTTCTCCTTGCGCGCGGTGTTGTGCTTCACGACTCCGTTCGCGGCGCGGAGAATCGTCTGCGTGGACCGGTAGTTCTGCGTCAGGCGCAGCACCGTCGCCTCGGGAAAGGACTTCTCGAAGGAGAGGATGTTCCCCACGTCGGCGCCGCGCCAGCCGTAGATGGACTGGTCGTCGTCCCCCACCACGGTGAGGTTCCGGTGCGTCCGAGAGAGACTCTCGATGAGGCGGAACTGGATGCCGTTCGTGTCCTGGTACTCGTCCACCAGCACGTGCAGGAAGCGCGTGGCGTACGCGCGATGGATCTCCTCGTCCAGCTCGAACAGGCGCACCGTGTGTCCGAGCAGGTCGTCGAAGTCCATCGCCCCGCGGGCGCGGAGCGCCTTCTGATAGCCTTCGTAGACTTGGACGAGCCGCCGATCCACCGAGGTGAACGCGGTCTTCTGATACTCCTCCGGACCGATCCCCTCGTTCTTGAGCTTGGAGATCCGCGATCCGGCCGCCGCGGGGGTCAAGCTCTCGTCTTGCGGCCCCACTCCCTTCAGGAGCTCGCGCAGGATCGAGCGCTGGTCGTCGGTGTCGTAGATCACGAAATTCTTGGGATACCCGAGAAGCTCCGCGTGACGGCGGAGGATCCGAACGCACGTGGCGTGGAAGGTTCCGAGCCAGACACCCAGGTCCTCCCGTCCGAGAAGCGCCTGGGCGCGCGCCCGCATCTCCCGGGCCGCCTTGTTCGTGAAGGTGAAGGCGAGGATGGAGCCCTGGGGGATTCCACGCTCGCGCACGAGGTGCGCGATGCGTCCCGTCAGGACGCGCGTCTTCCCGCTGCCCGCTCCGGCCAGGATCAGGAGGGGCCCGCCGGGGTGCTCGACCGCCTGACGCTGCACGGAGTTCAGGTCCACGGTTCTCCTAGTACTCGAGCCTCACCTTGAGATCGAGGTTGTACTGCTGCTTGTCTTTCTGGGCCGGGCTCAGCTGGCTGCCGGGGCCCGGGCGGATCTGCTCGCCACGCAGGAGAAGGTGCCGCGTCATACGGTATTCCGCGCTGAAGCTCTGCGCCTACTCCACCGTCGCGGAGAAGTCGCGAGAATACTTAACATAAAGCTCCGGTGTCACGTACCTTCCGAGACCGATCGCGCCGATGGTCTGTCCGGAGGTGCTCCCGCCGCTCGCGGTCCCGGATTGCAGGTCGATCGTATCGATGAAGCCCACGTCCGAAAGAAGCCGCTCCGCGCCTCGGAAGAGGTAGTTCCGCACCGGGAGCGTCGCGTCCGGGGCGGCGCCGGTGGTCGAGACGATCATCGTCGGATCCGTGCTGATTCCGGTGGTCGAGACCGTCGGGACCGCGCTGAACTGGCCAATCGTGAGGATCCTCCAGAGGTAGGCTTCATTGTCCCCGCCGTCGTCGTGCAGGTGCACCTTGAGCTGGCTGGCTTTCCCGGAGAGCGTCATGTAGATCGGAGATTCGCCGGTCGTGGTGCCCTGGGAGGCGGTGCGCGTGCCCAGCCCCCGGACGATGGTCTCGGCCTCGATCTGGATGTCCGGATCGATGCGGTCCAGGCTCGTGAAACTGATCGTACCTTGCAGGATCCGGAATTCGCTCGAGTACATGTAGAACTTACCCTTCACGTCGAGCGTGCCGAGGATGAGATCGCGGACGCCTTCATTGCGCAGGGTCAGCTGGCCGTTCTGAAGCTCCACCTCGGTATCCAGATTCCGGTACCAGAGGTTTCGCGGCACGTCGACCGCGATGTCGTAGAGGAAGGGAACGAGCGTCACGGAGTCCTCGCGCGGCTGGCTGAGGTCCAGCGTGAGCTCCCCGCGGAGGAGCGTCGCCGGCGTGACGCTCGTGATCCGGTAGGTCTCGCCTCCGCTCGGATCGACGGCGTCCTGGACTTTGAAGTCGCCGTTGAATCGGAACATGTAGGTTTCCCGGTCGGTTGCCGTGAATTCCGTCGCGCGCAGGCGAAACTCGAAATCTCCGTACCGCTTCTTCTCCGCCGATTGCCACCATCCGGTTCCGGTCAGGCGACCCTTCTTTCCCTCCTGAGCCGCGATGCGGGTGACGTTGACCCGATGCTCGTCGAACGAAGCGTCCACCTCGAGGCCCTCCAGCACTTCGTCGCGGCCCGCGACTCTTAGAATTCCGTCCTTGAGGTGAAGGGAGCCCGTCACCACCGGGCGCCCCGGCGTCCCGCTCAGGTCGGCCGTGACATTGAGCTTTCCGGCGCTCGCCGCGAACTCGGGGACGAAGAGCGCAGCCACGCTGAAGTCGGCGTCCACCATCCGGAGCTTCAAGGCAACCGGCGAATCGCGCAGAGTCGCGTGCCCTCCGTAGAGGGAGAGATCGATGGGAATGGACCCTTCCACGTGCGTGGTCGCGCCGTCGCGCGCGAAGTCGAGGTGCTCGAGCGTGAGCCTTCGCGCGGCGTAGTTCCCCACCAGCTCGGCCGTGGCCGACTCGACGCCGTGGTACGCGACCGAGGACGCCGTCACGTGCATGGCGAGTGCTGGCGCACCGGCGGTGCCGGTCACGCGCACGGTCCCCGTCGCGATCCCCCGGAGCGAGCTCAAGCTGGTATCGATCGGAGCCAGGGTGTTCAGATCGAAGGATTTCATGTCGAGCAGAAGACTGAGATCCACGCGCGAAGCCCAGGCATGGTCCTTCCGCTCGAGCGCACGCATCCACTCTTGCAGCGTCATTCGGGGCCGCGCGGTCCCGGCCAGCGTGGCCGAACCGGATCCGCGGACCCACCGGACGTTCGAGAGGGACAGGGTGCCGGGAGCGTAGCTCCCCGCGACCACGAGCGAGTCCCCCTCCACCTCGCCCAGGCGCGGATGCACCACGCGGAGATTCGCCTGGACGTCGGGATCCGAGAGCGGCCCGTCCAGGAGCAAATCTCCGTCCGCGATGCCTCGAGGGGCATCGGGAGATTCGGGAGGGCCGATCGCCTGACTCAGGTCGACATTCTGCAAGATGGCGTGCGCGCCGGCCCGGTTCGTCTTGAGATCCAGGCTTCCCGTCAGATTCACGCGTCCGGTCCCCATGGCGAGCATGAGGCTCTGGACCGTGAGCCGATTCCCCTCGAGCGAGGCCTGGACGGGTTGGACGTTTCGCCACGCCCGGTCCCCCACGGCGAGCCCGACGGAATCGAGCATCGCCATCGTGGCCTGGCCCCGGAACCGCACCTCGCCGTGCAGGGTGAGCGTCGTGTCCCCGAGCGACTCGCGGTAGCGATCGATGACGATCTTGTCGTTGAGGGTCAGGGCGGAGACCACGTCACCCAGCGGCCGGTCTCCCGCGCGAAGACCGGCCACCGCCACGTCCGCGACCGCGGCCGTAGAAGAGCTGAGCTTCCCATGCGAGGAGATCCGGAGCGAATCGAAGGACATGTCATTCGTGAACGTTCCCGACGTCAAGACTCCCTGTAGAAGGAAGTCGGGCGCGGACGACGTACCGCGGAGCGTCCCCTGGACCCTTCCCTTCCCCGATTTCAGGGAGACAGGACTCAAGAGCGGGCTCATGGCGCCGAGGTCCCGAACCAGCGCCTCGTACGTGAACGCG
>VBOR01000062.1 GCA_005893165.1 Candidatus Eiseniibacteriota bacterium | reverse complement strand
TGAGATCGAACGGGCGAACCCGTTCATCGCACCGCGCGAGCGGATGCTTTCGGGGGGTTGCCCCGGAGCCGATTGGACCGGTTGAGGTGGGGACGCGGCTCGGGCCGATGCGATTGCGGGCGATCCGGAGGTTCTCCGGACCGCAGGCCTATTGCCGTTTGGACCCGTAGTCGCGGGATCTCCGCTCAACGGGGATCGACCGACCCCTGCGGTGTTCGGGCCCGGCCTCGGGGCTCTACCCAGCCATGCGTGATCGCTGGGACCAGCTCCCGTCTGTATGTAATATAAGATATCACAATAATTTACGCGGCGCCACTCTATCTACGGTGAAACGGTTAAGAGACGCGTGAGAGAGGGGTTGAGAGGGGGAATGATTGAGCGACAACTGCGCCGTTTCACTCAATCATTCGAACCGCAACTGCTCCTCGCGTGACAGTTCGGGCAGAGCGCGACGATGTTTGAGAACAGGTGGCTCTGCGACTCGCTAAATGGTTCGATGTGGTGGTACTGGATTGATCGGGCACCCACACCAGCAGCACCCGAACTTCGCCGCCTGTCTCACGCCGCGACGGATCACCTCTGGGATATCCCGATGCACTCCCCGGCACTTGAATTCCGGCCCGTTCACTTGATCCCCGTCTAGAGTCCCAATGAAAATTCGTGCTTTTGGTGGTCCCCGAGCAGGTCACCGATCAGGACCCACCCAGCGCCCCCTAGTCGGAGTGTTTGCCACACTCGAGTGGCTGGCGTGGTGCAACGCGAAACGCCTCCTCGAGCCCCTCGGGGTACGTTCCCCCACGATCGCGGTACTGAGATCCTCTCCCGCGTCACGCCTCCTCCTCGAGCCTGGTGAATCTCGCGAGAAGCGTGGCCATCGGGAAGAAGAAACTCTACTTCGCCCTCAGATCCGCGATAGTCCCCGGAGGCAGAATATCAGTCGGCGGCCCCGTATTTTTCACAGCGACATTGCTCCATCCCGAGCAGTTCGGAACCTCGTCACAGGTCATGAGGAGAAAGTAGTAGGTCATGTTCCAAGCCCCGAGCGCCACCTTCACGGAGTCTGTCGCCCCCGCCAAAGAAGGAACGGGCATGTTCGGCACAGGAAGGGTCGTCGCCGTGGCGTTCCACCAGGCGAGGGTGTCTAACCCCACGGGGGTCCGGGAATACCGCATCTGGTAGCTCGTGGCCCGCCCCGATTTGGCGTCGTCACCGGGAGCGGTCCAGACGAGCGATGCGACCTGAGCCCGAGCGGATGGAGTGATGAAAGAGACGAGCGTGACGACGACGGCAGCGAATGCGGTGAGACGGGGTACACAAAGCCGACTGTGGCGATGGCCCATTGAACCTCCTTGGTTGTCGTGCGCATCGGTTGTCGGGATTTTTTCCCCCGGCCGTAGGGGTTTCCTGCCTGTCATGCAGGGGGTGTGCCACGACGCGCTTGTCGGGTCTTCTCCGCCGCGGGCGGTTGCGGGAAGGCAAGTTGCGGCGTCGGACCTTTTTCCCCTACGGGATTATGTGTACGTCATCGGACTACAGGGTCCCGATAGCGTCCGTTCTCGCTCGCGAACTTCTCGGGTTTGCTCGGGATTCTACGGAGTCCGACAAACGCGACCGGACGATGAGTGGCGAGTTGCCGAAGCGAGGGGCTTTTCCCTGAGGCGCGATCGATTACCATGCCCCCGTGATCGTTCATCTCATCGACGGCACCTACGAGCTCTTCCGTCACTTCTACGGTCTCCGCCGCTTCAACGAGGGCAAGGACGCGCCGCTCGGCGCCGTGGCCGGGGTGCTCGGGACGGTGCTGCAGACGATCGAGGGGGGAGCCACGCACATCGGCGTGGCGACCGATCACGTCATCGAATCCTTCCGCAATCAGCTCTGGTCCGGCTACAAGACCGGAGAGGGCATCGACCCCGCGCTCTGGGCGCAGTTCCATCCCCTCGAGGAGGCGCTCGCGGTCATGGGGGTGGCGATCTGGCCCATGACGGACCTCGAGGCGGACGACGGGCTTGCCTCGGCCGCGCACCTCGCATCAAAGAGCAAGCGCGTGGAGAAGATCAGCATCTGGACGCCCGACAAGGACCTTGCCCAATGTGTTCGCGGGGGACGCGTGGTGCAGGTCGATCGCAGAGGAAAGAAGATCCTCGATGAGAAGGGCGTCCGCGAGAAGTACGGCGTGGGTCCTGAATTGATCCCGGATTTGCTGGCGCTCGTGGGAGACGCCGCGGATGGATATCCCGGAGTCTCGGGAATTGGGCGTGTCACCGCGGTGCGGCTCCTGAAGCAGTACGGGCCTATCGAGAGCTTTCCGCCCGAGGTGCTGGGAGCCCGTCGCGAGGAGGCGCTCCTCTTCAAGGATCTCGCGACCTTGCGAACGGATGCGCCGCTCTTTCGCGACGTGGACGAGCTGGAATGGCGCGGGCCCACGAAAGCCTTCGCGTCCTGGCGAGAGCGGCTCGGCGAGAGGCTCATCGAGCGCACTGCGAAGGCAGCGGCTGCGCTGAGCTAGGACACGCCGCGGGAGTCCGAATGAAGAATTTCAAGATACGGCGAGCGACCGCAAGTGACCGCGACGTGGCCCTCATCGCGCCGATGTTCGACCTCTATCGCCAGTTCTACGGCAAGCCGGCCGATCCGAAACTGGCGGAGACGTTCGTCCGCGATCGTCTGAGAGCCAACGAGAGCGTGATCTTCATCGCGGTCGCCGGAGACGGAAACGCGGAAGGGGCCCTGGGATTCGTGCAGCTCTATCCCTCGTTCTCCTCGGTATCCGCGTTTCGCCTCTGGGTGCTGAACGATCTCTTCGTGGCGTCACGAGCGCGCCGCTCCGGAGTGGGGCGCGCGCTCATGGAGGCGGCGCGTCGTCACGCCGTCGAGACGGGAGCGAAGCGGCTCACCCTCGAGACGGTCGCGGAGAACGAGGCCGCGTGGTCCCTCTACGAAGAGCTCGGCTACGTCGTCCACGATCCGTCCGCAAGGTTCTACACGCTGGATCTGGAATAACCGCACCCGCGCCCCGGGCGCACACCGCGCCTTCTACGGCCGTTCTCACGGTCCCGTGTAGTGGAGAATCTGCGTAGGCGCGCCCACGGCGTACACGTTGCTTCCCGAGCTTCCCCAGACACCGTAGAGATCCTGGATCGTCCTGCTGGCCATGGCGACCCAGGAGCCCCCGCCTGAATGTAAGATCGTGCCGGAGGCGCCCACGGCGAACACGTCGCTGCCCGAAGTTCCCCACACGTGGAAGAGATCCTGGGTGGTTCCGCTCGCCGTGCCGCTCCAAGAAGTGCCGTTGTAGCGCAACAGGGTGCCACTGCCTCCAACCGCGAACACGTTGTTCGCCGCGGCTCCCCAGACCGCGTAGAGGGTCGTCGTCGCCCCGCTCGTCTGGGCGCTCCACGCGGTGCCGTTGTAGTGCAGGATGGTGCCGGCGTCGCCCACGGCGAACGCGTCGCTCGCCGAGGTCCCCCACGCCCCGTACAGGATCTGGGTCGTCCCGCTGGTCATGGCGCTCCATGCGGTCCCGTTGTAGTGCACGATGGTGCCGGCGGCCCCCACGGCGAACACATCGCTCCCCGAGGTCCCCCACACGTCGTTGAGGTTCTGCGTCGTTCCGCTCACCATGGGGGCCCACGCGGTTCCATTGTAGTGCAGGATGCTCCCGCTCTCTCCGACCGCGAACACGTCGCTTCCCGAGGTCCCCCAGACGCCGTCGAGGACGAGTGTGGAACCACTGGTCATGGCGCTCCACGCGGTCCCGTTGTAGTGAAGGATCGTTCCGGCGCCTGCGGCGACCGGACCGCCGACGACGAAGACGTCGCTGGCCGAAGGTCCCCAGACGCGGTTCAGGTTCTCGCTGATCCCATGGGTCTGGACGCTCCACGCCGTCCCGTTGTAGTGCCCGATGACCCCGGCACTTCCCACCGCGAAGACATCGCTGCCTGAAGCCCCCCACACGTCGTAGAAGGTCTCGGTCGTCCCGCTCGTCATGGGACTCCAGGAAGTCCCGTCGTAGCGCAGGATGGTGCCATTGAGCCCTGCGGCGAAGATGTTGCTCGCCGACGTACCCCAGATCCCCCAGAGGGCTTGCGTGGTTCCGCTGGTCACGGCGCTCCAGGAGGTCCCGTTGTAGTGCAGGAGCGTGCCGGTGTTCCCCGTCGCGTACACGTCGGTCCCGGAGCTTCCCCAGATCCCGTAGAGCACCACGGTCGTTCCACTGGTCATGGCGGTCCAGGCGGTGCCGTTGTAGTGGAGGATGGTGCCGGTGCTCCCGACGGCGAACACGTCGGTGCCGCTGGCTCCCCAGAGGCCGTTGAGCGGGCTCGTGACCCCGCTGGTCATGGCGCTCCAGGACGTCCCGTTGTAGTGCACGATGGAGCCGTCACCAGCGACCGCGAACACGTTGGTTCCGGATGCACCCCAGACACGATTGAAGTCCGCGGTGCTGCCGCTGACCATCGTGGTCCAGGCGGTGCCGTTGTAACGCAGGATGGTGCCGGCATTCCCCACGACGAACATGTTGCTCGCCGAGGTCCCCCAGACACCAAAGAGGTCAACGCTCGTCGGGACCGCCACTCCGGTCCACGCCGCGCCGTCGTAATGCCGGACCGTGCCCCCCTCGCCGACCGCGAATACGTTGGTCGCCGAGGCGCCCCAGACGCCATAGAGCGGAATCCCCGACTCCAGCGATGCCCATACGCCGACACCGGGTGGAGGATTGACGACCTTGTCGGAGCCGCTGCACCCCGAGAGCAGCAGGAGGCAAGAGATCGCAAGCACCGCGTTACGCATGTTCCGCTCCCTTCAATGAGATCCCTCTCGCGCGACCGGGTGCTGCCCCAGCCGCCTGATGCTCCCGTCGCGGGGTAAACGGCCCTTGAGCGTATCCGAATCGAGTACCGTCTGGCCAGCTACTCGCCCTTTCGCCTCAGCTCGTCCAGGTGGATCACCATCGATTCGTTCGACTCGATGAGCTTGGCGAGGGCTTCCTCGGTGGGCCGGACCGCCGCGGCGCGGCGCGGGCGGCGGTCCTCCAGGTAGGGCCAGAGAGGCTTCCGGATCTCGGGTGGGAGCGAGGACTCCAGATACTCGAGCGACGTGCCGCGGAGGAACGGGTCCTCGGCGTGAAGCCCCCGGAAGGCGATCCGCAACGGCTCCTTCGGCAGCACGAGGGCGAGCAACGTGAACACATGCTCGAGGCTTCGATCCGCGCGGCTCCGGATCGCGTCATCCAGAACCGGAGACCAGGGCTCATCGTCGAACCGGTCCAGCAGGCGGCGCCCTTCCCATACGCCCGCCCCCGCCTCCACCTCGCGCAGCACCGCTTCGCAGGCGAGCGCGGGAGCGATGCGGAGGGCGGAGTCCAGATCCATGAGGTGGCTCAGTCCGCGCCCGCATCGATAGCGGACTTCGAATCGACGATCCTCGAGCCCCTGCCCCAGCCCTTCCACGGCGCGCGGGAGCTTGTACGTCGCGAGGACGAGCGGGATCCTGCGCCGAACCGCGAATTCTTCTCCCGGATTGAGGAGGCCGGTGATCAGAGGCTCGATCACCGTGGGGCCCGCCCGTCTCAAGTTCTCGATCGCGTCTCGAGCGACGTCGTCTCTCGCGAGCAGGGAGATCACCTCGAACGCGATCTCCACGGGGACCGGCTCGCCGCGAAGGGAGCGCCGAACCCGGGACGGATCGCGCGATCTCAGGTCCGCGATCCGTTCGCCATGGGGGGACTCGGACCACGCCGCGGGCAAGGTGACGAGCCCGCTCCGCGACAGGATCCGGCTCTGCTCGTCCGGGCTCAGGGTCTTCAGCATGATGGACTGGGTGAGCCCGTCCTGGACCGACGAGAAATCGAACTCGATCGCGCGGGAGCGCAGACCTCGCTCCAGCACGCTCACGTATCCCGCCTGAAGGCGGAGCGCCGCCCAGACCGCGGCAATCGAAACGCCGGCCGCCAGGGCGGTGAGGATGACCGGCGCGTGGAGCATGGATCCCGCGAGCACCGCCTGCGCGATGCCCGCGGCGATCAGATCTCCGACCCTGGCCGCTCCGACGTCGGCGAGCGGTTTCACCGCGCGTTTCTCCCGCGCGGACACCGGCGTGAAGAGCACCTCGTACCCGCCGCGGAAGAGGGAGTTCGAGAGCATGGACTCGACCCCTCGGGCGATCGCCGCCGACGCGAGGCCCGGAACCGCAAGCGCCCCCGCCGATGCCAGGGTGACCCCGGCGGGGAGCATCGCCGCGGTCTTCGCGGGCCCCGCCTTTTGCATCAGGAATCGGCTCGCCAGCGTCTGCACGAGGAGCGTGAACAGGGAGACCACGGCGTAGAACACCGCGAAGAAACGAAGCAGCTCCCCCTGCTCCGCGAACGTGGATGCGGTACGGCTCTTCAGGGCCAGATCCAGGAAGCCTTCGCTGATCGTCACGAGCACCATCAGGCCCACGAGCCCGCGAAGGTAGGAAGAGCCGGCGAGCGCCCTGAGGCCGGTCCGCATGCTCCGCTCCGGCGGTTCGGCAGGTCGCGGCACGGCGGAGCGCGGCGTGGCCACGGGGCTCTGTCCCAGGCGCGACAGGGCCGCCGCGGACACGAAATGGAACGCGGCGAGAATGGGAAGCATCGCCGTCGCGGGCAGCGTCTGTCCCACGCGCGCCGCGATGAGACCGCCGAATGCTCCTCCCAGGGTTCCCCAGACCGTGAGCGACCCGAGGTCGAGCTTCACCGTGCGCGGATCGAACCGCTCGTTGACCATGGACCAGAGGCCCGAGATGAGGAGTCCTCCCAGGCACCCGCAGTGGAGATAGACGAGCACCGCCGCCGCGCGCGGGAACCAGAAGGAGATCCCCCACTCGATCAGGATGAGGACGCCGCTTCCCGCGAAGGCGGCCGGGATGACCCGTCCCGGGCCCCACGCGGTGAGCGCGCGCGCCGAGAGGAAGGCGAAGGCGATCGCGAGGAGCGCCGTGGCCATGACCATCACCGGGAGCGCCCGGGCGCCGAAGCTGAAGAGGAACAATGCGTCCCGGGTCGCCTTGGATCCGACCTGAAAGGCGATGCCGGCCGCGGCCGCCACGGTCGCGGCGAGGACGGCGGAGCGGGTATCGGTGGGAGCCGGGGCCACGGAGGCACTATAACCCTTGGTGGACGCTTCCCCCCGGGTAGGATTAGAGTACCGCTTGAAGGTCACCTAGTCGGGCCCCGGAAGGCCACCCCTCGAAGGCGGACCCCCAATGGACGAGCTTCTCGAACAGACGATTTCGCATTACCGCGTCATCAGCCTGCTCGGCGCGGGCGGGATGGGCGAGGTGTACCGGGCCCACGACGCACGTCTGGACCGGGACCTCGCCCTGAAGATCCTCCCCTGCGATTTGATGAAGGACGAGAATGCCCGCGCCCGATTGATCGGCGAGGCACGGACCGCCTCCGCGCTCAGCCACCCTCACATCGGACACGTCTACGACGTGGGCGAAGACCGCGGGCACATGTTCTTCGCCATGGAGCTCATCGAGGGAAAGCCTCTCCGGGACGCCATCCCGCGAGGCGGGCTTCCCCTGTCGACGGTCTGCCAGTACGGGGCGCAGATCGCGAGCGCTCTGGCCTACGCGCACGAGCGCGGCATCGTCCATCGCGATCTCAAGAGCGCCAACGTCATGGTCACGCCCGAGGGGCGCGTGAAGGTGCTCGACTTCGGGCTGGCGAAGCGAATTCAGGACGGACGGCGGGAAGAGCTCCGGGACCCCGACCTCACCGCCACCGGGATGATCCTGGGTACTCCGAACTACCTGCCTCCGGAAGTTCTGCTGGGCGGCTCCGCCGACGCGCGGAGCGATATCTGGGCGCTGGGAGTGCTGCTCTACGAGATGGCCTCGGGCAAGCTGCCCTTCGACGGCTCCTCCGTCGCCGAGCTGGCGGGAGCCATCGTGAACGAGGCTCCCAATCCCCTGAGCGCACGGGTGCCGACCGGACTCCAGCTGATCATCGCCCGCTGCCTCGCGAAGGATCCGCACGCCCGGTACCGGTCCGCCAGCGAGGTGGAAGCGGCGCTGGAGGCGATCGATCCCTCCGCCATTCGAAGCACGTCACGCCAGGGAACGTGGCGTGTCTGGGGGATGACGGCCGGCGCGGTGACGATCCTCGTGCTCGCCGTGATCCTCGCGATGCGCACGGCCGACATCCAGAAGCGCCTCTCGGATGGAGACGCTTCCGGAGGCGGACCCCGTCCCCACATCGGATCGCTCGCGGTCCTTCCGCTCGCGAATCTCTCCGGAGATCCCACCCAGGAATACTTCGCCGACGGAATGACGGAGGAGCTGATCACCAACCTGGCGCCCATCCGCTCCCTCAAGGTGATCTCGCGGACTTCGGTGATGCCCTTCAAGGGATCCAGGAAATCCTTGAAGGAGATCGCGTCCGCGCTGGACGTGGACGCGGTCATCGAGGGATCCGTGCTGCGCGCCGGAGACAAGGTGAGGATCACGGCTCAGCTGATCGAGGCCGCGAAGGACCGCCACCTCTGGGCCAAGAGCTACGAGCGCGAGGTGAAGGACGTGCTCGGACTCCAGAGCGAGGTGGCCCGCGACATCGCGGGCGAGATCCAGCTCCAGCTCTCCCCCGAAGAGCACGCCCGCATGATGCTGCCGAGGCGGACCGTGAACCCGGAGGCCTACGAGCTCTACCTCCGGGGACGATACGAATGGAGCAAGGTCAGCCCGGAAGGGGTGGCCAAATCCATCGATTACTACGAGAAGGCGCTCGCCCTCGACCCCGGGGACGCCCGGTACTCGAGCGGCCTCGCGGATGCATACCTGCTGCAAGTACAGGTCCTCGGTACCCTGCCTCAGAAGGAAGGCATGGCGAAGGTCAAGGAGTACGCCAAGCGAGCGCTCGGGGCGGACGATTCCTCTCCCGAGGCGCATACCTCCATGGCGATCGCGGTGTTGTTCGCCGACTGGAATTGGAAGGAAGCGGAGCACCACGCCCAGCGCGCGATCCAGCTGAATGCCGGCTATTCGACGGCGCACCTCGTGTACTCGGTCATCCTCGCCACCGCGGGAAGAACCAACGAGGCGATCGAGCAGGATCACCTGGCGGCGGATCTCGACCCGCTCTCGCTCATCGTGAGCTGGAACGCGGCCTCCACGTACTTCTACGCGCGCCGGTACGATCAGGCGCTCGCGCAGGCGACCCATACCGTCGCGATGGACCCCTCCTCCCATCTGCCCCATGGAGCCATGGCCCGAACCTACGAGGAGACCGGCAGGTATCAAGCCAGCCTCGACCTCCTCGAGCAGCATCTGCCGGTGGGGGACACCGAGAACAGGGCCGCCGTGGCCGCCTTGAAACAGGCGTTCGCGACACACGGGACGACCGGGTACTGGCGGACGATGCTGCGGTTCGAGACGGCCGAGAATCCCAAGAACCCCAAGGACAAGATCAGGGTCGCCATGATCTATCTGAAGCTCGGCGACCGCGAGAAGGCGTTCTACTGGCTGGAGCGCGCCTACGCCGAGCACGCGGGCGACATGATCTTCATCAACATCGAGCCCTGCTTCGATCCGATCCGCACGGATCCGAGATTTCAGGCGCTCGTTCGCAAGGTCGGCTTCCCGCCCCCGGAGGCCTGAGAGGAGATCCGATGCGCGCTCCCATGCTCGTGCTCGTGATGCTGGCCGTGAGCCTTGGCTGCGCGTCCTTCGCGCTCGCGCGGAGCGAAGCGCCTTCGGGCGCCGGCGCCGATTCCACCGAAAGCTACTGGGGGTCCATCCCCGACGACACTTCGTCGCGGGCGGCCTTCACCCGGTCGAGCCGGTCCGTGGAGCAGGCGGTGCTCGCGCCCTTCTACGTCGTGACCTATCCCGTCTTCCTCCTGACCCGCGGCATCAAGGCGGGACTCATCTTCGGAGACGAGCACGGCGTGCTGCCCAGACTCGGGCCGACGCTGCCCATCCGGATCGGAAGCGTCCAGGCAGGTCCCGGCTTCACGTACGGCGGGCACTCCGGATTCGGCGGGGGCGGAACGATCCTCGTGGACCGGAGGGCGGCGCGTTCCGACTGGATCAAGCTCCGCTACATCACGACCGTGAAGGGATTGCATCAGGGAGGCGCGGGCCTGCGCCTTCCCTGGGCGCGCGGCGAGGTCGAGGCCGGGGCCGGCTACCGGCTCGAACGGAACGCCCGCTTCTTCGGCCTCGGTCCGTCGAGCGCCAAGGCGGACCAATCTTTTTACACCGAGGAGCAATCCTGGGCAGGTCTGAGCTACCGGCGCGCCCTGGGAGGACCCCTCGCCTCGGAATGGAGAGCGATCTACACCTCGATCGCGACGCGGGGACCCCGGCCGGAAGACGGGCCGGGGCTGGCACAGCGGTTCGCCTCCTCGATTCCGGAGGGATTCAACAAGCGCTCCGAGGGCGTCCTCTCGACCGCGCTGCTTCGACTCGATACCACCCAAAGCTCAGGCCGCCCCGAGCCGGGAGTGATCACGCAAGGCCAGGCGTCCTACTTCAGCCCGACCGGAACCTATGGCGATACCTTCTGGCGCTACGGGGGCGAAGCGGGCGCCTTCCTGCCGCTCTGGTTCACGGATCGCACCCTGGCGATCCGGAGCGCCCTCGACTGGACCGAGGCGCCGGAAACGCACCGGATCCCCTTCACCCGGATTCCCACCAATCATTCCGGTGAGGAGCTGCGCGGCTTCAGCAACTACCGGTGGAGGGACCGCGGACTCCTGGATGTCTCCGCGGAGTACCGGTGGCCGGCCTGGGCGCTGGAGCGTGCCCACAGTGTCGGGATCGACGCGTACATGTTCCTGAGCTCGGGACAAGTGTTCAACGAGTGGCACGAGATCACGACCCACCTCTGGCAAACCTCCTGGGGGGGCGGCTTCCGCGCGATCACGGATCAGGGCTTCGGCGGAAGGATCGAGATCGCCAGGAGCAGGGAATCGACGCAGATTCGGCTTCGCGCGGACCAGATGTTCGACTTCAAGGGAGGCCTGTATGCGGGGAACGCTCATGTCGCGGCTCCGAACTGACGTGCGGGCCGCGGCCCGGCGGTGGCTCCATGCGGGAGCCTGCCCGCTCGCCTGCGCGGTCGTTCTCGCGGCGGCCTCGCCGCGTGCCTACGGCGCACCCCTTCGTGAACGAATTCTCTGGCAGGAGGACGATCGCCGCGACGTCCCGGCCGCGCCGGCGGCGCGCGATCCGAACGCCGTCTGGACCTCGACGAACGAGACCCTCCTGCGTCCGATCGGACGCCTCGTGAACCCGGTGCGTCTCGGTCGCAGGGTCGGGACGCTCTTCGGCGGTGAGAACGTCCACGACGCAGCCGACGTGAACGCGCTGGGCGAAGTGTCCAACTCCACGTGGTTCACCAACCGGATCGGCCTCTTCCCGCTCTCCCCGGAGCGCGTGAGGCTCGGACCCGGAGACGGTGAAGGTCCTTCGACAGAAGGGTCGTGGACCGTGATCCGGGCCAAGACCCAGGGCGTGACGCCCGGGTTCGATATCCGGGACGTGCAGGGGCACGTCTACCTCATCAAGTTCGATCCTCCGGGCGAGCTGGGGACAACGAGCGCCGCCGCGGCCATCACAGGCCGGATCCTCCACGCGGCCGGATACAACGTGCCGGACGACGGCGTCGTGAGCTTCACGCGCGACCGCCTTGCCGTCGCCGGGAAGGCCACGATCCGCGACGCGCGCGGTGTGAAGCGGGCCATGACGGAGGCGGACCTGGATACGATTCTCGGACGCGTGGACCGCCTCCCCGACGGGCGATGGCTCGCGATCGCGAGCCGCTTCCTCGACGGAACGCCGCTCGGTCCCTTCAGCTACAAGGGCATCCGCCGGGACGACCCCAACGACAATCTGCGCCACGAGGACCGCCGCGAGCTTCGCGCGCTGCGCATGTTCTGCGCGTGGCTCAATCACTGGGACATGAAGGAGCAGAACTCCCTCGACATGTACGTGGAGGAGGGCGGAAGGCGGTACGTCCGGCACCATCTGATCGATTTCGCGAGCACGCTGGGCGCGGCGGCAGGGGGCGGCGCGCAGCCCCGCTTCGGCAAGGAGCACACGCTGGACTTCCCCGCCATCGGCGGACGTCTCCTCGCCCTGGGCTTTCATGAGGACGACTGGCGGCGGAGCCATAGACCGGAAGGATTGGCGGAGGTCGGCTACTTCGAGAGCCGCGGATTCCAGCCGATGGAGTGGAAGCCGCTCCAGACCAACGTGGCCTTCGCCAACATGAACTCGCACGACGGCTACTGGGCCGCGAAGGTCATCTCGGCATTCACCGACGAGCATCTCCGTGCCGCCGTCTCGACGGGACGGTACCGGAATCCGGAAGCCGCCGCGTACGTGACGCGCATCCTCGCGGCGCGGCGGGACGCCATCGCCCGCTACTGGTTCGATCGCCTTCCGCCGCTCGATTTCTTCGTGGTGCGGGGGGACGCCGTCCTCTTCCACGACCTCGGCGCGGAGCGCCGTCTCTACCCCGGCGCGACGAGCCGCTACCGCGTCCGCTGTGCCGCGGTCAACTCCGATCGAAGCGCGTCCCGATGGACGGAGTGGGCGGATCTCGTGAAGACCGAAGTGTCCCTCGCCTCGGGCCCCGCCGCCGAGGCGGTGAAAGGCGCGGGGGATGCGAACCGGCCCTTCCTCGCCATGGACGTGCAGGCATCGCGCGGGAACGGGTGGAGCCGCTCGGTTCGCGCCTACGTCTCTCGCGCCTCGGGCGCGGTGATCGCGGTGGAGCGCTGATGCCGGGTCCCCCGGACCCGCCTCGCACCGCGGTCGTCCTTCCGGACCTCCGAGGCGCTTCCCAGGCCCCTGAGCCGCCGCGCGAGAAGAATCCGCTCGAGCGCCTGCTGGGGCTCTTCACGGAGATCCGGCCCGGCGAGGGCGCGACCGCGATCCTGCTCACGCTCAACGTGTTCCTCATCCTGGCGGCGTATTACGTGCTGAAGACGATCCGCGAGCCGCTGATCGCCCGGAGCGGAGGCGCCGAGGCCGCGAGCTATTCCTCGGCGGGTCAGGCGTTGCTCCTGATCTTCCTCGTTCCGCTCTACGGGGTGCTCGCGGGGCGCGTGGACCGGCGCCGTCTCATCACGGCCGTGACGCTGCTCTTCATGGCGTGCCTCGTCGCCTTCTACTTCCTCTCGAGGGCGGGTGTCCCGGTCGGCGTGCCCTTCTTCATCTGGGTCGGCATCTTCAGCGTGATGATCATCGCGCAGTTCTGGGCGTTCACGAACGACGTGTACACGCCGGAAGAAGGAAAGCGCCTCCTGGCGCTCGTGACGTTCGGCGCTTCGGCTGGAGCCGCGATCGGCCCCTGGACCACGGGAAAGCTGATCTCCGCGTTCGGCGTGGACGCGATGTTCCTGACGGCAGGAGCGCTCCTTCTCGTGAGCCTCGCGCTGACCCGGGTCGTGGACGCCCGGGAACGGGAGCGCCGACTGAGGCACACGCCGGCGCGGCCGGGGGCTCAGGAGGAGCGCATCGGCGGGGGCAGCGCCTTCCGGCTGCTGGCTCAGAACCGCTATCTCCTCCTGATCGCGTTCCTCGTTCTCTTCCTGAACTGGGTGAACACGAACGGCGAGTACGTGCTGCGAAGGACGGTCACGGAGGCGGCCCACGCGCACGCGACCGGGGCAGCCGCGGACGCCTTCATCGGATCGTTTTATGGCGGGTTCTTCTCGACCGTGAACGTCGTGGGGCTCCTGGTTCAGGCCCTTCTCGCGTCACGGATCATTCACTTCTTCGGGGTGAGGCACGCGATCCTCATCCTTCCCCTCCTCGCGCTGGGAGGATACGCGCTGCTCGCCGTCTTTCCCTTCCTCGCCGTCGTGCGGTTCGTGAAGGTCGCCGAGAACGCCACGGACTACTCCCTCAACAGCAACGTCCGGAATCTCCTGTTCCTTCCGACGACGCGGGCCGAGAAGTACAAGGCGAAGCAGGCGACCGACACGATCTTCTGGAGGCTGGGGGACGTGCTCTCGGCGGGGCTGGTGCTCGCGGGAATTCACTGGCTGGCGTTCACGACGAAGAGCTTCGCGGCCCTGAATCTCGTGCTCGCCGCCGCGTGGCTCGCGATCGCCTTCGTGATCGGCCGCCGGTTCGCCCGGCTCACCGCCTCGAGCTAGCGGCCGCTCCGCCTTCGCGTCTCCCTACCGCCCTGCCCCGGCGCCGGCCCCCGCCTTTACTGCCGCGGGAAAGCGCTCGATCCAGACGGCCAGCGCTTGGAGGTACTTTCCGAGGATTTCACGGGTCTTCTCGTTCGTCACGGCGCCATCGGGGCCCAGCACGCTCTCCACGTGGGCGATGAACACCTCCGGGAGCGGCATCGCGGGGACTCCGACCGCGGCGAGCGCTTGGCGGAGCTGGTGGTGCGATGCCATGGCGCCAAAACTGCCGGGCGTGACGCTGATGACCCCGGCGGGCTTTCCGTTCCAGACATTCTGTCCGCGAGGCCGCGATCCGACGTCGATCGCGTTCTTCATGGCGGCCGGCATCCCGCGGTTGTGCTCGGGGGTGCAGAAGAGGAGCGCATCGGTTTCGCGCACCCGCTGACGAAACTCCGTCCACGGCTTCGGCGGCGACTCGGTATCGAGGTCCGGGTTGTACAGCGGCAGCTCGCCGATCTCGATGAAGGAGAGGCTCAGCGTGGGCGGCGCCAGCGCGATCAAGCCGCGCGCGATCTTCCGTGTATAGGATTCCTTGCGAAGACTTCCGACGAGGACACCGACGTTCCGGCTCTGGCTCATGACCCCCCCTGTTTCGCAGAGGGTACCACAGAAAAATTCGGGGACTCCGTGAGGAGCCGGGGCGGAGCCCCCTTCGTTGCCGCAAGTGTGGAAGCGGTAGGCCGATGGAGGTGGGATCCGGAGGAGGCTCGTTCCTCCTGGATCGCGGGCGGCAAATTTATTCCAAAATTCCCGGTCTTCGTGACTTGAGTCACGGAATGCACCTTGCCTTTGGGCGCACGATGCGTGCTCCAGGAAAACCCGGCGGTGCTCGGCGTCTTACCGTCAGCAGCCCAGCCCTCGTGTACTCGGCATCGCGCTAATCTTCGAGGGGCGAGCTACTCTCCACCGGTGCGCCGCAGTGCCGCCGGACTTTTTATGGGGTTCCGCCGGCCGCAAGCCCCCGCAACGTCGCCCGATTCTGTAACAGGATGTGCCCGCGCGTCAGCTGGACCGCGCCCAGCCGCTCGAACTCCTTGAGAAGCCTGCTCACCACTTCGCGCGCGGTACCCAGATCCGCGGCGATATCCGCGTGGGTCCGGTCCACCGAGCCATTGGACTCATCGTCCAGGTGATCCAGGAGCCTGCGTGCCAGACGCCGGTCCATGCGCCGGAACGCGATTTCCTCGACCAGCGACATGACCTCGGTGAGGCGGCTCGAGAACATCTGAAACACGAAGGTGCGCAGGGATTCATGGTCCGCGATCCAGGCGCGGAAAGTCGCGGCAGGGACCACGATCGCTTCCACGGCCTCCTCCACGCGAGCCATCGCGGGCACGGGACGATCGGAAAGGATGCAGGACACGTTCAGCGGGCAGGCCTCACCGGCCCCGACGTGATACAGCGTGATCTCCTGGCCCCCCTCTCCGAGCTTGAACACGCGCAATCTCCCCGAGACGACGATCGCGAAGTGCGCGCACGTATCCCCCTCGCGCAGGAAGTACTCCCCCGCTTCGAGATGCACCACGGCAGCTGCATCGAGGAGCTCCTTGCGCAGCTCGGCAGGTGCCTGGATGAAAAACGGAATCTTGCTCAGGATTTCGCGCTTGGTTCCGGCTGGAGCGCGGCCGGTCGCGACGGTGTGCGTCATATCCGGGCCTCCGGGGAGTTGCGGCCTATTTGGAGATCGATGGGAGTCCCGTAGCGTACGGCAGAAGAGGGCCCGAATTCAAGGCTCCAGCGGGACCGGCGGTGCCCGGGCGAACGCGCTACCGCGGGACTTGGGGTGGCAGGGTCTTCAGGAAGTCATGGATCCCCTGGGAAAAGGCTTCAGGCTCTTCCAGATGCCCCATGTGCCCGCTGTGCTGGAGCAGGAGGAGCCGGGAGCCCTGGATGCCCTCGTGAAGCATCCGCCCGAATTTCTCGGACGTGACGAAGTCCCGCTTCCCCACGATGACGAGGGTCGGCGTGGAGATCGAATGGAGACGATCGCGAACTTCGAACACCGGCGCCACGCCCACCTGCTCCGGTGCGGTCGAATCGGAGGAGGTCTTGCTCGGAGCAATCGTCAGACGCACGCTCGAGCGATACGGCGCGTATTCCTTCGCGCGCCGGCTCCACTCCGCGAAATAGAGCGGCATCTCGCGCTTGAAGATGGCCGTGATCTCCTCGTCCGTCTTGGCGCTGGTCTCGTGCGCGAGCGCGTCCGTCGCCTCCTGGAACCACGGCTCGTTCCGGAACCACTCCAGATTCGACGCCACGTCCTTCTGCCACTCGATGCCGGTCGTGGGAGACGTGTCGAAGAGAATCAGGCCGCGAAGATGCTCCGGGTGGGCCAGCGCGTAGACCTGGGCCACGAAGCCTCCATGGGAGTGCCCGAGAAGCACGAACTTCTCGATCCCCAGATGCGCGCGGATTCCCTCCACGTCTCCGACGTAGCGCTCGAACGTGTATCCGTGCGGGTCGGAGAGCCGGTCCGAGGCGCCGGTCCCGATGGGTTCGATGTAGACCACGGTGGCGAATTTCTCGAGACGAGGCATGCGGACGAAGGTCCACTCGATTCCCGGACCGCCGGGATGCACGAAGACCACCGGTCCCGAGCCGGCCACGTGGTAGGCAATCCCCGAGCCCGCGACGGTCACGCGGTGGGCGCCCGGCTCGAGCCCCGGCGTGATCCGTGCAGCATGGACCGCGGGAGCCGAGAGGAGCGCCGCCAGGAGGAGGAGTGCCCGCATGAGGGCCGGACGATACCGAACCGCGACGTGCCGTGGCAAGCCTGATGCGCCCGCCGTGGAGTGGGGGGCGCTCCTCCGGGGTCCGAATCCTTTTCCGCCCAGGGGCATCCAACTTTTCAGATTCGGTAGCAGGTGGAAATACGAGAAGCAATCCAAGGCCGCCAGCGACGAGCTGACGGTCTTTTTGTATGGTCGTAATCCCTCGGTACCGATGCCCGGCCCTTTCGGCCGGGGCGTAGCCGCCGCGTTGGGCGGCATTCGACCGGAACCGGGAGGTTTTGGCAGAACGAAAGGATTCCAGTGACTACTGGCACCGTGAAGTGGTTCAACGAGGCGAAGGGCTTCGGCTTCATCGCGCAGAGTGACGGGGACGACGTGTTCGTCCACTACTCCGCGATCGAGGGCGATGGCTTCAAGAGCCTCGCGGACGGCGACCGTGTGCAGTTCGAGGTCACGAGCGGCCCGAAGGGGCTCTCGGCCAAGAACGTGCGCAAGATGTAACCGTCACCACGAAAGGACAGGCGGCGCGAAGGGCCAAGGCTCTTCCGCCGCCTTTTTGTTTCCCCGCCGCGCCGCGGGCCCTCAGACCGGCACGTCGCACTCCGGGGCGAGAACGTCCTCCAGCGCCTCACGCCGGGCCACGAGCGTGGCTCGTCCCTGTTCCCACCACACCTCCGCGGCGCGGCCGATGGAGAGATAGTTCGAGCTCATCGACGCGCCGTAGGCGCCCGCGTCGTGCAAGGCGAGCAGGTCTCCGGGCTCGGGCCGCGGCATCGAGCGAGGCTCGAGCAGCTCCTGCTCTCCGCGCGTGAAGACGTCGCCGCTCTCGCAGAGCGGCCCCGCCACGACGAGCGGCTCGGGAGGACCCGCCGCGCGCGCGCCCAGGACCTCGATCTCGTGGTAGGCGCCGTAGAGCGCCGGGCGCAGAAGGTCGCAGAATCCCGCATCCACCATCACGAACGTGTGTCCCGGCCCCCGTTCGTTCGCGCGTGTTTCCTTCACGTCCTTCACGCGCGTCACGAGCACGGCGCCTCCCGCCACGAGGAAACGCCCCGGCTCGATCTCGACGCGGACCGGCCGCCGCGCGGCCGCGGTGAGGTCGCGGGAGGCCCGCTCCAGGAGCGAACGCAGCGAGCCCGGATCGTAGGCCGCCTCGCCGGGACGGTACGGATGTGGAATTCCGCCGCCGAGACTGACGGCGGATGCCTCGGGAAACTCGGGAAGAAACGCGCGGAAGAATTCCACGAGGCGCTTCACGTTGGTGTCGAATTCGAGAAGCGCGGGACCGGTGCCCACATGGGCGTGGAGAAGGGTGATCGAAAGCCCCGCGTCCTTCGCTTGCCTCCGCACCTCGCCGAGACGGTCGGGCCAGATTCCGTGCTTCGAGGAGGGCCCGCCCGTGTCGGTCGATTCCACGCGCCCCTGCCCGAACCCCGGATTCACCCGGACGGCCACGGGGCCCCGGTACCCCGCCGCGCGCAGCTCCCCGAGCATGCCCGGCGACCCGACGTTCGGCGTGACACGCTCGCGCAGGACGGTCTCGAGGGCGTTGTCCCGGAACACATCGGAGGTGAGGAGGATCACGGGAGGCTCCGCCCCTCCGGGAAATCCGGCGCGGCGCGCCCGCAACACCTCGTTTCCGCTCACCGCGTCGATCCACATGCCGGCATCGCGCATCACCTCGAGAATCTTGTGCCCCGAATTCGCCTTCATGGCGTAGCGGGCGGCCGAGCCGGGTCCCAGCGCCGCGTTCGCGAATCGGGCCGTGGACGCGCGAAGGAAATCGCCGTCGTAGAAATAGAACGGCGTTCCCACACGCGACGCCATGTCTTCCAAGGGGTAACGTTCGAGGCTCCGCATGGAACGGGAGAGAGTACGCCGCAAATTGTCGGTGCGTCGTCACATTTCTGCCACGGCCGGGGAGTAGGTAGGAGCAGGTAGAAGAAGGCGCCGTCCCCTCGCGGGGGCGGCGCCTCGTGATTTCAGGTGTTCGCTTCGGTTACCGCTTCGTCCGGCGGGCCGGGGCGCGTCGCGTCGCGTGATCCGAGGAGTTTCCACCCACGTCGAACGAGATTCCCACCTTCATCGAGAGCTGGGCCACGTCCGAGACGGCCGTGTACCAGAAATCCACGTAGAGATCGTTCTTCTGGCTCAGCATCGTCACGAAGCCCCCGCCGAGATCCATGCCGAGCTTCGTCCGGCTGTCGCTGACATCCATCGCGGGAGGACCGGGGTCCGTCACCTTCACGCCCACGATGTGCATCCCCACGCCCAGCCCGGCGTACGGGCGGAACTTCGGTGAGCTCACCGGGAACATGTACTGACCGCGCGTGGAAAACGAGATGTCGTTGATGCGGGTCTTCGTTCCGAAGAGCTCCTCCGACTTCGACCAGTAGCCGATGTGCGGCATGAGACGGATGTCCGGGGTGATGTTCCCCATGTTCGCGAACGCCCCGAATCCAAGCGTGCCCGGCACGTTGTCGGGATCCACGAACCCCATGTCCACGCCGAGACTCCTCAGGCCCACACCTCTCCCCGCCCATGCATTCTGCGACGCGATCATGCAAATGAAGAGAACGGCACACGACACCATGCGCTTCGACATCTGACCCTCCGTTGTCGCCATGCGACACAACCGCATGCTTCTACGACTCCTGGAAACCGAGCGATTCCCCCTCCGGAGGACAATGTGACCGCAAGATGTGTACCGATGACGCGCCCTGGAACTCCACCCCCAGCCTCACCCGGATCGTTTTGCCTACAGGGTTCCTGGGGCGGGCCGATCTTTTCGATCAGCCCCTATGCGCAAAGGATGCTGGATTCTCCTGTTCGCTCTGCTGGCGCCGATCGGCTGCGCCGGCACCCGGCCGCCTCTCGTTCCACTGGAACGGGAGGTGGAAGTCGGCTTTGCCTCCTACTACGCCTCGCGATTCCACGGAGCACGCACCGCGAGCGGCGAGCGCTATGACGAGCAGGCGATGACCGCGGCGCACCGCACCCTTCCCTTCGGAACGAGGGTTGGGGACGGCTCGGGTCCGGATCCGGGTTCTGGAAAATTGAAGGAGCCCCCGGGACCTTCCCGAGGGCTCCCTGTCCAGCACGCGGCTCCTTGGACCGCGCTCAGCACCCGTCCGATTCCGCCGGAACCCCACCCTGGATCTTCAAGAACACCCACACACGCTTGAACCGGTTCGCCCCAGTCGTCGCCGTGACCGAGAGCCCCAGCCGGTCCACGCCGGTCCCAAGCGGCACGCGGTAGTGAACTCTCCACGCCTTGGCTTCCGCGTCGTAGGCGAAGGGATACTTGTGCCCGAGCCGGTCCGTCAGGATCAGCGAAGTCGCGTCGGTCGATGCATCGGCCGTGATCTCGATGATGGTGCCCGGGACGATCGAGGAATCCGGAGCGAACGCGGTCACATCCGGCGGCAGCGAGTCTTCCGTGGTCTTTCCATCCCCCACGAGGGTCGTCACACCAGCCTCCGGGGTCGTCGTGCTCGCCGCCGCGATCACGGCCGGAGTTTGCGCGGCCTGGTCGACAGGTGCCGCTCCCGTCTCGACCGCAGCGTGCTGCTTCTGCTCCCCACATCCCAGCGCGAGAACCGCCATTGCCGCCGCGGCCGTGACCCACGCCGTCCTGCCCCACATGCTTGTGCTCTTCATTGCCATTCTCCCCACCGGCCTGAGTCGTTCGATCTGCGGCCGATTCGCCGGCTCCTCCGCGGATCGCCTGGCATGAGCACCCGCTCCGCGCCAGTGCAAGGGCGGCGGGCCCGTCTGGCCGCCGCTCTGCTATGGAGCCCAAATCAAGGTACGTGCCGCAGAAGTAAGCGGCTCGGGGAGTGTGGGTTAGCTGTACGGGCGGTCCGGGAGAAAGGAGAGAATGTGTCAAGCTTGACACGGGATGCGAGGGAGCGCACCCTGTCCGTACAGGATATCTTCAAACCAAGTAACGAACTCGGCCGGCGGGTGGAGTGTGGCATGGGGGACACGACGACGGACGCGCGAGGGACGAGCCCATGAGGTCGCTCCGTGCAAGGCTCATCGTTGCCCTCTCGCTGCTGGCGATCATTCCGATCGGTGTGGGGATGATCTTCCTCACGGGCCGCATCGAGTCGATGGTGCGGACGGAGGCCAACGAGCGCCTTGAGACTGCGCTCGAGACGATGCAGACCCAAGTCGCGGAGGATGGGCGCGGGGTCGTCGGGAAGCTCGAGTTCCTCGGACGGGATGCGCAGCTCAAGCGTCTGTTCCTTCTCAGCCCTTTGGGGGGCAGGGATCTCTCCGAGTTTCTCGCGGAGCGGCAGATCCTGCTCGGGCTGGATTTTCTGAGCGTTACGGATTCGAGCGGCGGCGTGATCGCGAGCGGACCCGGCCCGATCGCCGGGCCGGGGCGGACCGCGCTTCCCTGGAACGTGCCGAGTATCGGAGGGGCGCCCGGCGGGCAAGGGCTCGCGCTGATCGCCCGATCCCCCATCCGTTACCAGGGGCAGGCCGTGGGAGCGATCCAGGGCGGGCTCCAGCTCGACGCCGCACTCCTGGGAAGGCTGGGAAAGGCGGCGGGGGTGGGCTTGATCCTGCGCGATGGGGCGGGAAGGATCGCGGCGTCGACCCTTCCTGACTCCTCCGCGGGCGAAAACACCCCGGCTCCGGCCGCCGCGAGCGGGCACGCAAATCTGACCCGGACCGTCTCGCTCGATGTGGGCGCGACGATCACGGGGGTGGTCTCCACTCAGGCCGCTGACCGCACGATCGCCTCGATGCAGCTGGCGGCGCTCCTTCTCGGCCTCCTGGGACTCGCGATTGCGATTCCGCTCGCGATCCTCTGGTCTTCCCAGATCTCGCGCCCGGTGGAGCGGCTCGCCGCCTTCTCCGACAGGCTGGCGAGTGGAAACTGGCAGGAGCCCCTCACGCTCGAGAGCGTGGGCGAGCTCCAGACCCTGGTCCTGGCCCTCGACCGCATGCGGCGCGACCTCCAGACCTACCGGGCAAAGCTCGTCACCAGCGAGCGCCAGGCGGCGTGGAGCCAGATGGCACTCAAGGTGGCGCATGAGGTGAAGAACCCGCTCACCCCGATCGCGATCTCCATCGCGGATCTCAAGAGGAGCTACGAGCAGAAGCGACCCGACTTCCCCGTGATCCTGGACCAGGCGGTCCGCACGATCGGCGAGGAGGTGGAGACGCTGCGGCGCCTCCTGCAAGAGTTCTCGGAGTTCGGAAGGATCCCGGCGCCGGTGCTGGCCCCGTGCCGGCTCCCGGATCTTCTGGGAGACCTCGAGGCGCTCTACCAGGGCGACATCTCCGCGGGCCGTCTCGTCATGACGAAACCTCCCGAGGACATCACGTTCCTCGCGGACTCGGGTCAGATCAGGCAGTCGCTCATCAACCTCATCAAGAACGGGCTCGAGGCAGTGAACGGAACCGGGCGCGTCACCGTCTCCGCCCGAGCGGAGGGCGACGTCGTGGAGATCGCGGTCGCCGATACGGGCCCGGGGCTCACCGAGGAGCAGCGCGCGAATCTCTTCGTGCCCGGGTTCACCACGAAATCGCATGGGAGCGGACTGGGGCTCACCATCGTCCAGCGGATCGTCAGCGATCATCAAGGCACGATCGCGGTGGATGCCGGCCGGAGCGGCGGGACGACCTTCCGGCTGAGGCTCCCGCTCCGGAGGAGCGCCACGTGACCCTCCTCATCGTGGACGACGAGGCCAACATCCGCTCCAGCCTTCAGGGCGCCTTGGGGCGCGAGGGCTACCAGGTGGACGTGGCAGCCTCTCTCTCCGAAGCGCGCGGGAAGCTGCGCGAGTCCTACGATCTCGTGCTGCTGGACGTCTGGTTTCCGGACGGAAGCGGCCTCGACCTTCTCGCGGAGATCATGGCGAGCACGCCGGACACCATCGTGATCATGATGTCGGGACACGCCACCATCGATGCGGCGGTGAAGGCGACGCGGCTCGGCGCCTTCGATTTCCTCGAGAAGCCAATCTTGTTGGAGCGTCTCCTCGTGCTCCTCCGGAACGCGTCCGCCACGCTCGCGCTCAAGGCCGAGAACCGGCGCCTCGCGAGTCCGTGGGCGCACGGGATCGTGGGCAAGTCGCCGGCCGTCGTGAAGCTGCTGCGCGAGATCCAGCTCGCGGGTCCGAGCGCCGCCCGCGTTCTGATCCTGGGAGAGAACGGCACCGGGAAGGAGCTCGTGGCCCGGGCGCTCCACGCGGCGGGTCCGCGGCACGACCAGCCGTTCGTCGCGGTGAATTGCTCCGCCATCCCGGAGGAGCTGGTCGAGTCGGAGCTCTTCGGGCACGAGCGGGGGGCGTTCACGGGGGCGACGCAATCGCGGCGCGGCACCTTCGAGGAGGCCCACCACGGCACGCTCTTCCTCGACGAGATCGGGGACATGAGCGCCCGCTCCCAGACGAAGCTCCTCCGCGTCCTTCAAGAGAGCGAGATCCACCGGGTCGGAGGCAATCGCGCGATCAAGGTGGACGTGAGGGTGATCGCGGCCACGAATCAGGATCTGGAGGGAAGGGTGCGCACGGGGCAGTTCCGGGAGGACCTCTACTTCCGCCTCGCGGTCGTGCCGATCACCGTGCCTCCGCTTCGGGAACGGACCGAGGATATTCCCGTCCTGGTCGAGCACTTTTCCGGAGCGGTCGCGAAGGAGGCCGGCGGCAAGCCCAAGAGCTTCACGCCGGCCGCGGTCGATCTGCTCGGCCGCTACAGCTTCCCCGGAAACGTGCGCGAGCTCAGGAATCTGGTGGAGCGTCTCTGGATCATGACGCGGGGGACGTACATCGGTCCCGAGCAGGTCCGCGCCGTCCTGCCGCCGGTGGAGCGCCCGGAGGGGCGGGCGGCGCGATTGGGAGACGCGGTGAAGGAATTCGAGCGGAAGCAGATCGAGGATGCGCTGCTCGGGGCCGGCGGCAGCATGACCAAGGCCGCGCTGAGCCTCGGGCTCGAGCGAAGCCACCTCTACAAGAAGATGAAGAAGCTCGGGTGCCGGCCCGAGAGCTTCAGCCCCTGAGGCACCGTGCGCCGCGGCGCGCGAGGGCGGCGAAGCCCAGGCAGAGCGGGGCTGCGGGTCCGGCATGCCAGAGAATTGCCAAACGTTGCCACGTTTGCTAACGTCGTCCCCCCTGACACGAGCGCTCCTCGTGCCCCACCGACGATCTTCACCGACGCAGGAGGTTTGCCATGCCGATCCGCCTGGGAGATACGGCCCCGAATTTCACCGCCGACACGACCGAGGGAAAGGTCGATTTCTACAAGTGGAAGGGAGACAGCTGGGCGGTGCTCTTCTCCCACCCGAAGGATTTCACGCCGGTCTGCACGACCGAGCTGGGCCGCGTGGCCTCACTGAAGCGGGAGTTCGTGAAGAGGAGCGTGAAGGTGATGGGATTGAGCGTGGATCCGCTCGAGAGCCACAAGGGCTGGATGAAGGACATCCAGGACGTGACCGGACACGCGGTGAACTTTCCGATGATCGCCGACGCCGACCGGAAGGTGTCCGATCTCTACGACATGATCCACCCGAACGCCAACGACACGCTGACGGTGCGGTCCGTCTTCGTCGTCTCCCCCGACAACAAGGTGAAGCTGACGCTGACGTATCCCGCGAGCACGGGGCGGAACTTCGAGGAGATCCTGCGGGCCATCGACTCGCTCCAGCTCACCGCCAACTACTCCGTCGCGACCCCTTCCGACTGGAAGCAAGGGGAGGACGTGATCATCGCCTCGTCGGTGACGGACGAGGACGCCAAGAAGAAGTTCCCGGACGGATGGAACGCCCGGAAGCCCTACCTGCGCGTCGTGCCCCAGCCGGGGAAAGAGCGCTCGGCTATCGCGCGATGATTTCCTGAGCCAGGAGGCTCGGGGACGGAGGGGTGTCAAACACGGACGCCGCCTTAGAGGCTGACCGTCGCTTGCTTTCGGTTGAGCTGGAGCACCCGTACGTCCGGATCCACGACGACCTTGTCCGGCGAGAAGGAACAGTGAATGGTCAGGGCCTTCGATTCCCCCGCCCCGAGCACGATCCCTTCCCGGGATTCCCGGTAGGAGGGCTCCTTGGAAGGTTTGGCCCAGCGCTCTCCCGACGTCGCGGCGATCTCCACCGGCATCCGTCCGGTTCCCGTATTCCTGACCGTGAGCGTCACGTCGTAACCCTGGGCGCGCTTCTCCTTCTTCGCGCCGGTCACGCGGTACTCCGGCATGGCCCGATCCTCGAACCACTCCTTCACGAAGGCGTCGTACGCGACCGGATCCCTGGCATAGGGGCGCATGGAGGCCACGAAGTCTTGTAATGCCGGATGGTCCCGGCTCTCGCTCCACGTCCGGATGAAGCGCTGCAGGCCCGCCAGCGCGCGGTCGTGCCCCATGAAGTCGTAGAGCATCCAGAACACCCATCCTCCGCGGTCGTACATCACGGTCTCGTCGGATTCGCGCTTGCCGTCGATGTCGTACATGGGGCGCTCGTCGTCCACGCGCCGGCGGTCGCCGTAGCGGGACTCGATCCCCTTCGCGAATTCCATGCGCCCGCGCGCGCCCTTCACCTTCTCGAAGAGAAGCAGCGTCGAGAAGTGCGCCATCCCTTCGCTCAGGAAATCCCCGTTGGGGCCGTTCGCAGGGGTGAGGATGTTCCCCCACCATTGATGGGCGGCTTCGTGCGCGGTGACGAGGAAGGTCGCGTCGGTCTTGGCGTCGTTTTTCGTCAGGAAGCCCATGTTCTCCGAAAACGTGATGTTCGTTCCGAAGCCCTGCGCGTAGCCGGCGAGCGCCGGGAACTCCGAGAGCTTGAGCTCGCGCCACGGGTACGGCAGGAACCACTCCGAGTACCAGTGCCGGGCCGCGTCCAGGGTGGAGGACATCTCCTCCACGTTGTAGGGATGCGCGGGATCGTAGTAGATGGTCGTGCCGTGCCCCTGCTTGGTCTTCCACTTCCCGCAGACGATGTTCAGGATCTTGATGGGGTGGTCGGTCTCCCATACCTGCGTCCGGAGCCCGCCCTTCACCGTGTTCCGGGTGCAGACGCCCGGCCCGTTGAGGGTGTACTCGGCGGGTCCCGTGATGGCGACCCGCGCGGGGAACCACGCGGTCGCGCCGTAGCCCGCGCGCGTGATCCCCTTCCAGTAGTCGCGCGGATATTTGCGCGCCTCGGTCTTGTTGTCCTTCGTTTCCCCCACCCCTTCCATGAATCCGATCACCGGAAGGAAGCTCGGCTCGAATCCGGTGAGCACGACCCCCGAAGGCAGAACGAACTCGTCCGTGTTTCCGCCGTTCTTGGTGATTCCCCTGGGAAGGAAGCCGTCCCACTTCCAGCCGATCACGACGCTGTCCCCCTTCGCGAGCGGGCGCTCCGGCGTGAACACGAAGAGGTGCTTCCGGTCCTCGGGCTCATAGGCCTTCCCGTCCATCGTCCATTTCAGGTGGTTCCAGTCGAGACCGCCCGTGAGCGGAATCTGCGCGAGGGTCGAGTCGAGCCCGTTCACGAGCGTGAAGGTTCCCGCGCTCCGGAGCGCGTGACGCTTGGGATCGACCGTCACGGCCACGTCCACCCGCGCGATGTCGGGCAGCGGAGCGTCGAGCCAGGTCTTGAGGTTCTTCGCCCAGTAGTCCTTGGTCTCCTTCTTGAAGACGCCCCCCTCCAGCCCGTTCGTGACCTGGAAGACGAGCACGGTCCAGGCGGCGAGGGGCACGAGCGCGAAGCCCCCCAGCCGCAGCGCCGCGGCGCCGAGCGTCCGGGGCGCCAGCCGATGGATGGTGCGCACCGCGTCCGCACCTCGCCGCTCGAAGAGCTTCACCGCGAGCGCCACGAAGAACACGGCGCCGCCGAGCACCATGACGCGGTTCAGGACGAGCGCCAGGCGGTCGGTCTCGAAGAATCCAAGATCGCTCCAGCGCAGGGCGCGTCCCCAGAGCGGCCAGTTCCCGGCCCAGCTGATCTCCCTCGTCAGGGTCCGGAAGCCGGTGTAGATGAGCGCGCTCAGCGCGATGCCGTACGAGGCATACCGGTTCCCCACGGCCGCATAGATCGCGGTGACAAAGGCGGTCCAGAACAGGAACGTGGGAATGAGGAGGAGCCCCCAGATCAGCGCGTAGGGCGCGAACGAGAACGGCACCGTGTGCTGCACGAGGAGCGCGATCCAGCTCGCCACGAGAGATGCCGCCAGGACCACGAGCGCGACCACGCTGTTCGCGACCGCCTTCCCCGCCAGGAATGCGGCCGTGCGGCACGGGGTCGCGTACAGGATCTGGGAGAGTCCCGTCGTGCGCTCCCGCTCCAGGGACTCCACCGTGTAGAAGAGAAGGAGCAGGAGCACGAGCAGGATGACCTGGTTCGCGATCTGGACCGCGCTCGTGCCGGGAGTCAGGAGGACGGGAGTGTCGAACGCGCCCACCGCGAGAAGGGAGTTGCCCAGGACCTGTACGAGGATGAGGGGGATGAAAATGTAGAGGCCGGGCTGACGCAGGAGCTCGCGGAGCTCCGTCCGGGCGACCGTGGCCACGCTGGAGAGGAAGCCGGGTTGCCGCCCGGTCATTCCCGCTCCGTGAGCAGGACACCCGCGATCCCCAGAATCAGAAGCCACGCGCGGTTCAGCCAGAAGAGCGCGTCGTAGGGCACCGCGTGCTTGTTGTAGTAGTCGACGCCGCGATCCACCTTGAGGAGCGTCTCGTTGAGCCACCGATACCCTGCCGGATCAATCACTTGGAACAGTTTATTCACGCGAAGGTCGAGCCACGAGGGGGACCAGGTCCAGAGGAAGAATCCGCAGACCAGGAGGGTCGCGACGGGAAGCACGAAGACCATCAGGGCGTTTCTGGTCCGCTCCCCGAGAACCATCGAGAGCCCCGTGAAGAAGACGAGAAACGGAAGCCCGATCGTCAGAACCGGAACGAGATAGCTCCGGAGCAGAAACGGACCTCGGATGTCCTGCGCCGAAGGATTCGGAACGACGTGGTTGAAGAAGGCGTTCACCGCCACCTGGAAGAGCATCAGCACCACGAACCCGCCGGTCACGGCGAGAAAGCGCCCCCACACGTACTCTCGCGGCGTGAGCGGCGTGGAATGAAGGAGCACGTCGACCTGGGTCTCATGATCACGCAAGAGCATCAGTCCCGCGGCCTTGGCGATGAAGAAGGCGTAATAGAGCAGGATGATGAAGGTCATCATCTGGGTCTGCGCGAACTCGGAGGTGATCCAGGCCTTCGTGCCGCCGACCGAGCTGTCTCCGGAGGAGATCGACATCTTGCCGCTCGACAGCCCCCACGCGCTCAGGATGAGGATCACCGCGAGGAAGAAGAAGAGCGGACGGCGGAAGGTGTGCTTGAACTCGATGCCGAAGGAAGCGGCGAGGCGGCGAAAGCTCATGACGTCGTCCCGGCCTCGGTGGATGCCGAGGCGAGCGCCGCGTCCGCGCCGCCCGCGGGCGGGACCTGCGAGACGCCGCGCCGCCCGCGCGCGGGAAGGGCTCCGAGGCGCATGAGCACCAGATAGGCATCCTCGAGCGTGACCGGAGCGGGAGCGAATCCATCGGGAGGGGATCCGGACGGGTCGTAGATCCTCGCCCGGTCCTTTCCCTCGACCAGGATCGCCTGTGTGACGATGCGCTCGCCGCGGAGGCGCGGCAGGTCCTCGACGTTCACCACGCCCTCGTAGATGTGCCCCGCGATCGAGGCGCGCGCTTCGCCGGGCGAGGTCACGGTGACGAGCCGTCCGGCACGGATCACGGCGAAACGGGGACAGAGGACCGCGACGTCTTCCACGATGTGCGTGGAGAGAAGCACGATGCGATCGACGGCGAGCTCGGAGAGGAGCCGGTAGAACCGGAGGCGCTCTTCCGGATCCAGCCCCGCCGTCGGCTCGTCCACGATGATGAGACGAGGATTCCCCGCCAGGGCCTGCGCGATGCCGAGCCGCTGGCGCATCCCCCCGGAGTAGCCCTTCAGCGAGCGCTTGGCGGCGAACGAAAGGTTCACGCGCTCGAGAAGCTCCGCCACGAGGCGCTTCCTGCCCTGCGGGGCATGAACGCCCTTCAGGGTGAGCAGGTGGTCGAGCATCGTCTCGCCGTTCAAGTGCGGATAGAACCCGAACTCCTGAGGGAGATAGCCGAGCCGCGGCCACAGCGTTTCCGGGCTCTCGAGGATGTTCTCGCCGTCCAGCGTGGCCGTGCCCGACGTGGGTTCCAGGAGACCGGCGAGGATCTTCATGAAGGTGGACTTCCCCGCCCCGTTCGCGCCGAGCAGGCCGAACATGCCGGAGGGGACGTCCAGGTCGATGCCGTTCAGGGCCGTCACCGGCCCTGGATAGACTTTGACGAGACCGCGCGTTTCGAGCATGGGCTCCTCCTCAGAAACACATACGCGCGGCGGACGCGCGGGGTTTCGGATTGGAATGGGTGCTGGAGTCAGCCGGACAACCCTAGCAGCACCGCCTCGCGACCGCCACGACGGATCCCGGCGGCTCCCCCGACGTTTCTACAGGCGGAGCGCGGGCCCTTGCGCCTGGCGAAGATCGGAATTAGGCTCGGTGCTTCCCCGCCACCTTCACCCTGGAGGACATCCCGTGCGCATCGGCACTCCCCTTTCTCCCGGCGCGACCAAGGTCATGCTCCTCGGCGCCGGGGAGCTGGGCAAGGAGGTCATCATCGCTCTGCAGCGCCTCGGCGTGGAGGTGATCGCCGTGGACCGCTATCCCCACGCTCCCGGCCACCACCTCGCGCATCGCTGGCACGTGATCGACATGACCGATCCCAAGGCGCTCCGCGCGGTCGTGGAGCTGGAACGGCCGCATCTCGTCGTGCCGGAGATCGAGGCCATCGCCACCGACGAGCTCCAGCGGATCGAGCAGGACGGGCTGGCGCGCGTCATTCCCACCGCGAGGGCCACGCAGCTCACGATGAACCGCGAGGGAATCCGCCGTCTCGTGGCCGAGGAGCTGGGGCTCCCCACCTCCCGCTATGCGTTCGCCGAGAGCGTGGTGGAGGTGCATCGCGCGGCGGGCGCCGTGGGCTATCCCTGCGTGATGAAGCCGGTCATGTCCTCCTCGGGAAAGGGCCAGTCGCTGCTCCGGACCTCCGAGGACGTGGCGGGCGCCTGGGAATACGCGATGAGCGCCGGCCGGGTGCGCCGCACGCGCGTGATTGTCGAGGAGTGGATCCGCTTCGACTACGAGATCACGCTCCTCACCGTGCGGGCCGGAGCGGAGGGGGGCGAGGGGCAGACGCTCTTCTGCGAGCCCGTTGGGCACGTGCAGGTGAAGGGAGATTACGTCGAGAGCTGGCAGCCGCAGCCGATGACTGACGTCGCGCTCGCGAGGGCGCGCGACATCGCGAAGCGCGTCACCGACGGCCTGGGAGGGCGTGGCATCTTCGGCGTCGAGCTCTTCGTCCAGGAGGACCGGGTCTGGTTCAGCGAGGTGAGCCCGCGTCCCCACGACACCGGAATGGTCACGATGGTCACGCAGGCCCAGAGCGAATTCGAGCTCCACGCCCGGGCAATTCTCGGATTGCCGGTGAGCACGGAGCTCCTGTCGCCGGGCGCGAGCGCGGTGATCTACGGAGGGGTGGACGCGAAGGGCATCGCGTACGAGGGCCTCGAGGAGGCGCTGCGCCTGCCGCGCACCGAGGTCCGCCTGTTCGGAAAGCCCGAGGCATTCGCGCGGAGGAGGATGGGCGTGGCGCTCGCGTACGGCCCGGACGTCGCCGAGGCGAGGCAGCGCGCGAAGCGCTGTGCCGCGCTCGTGCGGCCGGTCAGCCTCGAGCGCGTGCCCGACCCAGCCGTCCCATGAACGGTCCGAGCATGTCGCTGCAGCAGTTTCATCCCTCCGTCCGGCGCTGGTTCACCGAGCGAATCGGCACGCCCTCTCCCCCGCAGCGCGAGGGGTGGCCGGACATACGGTCCGGAGCGCACACCCTGATCGCGGCCCCTACCGGCACCGGAAAGACGCTGGCCGCCTTTCTCTGGGCGATCGACGGGCTGCTCCGCCAGGGGAAGGACCTGCCCGACGAGACGCAGGTTCTCTACGTCTCGCCGCTGAAGGCGCTCGGAAACGACGTCCAGAAGAATCTCCAAGGGCCGCTGGCGGAGCTGAGCGAACGGGATCCCGAGCTCGCGAAGGTGCGCGTGCTCGTGCGCACCGGGGACACGCCCTCGAGCCAGCGCACCTCCATGGGCAAGCGGCCGCCGCACATTCTGGTCACCACGCCCGAGTCCCTCTACATCCTGCTCACGAGCGCGGGGGGACGGAAGATGCTCGAAACGGTGCGCACGGTGATCGTGGACGAGATCCACGCGGTCGCCGGAAACAAGCGCGGCCCGCACCTCGCGCTCTCGCTCGAGCGCCTGGAGGAGCTGGTGCGGGGACCGCTCCAGCGGATCGGTCTTTCGGCGACCCAGAAGCCGGTGGAGGAGATCGCGCATCTCCTCGTCGGCGCGGGCCGCGAGTGCGCGATCGTGGACATCGGGCACCGCCGCGACCTCGACATCGCGGTCGAGCTTCCCGACTCCCCGCTGAGCACCGTCTGCTCCCACGAAACCTGGGAAGAGATCGTCAAGAAGATGGCGGACCTGATCCGGGCCCACCGGACGACGCTCGTGTTCGTGAACACCCGGAAGCTGGCCGAGCGGATCGCGGCCCGGCTGACCACAGTCCTCGGCGAGGAGCAGGTCACGAGCCATCACGGAAGCCTGGCGCGGGAGCGCCGTCTCGATGCGGAACGCAGACTCAAGGAAGGGTCCCTCCGCGCCCTGGTCGCGACCGCCTCGCTCGAGCTGGGGATCGACATCGGGGACGTGGACCTCGTGATCCAGGTGGGCGTGCCCTACTCCATCTCGGTCCTCCTCCAGCGCGTGGGCCGGAGCGGCCACGCGCTCGCACGCACTCCCAAGGGCCGGATCTTCCCCCTCACTCAGGACGAGCTGGTGACCGCGGCCGCGCTCCTGGACTCGGTCCGGCGCGGCGTGCTGGACCGCACGCTTGCTCCCGGTCGTCCCCTCGACATCCTCGCCCAGCACATCGTGGCCGCCTGCGTGCCGGAGACCTGGGAGGAGCGGCAGCTCCTCGAGGTGTTCCGGCGTGCCTGGAGCTATCGCGGTCTCGAGCGCGAGGAATTCGACGACGTGGTCCGCCTGCACACGCAGGGCCGCCTGGCGCTCCTCCACCGGGACGGCGTGCACGGGAGGCTCCGCGGTACGAAGCGCGCCTCGATCACAGCGCTCACGTCGGGAGGCGCGATCGCGGACACCGGACAGTATCGCGTGTTGATCGAGCCGGAGGGAACGCTGGTCGGATCGCTGGACGAGGACTTCGCGGTGGAAGCGAACGGCGGGGACATCTTCCAGCTCGGAAACGCCTCCTGGCGAATTCTCAGGGTGGAGCCGGGCGTCGTGCGCGTCGCGGACGCCCAGGGCGCGCCCCCCACCATTCCCTTCTGGCTCGGCGAGGCGCCCGCCCGAACGCGCGAGCTCTCGGATGCGGTCGGCCGCGTGCGCGAAGAGGGGCGGGATCCGGAGCGTCTGCGGCGCGAGGTCGGGCTCTCGGGTGCCGCGGCCTCGGAGCTGGCGGAGTTTTTGAACGAGGGCGCGCGGGGGCTCGGCGCGGTGCCCACGCCCACGTGCGTCGTCCTCGAGCGCTTCTTCGACGAATCGGGCGGGATGCAGCTCGTGGTGCACGCTCCCTTCGGAGGACGGATCAACCGCGCGTGGGGACTGGCGCTCCGGAAGCGATTCTGCCGCGGATTCGGCTTCGAGCTCCAGGCGGCCGCCAACGACGAAGCCATCGTGCTCTCGCTGGGGCCGCAGCACAGCTTCCCTCTGGAGGAGGTATTCCAGTACCTGCATCCGGACGTGGCGCGCGATCTCCTCGTCCAGGCCCTCCTCGACGCCCCGATGTTCGGCACGCGATGGAGGTGGAATCTGGCGCGCTCGCTGCTGATCTCGCGCACGCAGGGAGGCGGAAAGCGGGTGCCCACGCCCCTTCTCCGCATGCGCGCGGAGGACGAGCTGGTGAAGGCGTTCCCTCAGGCGCTCGCCTGCCCCGAGACGCTGCCCCCGGGGGACCAGCCCATTCCCTGGGAGCATCCGATGGTGCGGCAGACCATCGAGGACTGCTTGAACGAGGCGATGGACGTGGACGGATTCCTCGACGTGCTGCGCGGGCTCCGCGACGGCACCATCCGCAAGGTCGCGATCGACACGCGCGAGCCTTCCGCGTTCGCGCGCGGGATCCTGAACGTGATGCCCTATGGATTCCTGGACGACGCGCCGCTGGAAGAGCGGCGGACGCAGGCCGTGGCCGCCCGCCATCGCATCGACCCCGAGATCGCAGACACCCTCGGGGCGCTGGACGCGGAAGCGGTCGATCGCGTGCGCGAGCAGGCCTGGCCCGAGCCCCAGAACGTGGAGGAGATGCACGAAGCGCTGCTCTGGATGGGATACGTCACGCAGGAAGAAGCCGCGGCCTCGGACTGGGTGCCGTGGCTCGAGGAGCTGCGGACCGCGGGGCGCGTGCTCGAAGTCGAGGATCCGCAGGGCACGATCCGGTGGCGCGCCGTCGAGGCATCCCTGGATCCCAAGACGGTCCTGCGCGGCAGGCTCGAGGCGCTCGGGCCGGTCCTCGTGGGGGATCCATCCGGCGAGGGCCCCAGCGTCCCGCGATCCGAGGAGCAGCTCCTCCTCGAGCTCGAGGGCGAGGGGGTCGTCCTCCGCTGCCGCCTCGGAGGCAGGCAGGCCTGGTGCGACCGGCGGCTTCTCGCGCGCATCCACCGGGACACGCTCGAGCGGCTTCGCCGGGAGATCGAGCCGATCACCGCAGCGGAATTCTGGCGCTTCCTCGCCTGCTGGCAGCACGCGGACGAAGCATATCTTCTCGAGGGACCGAGCGGCGTGATCGAGGTCGCGCGGCAGCTGGCCGGGTTCGAGATCGCGGCGGCGGCCTGGGAATCGAGCATCCTGCCCGCCCGTGTCCGCGGCTACCGGCAGGAGTGGCTGGACCAGGTGACCCTCTCGGGGGAGCTGGTCTGGGGGCGCCTCTGGGGCGGCGGGAACACGCCGATCCGGTCCACGCCTGTCTGTCTTCTCCCGCGCGAGGATCTGGACGCCTGGCTCGCGCTCGCGGCGCCGGTCGATACCTCCGAAACCGGGTCCAACGGGAATGGAGCGGGGCCGCTTCCCAGCTACGCCTCGATCCTGCTCGACCTTCTTCAGAAGCGCGGGGCTTCGTTCACGCAGGAGCTCCAGCGCGAATCCGGATTACTCCCTTCGCATGTGGAGATGGGGCTCGCGCAGCTCATCGGCCGCGGAATCGTGACGTGCGACTCGTTCAGCGGACTGCGGCGCCTGATCACGCCGCCGAGCCGCCGGCGAGGCGTCATGAAGCGGGCGCCGTTCGCGCCCGCGGGACGATGGACGCGCTTCCGGACTCCGCATCTCGAGCGCACGCCCGACGTTCGGGACGGGACGAACACTGCGGCCGCGGCGCCGGGAGGTCTCGTGGAATTCACCGCGCGCCGCCTTCTCGCGCGCTACGGGATCGTGTTCCGTCGCGTGGTCGACCGCGAGCGGCTTCCGATCCCCTGGCGGGATCTCGTGCGGGTCTACCGGCTGTGGGAGCTTCGCGGAGACGTGCGCGGGGGCCGGTTCGTGCAGCGGTTCGCCGGAGAGCAGTACGCGCTACCCGAGGCCATCGAGCTGACGCGCCGCCTGCGGCGGTCGAAGAGCGCCGCGGGACGCGGACTCAAGCTCAGCGCGGCAGATCCGCTGAACCTCGAGGGCATCCTCACGCCGCAGCCGCGGGTCCCGTCCCAGGCCCGCCGCCGCATCCTCGTCGCGTAGGCACGAAGCCTCAACCCATAGCTCAGAGAAAAGCCCGGACGATTCAGCCTCCGGCGCGCGACGCTTGCCTGTGCGCGTTTCTCGACGCACGCGGCTTAGGCGCTCTATGGCTGAATCGCCGGGCTTTTCTCTTACCTACGCGACAACGCATCGTGAGCCCACGACGGCAAGCCAAACCCCCGCGATTGAGTCGTAGAGCGCCTAAGCTCGCGGCGATGAGATGCGCGTAGAGGAGCGTCGCGCGCCGGAGACTCAATCGTCGGGGGTTTGGCTGGGCAAATCGGGCTTTTCTCTGGGCTACGGTGAATTGGGGAAACGCTGCGTCAAGAGCGAGCCTGGGCGACTCTCCCGGCGCTGATCGTGAGCACCTCCGTGAGCTGCTCCGACGTGACCGGCTTCACGATGTGCCCGTCGAATCCCACTTCGGCGGTCTTCCTCTTGTCGTCGGGCTGGCCGTAGCCCGTCATCGCGAAGAGCAGGATGCCCCGCGTGCGCTCGTCGGCTCGGAGGCGTCTTGCCACCTCCAGCCCGTCGAACCCTGGCAAGCCCAGGTCCACGAGCGCCAGATCGGGCAGGGTCGTCGCCGCCTTCTCGACCGCTTCGGGTCCGCTGACCGCGTCGTGGACTTGATGACCAGCCAGATCGAGGAAGGTGCGGAGCATCTCGCGCGCGTCGGCGTTGTCGTCCACGACGAGCACACGCAGGGCACCCGGCAGGTTGCGGGGCTGCGCCTTCTCGCTGAGCTTGACCGGGGACGCGATCAGGCGCGGCAATCGGACGACGAAGGTGCTTCCCTGTCCCGGACCCGGACTCCTGGCGTCTACCGTGCCTCCCATGAGCTGGGCGAGCTTGCGCACGAGCGCCAGGCCGATCCCGAGCCCTCCCTGCGCCCGATCCAGCGCCTGCCGGCCCTGCACGAAGACCTCGAAGAGACGCGGCAAGAGCTCCGCGCTGATCCCGATCCCGTTGTCGGATACGCGGATGATCGCCTGGGAGCCTTCCGCCTTCACCCGCAGCGTGATCCTGCCCCCCGGATCCGTGTACTTGGCCGCGTTCACGAGGAGGTTCGTGATGATCTGGTCGGTTCGCGCGACGTCCGCCTCGACCATCACGGGATCGGCCTTGAAGGCGAGCTCGTGTCCGTTCATGCGGCCGGAGGCACGCAGGGCCTCCACCGTCTTGGCCGCAAGCTCCCCAAGATCGAACGGCTCGACCGTGAGCTGGACGCGTCCGGTGGTCACGCGGGAGACCTCGAGCAGGTCGTCCAGCATCCGCGAGAGCTGGAAGGACTGCCGCGCGATGACGCTGCCCGCCCGCTCCACCTTCTCCGTCGATGCCGTGCCGAGCTGAAGCACCTGGGCGGCCGAGGTGATGGCGCCGAGCGGATTCCGGAGCTCGTGCGAGAGCATCGCGAGGAACTCATCCTTGCGCCGGTCCCGTTCTTGAAGCTCGCGGTAGAGCCTGCGGGTCTCGAGAACGCTCGCGGCGCGGCTCGCGATGATCTCGATCAGCTCGAGGTCGGCGTTCGAGTAGTGCCGGACCGAGCACATCCCGAGCGCGCCGTAGATGCCGGACCTTCCGGAGAGCGGGAGCGCGATTCCGGTGACGCCCCCCGAGCTCTCCCGGGTCCTCTCGATCCTTCCGGAAGAGAGCACCGCGGACACCGCGTCCGCGAGCTCGGGCGGCGGCACTCCGGGAAGACGCCCGCTCCGGTCGCCGCCCGTTCCGGCGCGAAACCAGGTGGAGCTGCCGGGACTCCCGTCCGTCGCGCTGAGGACGATCCCGGCTTCGTCCGCCAGGAGCGGGACGAAGAGTGCCAGGAGCTCCTTCTCGAAGGGAGAGCCGTCCACGGCCCGCGTCAGCACGCCGCCGATCTCCACGAGCACCCGCAACCTGCTGCTCTGCTCTTCGGCCGCGGCCCGCGCCGCCTGCTCCCGCGTGAGCGCCACCCGCTGCTCCGCCTCGCGCCGCACCTGGTCCTTCGCGCGGGAGAGCGCGACGAACACGCCCACCTTCGTGCGCAGGACGTCCGGAGCGAACGGGCAGATCAGGTAATCGACGGCGCCCACGGAATAGCCCCGCGCGGCCTGGACCTCGTCGGCGTTCGCGGTCAGGAAGATGATCGGCGTGTGCTCGTTCCGCTTCCGCTGCCGGATGAGCGTGGCGGTCTCGAAGCCGTCCATCTCCGGCATGTTGACGTCCAGGAGGATGACGGCCGCTTCGTGTTCCAGGAGGAACTTCAGCGCGTCCCGTCCCGATCCGACGGAGACGATCCGCTCGCCGAGATCCGCGAGCGCCGCCTCGACCGTCAGCCTCTGGGTCGGAAGATCGTCGACGACGAGGATGTTCACGGGTCGCGTCACGTCGTGCTCCTCAGCGGACCAGCCACGCCCGCAACATGGCGAGCAGCTCGTCCTGGTCTACCGGCTTCGCGAGGTAATCCCACGCCCCGGCGTCGATGCATTTCTCCCGGTCTCCCTTCATCGCCTTCGCCGTCACGGCGATGATGGGCAGATCCCGGAACCGCCGGATCTGACGAATCGCCCGCGTCGTGTCCAGTCCGTCCATCTCGGGCATCATCACGTCCATCAGGACCACGTCCACGTCGGGGTTCGCCTCCAAGATCGCGATCGCGTCCCGTCCGGTTTCCGCCGCGAGCGTCGTCATGTGGTGCTGCTCGAGCGTGCTGGTCAGCGCGAAGATGTTCCGGATGTCGTCGTCCACGATCAGCACCTTGCGACCGTTCAGCGTCTTGTCTCCGTTGCGGAGATCCAGGATCGCCTGACGCTGCGGCTCCGTCAGATCCTCCAGGCGCTGGTGAAGGACGAGCGTGGTCAGATCGAGGAGCCGTTCGGGGCTCTGGACCTCGCGAACGACGGCGGTCTTCGCGAGGCGCCGCACCGTCTCGGCCGCCGCTTCCGAGAGTTCCTCCGAACGATGGATGAGCACCGGCACGCCGGAGAGCTTCCCGGCGTTGACGACCTCGTCGATCATCTCGGCGGATCCGTTCTGGAACTCGGGATTCAGCACCACGCAGTCGGTCGAGCCCTTGGCCAGCTCGGCCAGCGCCTCCTCCGGGGCCACCTCCACGAGCTTGACGCCGTTCTTCGGAAGGAACCGGCGCAGTTTCTTGCGCCGCTCGGGATCCGCCTCGACCACGAGCAGCTCCCGCTCGTTCCGGTCCACGTAGCGGAACAGGGAGGTCAGGATCTGATCGAGCGCATCCCGGGTCTGGATCGGCTTCATGGCCATACCGATCGCCCCCCCACGAAGGGCGCGTTCCCGGTCCTCGTCCGTGGTGATGACATAGACGGGGATGTGCCGCGTGGCCGCGGAGTTCTTGAGCCGCTCGAGCACGCGCCAGCCGTTGATGTCCGGAAGGGAGATGTCGAGGGTGATCGCGTGCGGGGCGTACTCTCCCGTGAGGCTCAACGCGGTGGCGCCGTATCCCGCGATCAGCGCCTTGTACCCATGGTCGTGGGCGACGTCGAGGAGCATCTTCGCGAAGGCCCGGTCGTTCTCGAGAATCAGGAGGACGCGGTCCCCCGCGGCAATCTGGGCGCGGTCGTCCCCGGGGTCCTCCGCCGCGTGCTCCTCCACGGGCTCCGCGACCGCCACCGCGCCGGGAGTGATCGCCGGACGAGTCCTGCCCTCCGGCGTGTTGTCGGGCGCCGGCCGGCGCGCCGCCGGGACGAACTTCGCCGGAAGGTAGAGGGTGAACAGACTCCCCTCGCCTGGCGAGCTCTCGAGCTGGATCTCTCCTCCCAGGAGCCACCCCAGCTCGCGGCTGATGGCCAGCCCGAGCCCCGTGCCGCCGTACTTGCGGCTGGTGCTTCCGTCCGCCTGCTGGAACGCCTCGAAGACGATCTGCTGCTTCTCCAGGGGAATCCCGATCCCCGTGTCCGAGACCGAGAACGCGATGACCGCGTCCGTCTCCCGCAGCGTGGCATTCTCGAACTGGACCGTGGAACGCGCCGGATAGATCTCGAGCGTGACCCTTCCCTGCCGGGTGAACTTGAAGGCGTTCGAGAGCAGGTTCTTGAGAATCTGCTGCAGGCGCTTGGCGTCCGTCTGGATGGAGCGCGGCAGGTCGGGCGACGGCTTGACGGTGAATTCCAGATTCTTCGACTCGGCCACGTGATTGAAGGTTCGCTCGACGAATCCGTGGAGATCCGCGAAGCGCAGATCGCTCAGATCCACGGCCACCGTTCCCGATTCGATCTTCGAGAGATCGAGGATGTCGTTGATCAGGTTCAGGAGGTCGTTCCCGGAAGCGTGGATGGTCTTGGCGTATTCCATCTGCCGTGGATTCAGGTTCCCCGTCGCGTTCTTCGAAAGCTGATCCGAGAGGATCAAGAGGCTGTTGAGCGGCGTCCGGAGCTCGTGCGACATGTTCGCGAGGAACTCGGACTTGTATTTGGACGTCAGGGCGAGCTGCGAGGCTTTCTCTTCCAGCGCCTGACGCGCCTGTTCCACCTCGCGGTTCTTGTGCTCCACCTCGGCGTTCTGATGCGCGAGGAGGCGTGCCTTCTCTTGTAATTCCTGGTTCGTCTGCTGGAGCTCGCCGGCCAGGGACTGGGACTGAGCCAGCAGGTCCTCGGTACGTGTGTTCGCCTCGATCGTGTTGATCACGATCCCGATCGTCTCGGTGAGCTGATCCAGGAAGGCCTGGTGCGTCGGGCTGAACCGCTCGAAGGAGGCGAGCTCGATCACGCCGCGCACCTCTCCCTCGAAGACCACGGGCAGGATGATCACGCTGAGCGGGCTCGCCTCGACCAGACCCGAGCGGATCCTCCCGTATTTGGCGGGCACCTTCTCGAGGAGGATCTTCCGCTTCTCGTGCGCGCACTGCCCCACGAGCCCGGTCCCGACCCTGAGGCCCTTCGAAGCGCTCGTTTTCTCGTCGAGCGCGTAGCCCGCGAGCAGCGTGAGCCGCTCCCCCTTCTCCGGCTGATCCATGAGATAGAACGCCGCGCGCTGCGCGTTCACCACCGGCGCCAGCTCCGAGAGGATCATCTGGCCCACCGCGAGGAGGTCCTTCTGTCCCTGGAGCATGCGGCTGAACTTGGCCAGGTTCGTCTTCAGCCAGTCCTGCTCGCTGTTCTTCGACGTGGTCTCGCGCAGGTTCCGGATCATCTCGTTGGTGGTGTCCTTGAGCACGGCGACCTCACCGCGCGCCTCCACCTTGATCTCCTGGGTCAGATCCCCCTTGGTCACGGCGGTCGCCACGTCGGCGATCGCGCGCACCTGCGTCGTGAGGTTGGCCGCGAGCTGGTTCACGTTGTCGGTGAGGTCCTTCCAGGTTCCCGCCGCGCCGGGCACGCGCGCCTGTCCGCCCAGCTTCCCTTCCACGCCCACCTCGCGCGCCACCGAGGTCACCTGATCCGCGAAGGTGGCGAGCGTGTCGATCATCGAGTTGATCGTGTCCGCCAGCTGCGCGATCTCCCCCTTGGCCTCCAGGGTGAGCTTCCGCCGGAGATCGCCGTTCGCGACCCCCGTCACGACCCGCGCGATTCCCCGCACCTGCCCGGTGAGGTTGGAGGCCATGGAGTTCACGTTGTCGGTGAGATCCTTCCACACGCCCGACACTCCCCCACGGTGATCTTGCGCGAGAGGTCGCCGTTGGCCACCGCCTTGGTCACGTCCGCGATGTTCCGCACCTGGGCCGTGAGGTTGCTGGCCATGAAGTTCACGCTGTCGGTGAGGTCGCGCCACGTCCCGGCGACGCCGTGCACGTCGGCCTGGCCGCCCAGCCGTCCCTCCGTACCCACCTCGCGCGCCACGCGCGTCACCTCGGCCGCGAAGGAGCGGAGCTGATCCACCATCCGGTTCACGGTGTCCTTCAATTCGAGAATTTCCCCGCGCACGTCCACCGTGATCTTCTTCGAGAGGTCCCCGTGCGCCACCGCGGTCGTGACCTCGGCGATGTTCCGCACCTGGTCCGTGAGGTTCGACGCCATGAAGTTCACGCTGTCGGTGAGGTCCTTCCAGGTGCCAGCCGCGCCCTTCACGTCCGCCTGCCCGCCCAGCTTCCCTTCCGTTCCCACCTCGCGCGCCACGCGCGTCACCTCGGCCGCGAAGGAGCGGAGCTGATCCACCATCCGGTTCACGGTGTCCTTCAATTCGAGAATTTCCCCGCGCACGTCCACCGTGATCTTCTTGGAGAGGTTTCCATTCGCCACGGCCGTGGTGACCTCGGCGATGTTTCGCACCTGGGCCGTGAGGTTGGAGGCCATGAAGTTCACGCTGTCGGTGAGGTCCTTCCAGGTGCCGGCCACGTCCTTCACGTCCGCCTGGCCCCCCAGCTTCCCTTCCGTCCCCACCTCGCGCGCCACGCGCGTCACCTCCGAGGCGAAGGAGCTCAGCTGGTCCACCATCCGGTTCACCGTATCTTTTAATTCGAGGATCTCTCCCTTCACGTCCACGGTGATCTTGCGCGAGAGGTCGCCGTTGGCCACCGCCTTGGTCACGTCCGCGATGTTCCGCACCTGGGCCGTGAGGTTGCTGGCCATGAAGTTCACGCTGTCGGTGAGGTCGCGCCACGTCCCGGCGACGCCGTGCACGTCGGCCTGGCCGCCCAGCCGTCC
>VBOR01000123.1 GCA_005893165.1 Candidatus Eiseniibacteriota bacterium | reverse complement strand
ACGACGTCTACCCGGACGGTCTCATGATTCCGAAGACGCTCATGGGGACGAACGTCATCCATCTGCCGACGCTCAAGACACACGTCTTCACCGAAATGACCGGCGCGATGAAGAACGCGTTCGGCGGGCTCCTTCATCTCAAGCGTCACTGGACGCACAGCGTGATCCACGAGACGCTCGTGGACCTGCTGACGATCCAGAAGGAGATCCACCGGGGGATCTTCGCCGTCATGGATGGGGTGATCGCGGGGGACGGCCCGGGGCCGCGGGCGATGCGGCCGCACATCACGAATCTCCTGATTGCGTCGCGCGATCAGGTGGCCATCGACGCCACGGCCGCCAAGCTGATGGGCTTCGATCCCTTGACGATCAAGTTCATCCGGCTGGCCGACGAGGCCAAGCTGGGGAACGGGGATCCGCGTTGCATCGATCTGGTGGGGGACGATGTGTCGAACGTGAATCTGGGTTTTCACAGGAATGAGAACACGTTCGCGTCGAAGGGACAGAAGCTCATCTACCACGGCCCGCTCAAGCCTCTGGAGAAGATCCTGCTCCGGAGCCCGCTCGTGCCGTGGTCGTACTTCGCGTCGCGGCTCTATCACGACGGATACTGGTATCCATTCGTCGGGATTCCGCGTAAGAAGAAGATCATGGCATCGGACTGGGGGAAGCTCTTCCGAGAGTACGAGCCCAAAGGCCAAGACTGACGCCCCGGCGAAGCGTCCGAAGGGAGGTTGCGATGAGATTCGGAACTGGAATTCATCCCAGACAATGGCACCGGGGAGCGTGGCTCACGGCGTTCCTCCTCGCGGCCCTCGGGCTTCTGCTCACGCACCGGCCCACCGGAGGCCTGGCCTACGCCATGGAGCTCGCGGCCGCGGAGGAGGGCAAGGGAAGCGCGACCGCGGGGGACTCCGCCACCGCCGCTCCGGCCCGCCACGCGGGAACGGACGGCTACGTCTCCGAGATCGTGGACTCTTCCTATACCGTCGGGCCCGCGGAGTTCTTCGCGCTGGACCTGCCCACGAACAAGGGGGGCGCCAAGGCGGTGCATCTCTTTGGGACCGTCTCGACGCACGGGAGGAAGGACATCATCGTTCGCCTCTTCCGCGCCTCCGACTACGACCTGTGGCTGAAGCAAAAGAGCGGCAAGAAGCCGCAGCCGCTCTGGACCTCGCCGCGCTCGTCCAATCTGACGCTGGACCAGGATCTCCCGGCCGGCACGCCGATCGTCCTGCTGCTGGACAACGGATATTCGATCCGGACCGCGAAGAAGGTGAGCTGCCAGCTCCAGCTGCGCTACGAGCGGAACCCGACCGAGACCTTCGACACCGAGGGCGTCAAGAAGGTGGCGGGCTCGAACGGGGACAAGACCGGAGCACCGGAGGACAATCTGCCGGCGCCGCGTTCCAACACGGACGACGAGATGCCTCCTCCTCCGCCTCCTCCGCCCAGCGGCTACTGACGCGGAGGATTCCGGGCGCCGCGAAGCAGGAGGATCTGCCCCGCTTCTCCCAGGTGCCGGGCGTCCTGGACGATCCGCACCGTGTGGGCCTGGACGGTGAAGAGCCAGCTGTCCTCGCCCAGGAAGTCGCTCACGTTGGTGATCCCGCTCGTCTCCCATTCCCCACCCACGCCCTGCGGAACCAATCGTCCCCGGGTATCGCGCTCCACGCATTCCGCGAGCGCGTCCAGGCGCCGGGACCGGACGTCGTAGCGCAGGATCCGGGAGGCGTGGATTCCGTGCGCTCCCGGATACTCCTGGATCATCACGCACTGGTCGTCGGTATCGATGCTGGACGGGCGGAAGAGATCGTCGCCGTCGCTCGCGTCGAGCACGACCTCGAGGGCCTGCACCTTCGTGGGGTCGAAGGGATCGAGGGTCACGTGATAGAGCCTTCCCCCTCCGGCCGTGGTCGGGAGGCCCGCCGCGGCCCCGTAACCCAGACGGTCCACGAAGTAGAACCCGTTGGGACGGTCTCGATCGATGGCGATCCCCTCGAGGCGGACGAAGTTGAGGCATCCCAGGTCCTGGACCAGGGGAGCGAGCGTCGCCTGGGAGCGGGCCTGCGCATCCGGGATCGGGACGAACGTTCCCCGCACCGGAATCCCGCGGCGCAGTCGTGCCGCGCTCTGCGAGCGCTGCGCGAGGTCGTTCGGGTCCGCGCAGAAGACATAGAGCTGGCCGCTTCCCGCGAGGATCTCCGTGTCGGTGTTGGCCATGTAGAGGTAGAGCTGGTCGAGCGCGGGGTTCTGACTCCCGCCCGTCAGGAGGAGAAGGGTCTTTCCTCCCACCGGGAATGCCACCGTGCTCTTGTGCCGCATGGCCCCGAGCCACGGGAGGTCCAGGACCTGATCGGTCGCGGGGTCGATGGCGGCTACGAGCGGCGTGCGAAGCGGGTGCCCGCGCTCGTTCACGAAGAACTGAGGCCTCAGAAATCCCACGCGCGTGTCGAGGAGCGCGGCATGCGTGAACCCCATGTACCCGCGATCCGGGCGAAGGACGTACCCGGCCGATAGCACGCCCGAGTTCCGGAGATCCAGCTCGAGGCGCGAGACCATGGATCCCTCGAATCCGCCGAGCCACGCGTCCTCGTGCGAGACCAGCACCTCGGCGGTTCCGTCTCCGCGGTCGCGCGCGCCCAGCCCGCCGGCACGCCCCGCGAAGACGAAGGGAAGCTCCCCGGGGTTGTTGGAGAAGAGGGTGTCGCCCGCGGTGAGGAGCGGTGTGATCCGGACCCGGCTCTGAAGCGGGCGCACCATCGCGGCGGAGGCCGTCAGGAACCCGGAGCCCGGTCCCGCCGAGGACCGGACGCGTGCGACGCCGGATCCGGCGCAGCTCGTGAGCGCGAGCGCCGTGAAGAGAAATGCAACCAAGGTCTCTGCGCGGGGAGCGCGGTGTTTCCCCCGGAACGGGTGAAGACTCATCTATTCCTTGTCCTCGGCATCGCCCCCTGCCTCGCCGCCCACGGGCACGATGTACTTGCCCTTCTCGCGCCGCACCACCTCCACCGGCACCCCCTGATCGCTGTCCACGTAGTAGATCAGGGTCACGTCGTTGTCGGTGAGGTCGAGCCTGTGCTGTTTCTTGGCGTATCCCACCACGTTCGCGCGGATCACGTCCACGAGCGCGTCGATCTCGCGTTTGGCCGCCTCGACGTTGTCCGTGTTGCCGATGATCTCCGCCACGATGTCGTGATTCTCCCGGTCGTAGTAGACGAGGGTCGGCTCCTCGATGCCGGCGGTGATGCGGAAGATGCTCGCGGTGCGCTGTGCCACGTCGTCCCCGACCGTGTACTCGTACCTCGAGTCCAGCTTCGGATTGTTCGCCGTCGCCGTGCAGGCGGCCGCGGCGACCCCCACGCACAGAATCGCGAGCATGATCTTCTTGGAATTCATGGCTCCCTCCGTTGACACAGCTCGACCAGCACCCCGTTCAGGGTCCGGGGACTCAGGAATGCGATCTTCGTACGGTGGCTGCCCTCGCGCGGGGACCGGTCGATCAGCTCCAGCCCCGCGGCTTCCGCCTCCTCCAGCGCCTCCTCGAGGTCCGTGACGTGAAACGACAGATGGTGGATCCCTTCGCCGCGCTTCGAGAGAAAGCGCCCCACCGGCGAATCGGCGGCCGTCGGCTCCAGAAGCTCCATCTCCGACTCTCCGGCGCGGAGGAACGCGATGCGGAGCTTCATGGAATCGAACTGGATCGTGTCGGTGTGGCGGAATCCGAACGCGCGGACCCAGACCGGGATCGACTCCTCCAGCGAGCGCACCGCGATCCCCACGTGCGCGAGCCCGATCACATGGCTCACGGGAGTCTCGTCACGGGAGCCCCGTCCCGCACCTCACGGGAGTCCCGCCACGTGCCGCCCCAGGAGCACCAGGAGGACGACGCCGAGCACGATCCGGTACCAGCCGAAGAGCGTGAGCCCGTGGCGGGTGAGGTAGCGCAGGAAGGAACGGATCGCGATGGCGGCCACGACCGCCGCGACCACGAGGCCGGTCAGGATCGCGGCTTCGCCTACCTCGCCGCCGTGGAGCAGGGCATCCTTGTGCTTCACGAAGTCGAAGAGGGTCGCGGCGCCCAGCGTCGGGAGCGCGAGCAGGAACGAGAACTCGGCCGCGGCGACGGCGGAGCATCCGAGGATCAGCCCTCCGAGGATCGTCACCATGGAGCGGGACATTCCGGGCCAGAGCGAGGCGCACTGGAAGATCCCGATCCAGAGCGCGACCGTGAGGGGGATCGCGTCCACGCTCTCGAACCGCGGCGTCCCGCCGCGCGCGCGGCGGACACGCTCGAAGATCACCATGACCACGCCGCCGAGGAGAAGCGCGATCGCGACCGGGCGCGGACCGAAGAGGTGCCGCTCGATGGCGTGATGGAGGGCAAGTCCCACGATCGCCGCGGGCAGGAACGCGACCAGAAGCTTCAGGAGCAGGAGCCCGCCCCCGGAGCGCGGCCGCGCGACGCCGGCCACGACCTGGAAGACGCGCGCGCGGTAGAGGCAGAGGACGGCGAGGAGCGCCCCCGCCTGGATCACGATCTCGAATGCGTTCATGACCTCGCCGACGAGGCCCATGGCGCGCGCGGCGAGGATCAGGTGTCCGGTCGAGGAGACCGGCAGGAATTCCGTGAGCCCTTCGACCGCGCCCAGAATCGCTGCCTGGAAGATCGTCACGCGTCCTCACGCATTGGGATCGTGGGCCCCGTAGACCTGCCGCAGCGCGTCGGAGATCTCGCCGAGCGTCGCGCCCGCCTTGACCGCGTCGATCACACCGGGCGTCAGGTTCATGTCGCGGCGGGCGATCTCTCCCAGCCTCTCGAGGGCGTGCCGCGCCAGCGGCTCGTCCCGCGAGGCCCGGAACGCGCGCACGCGCTCGGCCTGGGAACGCTCCAGCTCGGGATCGAGCGAAAACCTCGGCCCGGCCTCTTCGTCCGGATCCACGAAGCGGTTCACCCCGACGATCACCCGCTCGCCGCGCTCGACCTGGATCTGGTGCTCGTAGGCGCTCTGCTCGATGGCGCGCGTCTGGAACCCCGACTCGATCGCGCGCACGGCGCCCCCCGCGGCGTCGATCCGCTCGATCAGCTCGCGTGCCTCGCGCTCGATCCGATCCGTCATCTCCTCGAGCGCCACCGCGCCGCCCACGGGATCCACGGTCATCGGCACGCCGCTCTCGTACGCGAGGATCTGCTGGGTGCGGAGCGCCACCGTGGCCGCCTCCTCGCTGGGGAGCGAGAGCGCCTCATCGAAGGAGTTCGTGTGGAGCGACTGGGCGCCGCCGAGCACCGCTCCCAGCGCCTGGATGGCGACGCGCGCGATGTTGTTGTGGGGCTGCTGGGCGGTGAGGGTGCTCCCGGCCGTCTGCGCGTGAAAGCGCAGCTTGAGGGAATTGGGATCGCGCGGATGGAAGCGCTCTTCCATGAGGCGCGCCCAGAGACGCCGCGCGGCGCGGAACTTCGCGATCTCCTCGAGGAGGTCGTTGTGCGCGTTGAAGAAGAAGGAGAGCCGCGGGGCGAAGCGGTCCACCGGAAGCCCTCGCGCCACCGCCGCGCGCACGTACTCGAGCCCGTTCGCGAGCGTGAACGCCACCTCCTGCACGGCGGTGGAGCCTGCCTCGCGGATGTGGTACCCGCTCACCGAGATGGGATTCCATTGCGGCGTCTCCTCGGCGCTGAACTCGATCAGGTCCGTGGCGATCTTGAGCGACGCCGCGGGCGGATAGATGTACGTGCCGCGCGCAATATACTCCTTCAGCACGTCGTTCTGAACGGTGCCGGAGAGCTTGGCGCGCGCGATGCCTCGCCGGTCCGCGACCGCGATCACGAGCGAGAGAAGGGTCATCGCGGTGGCGTTGATCGTCATCGAGAGGCTGACCCGGTCCAGGGGGATCCCCTGGAGTAGCCGCTCCATGTCCTCGATCGTGGAGATGGCCACGCCCGAGCGCCCGACCTCGCCCCGCGCGCGCGGGTGGTCGGCGTCGTAGCCCATCTGGGTCGGGAGATCGAACGCCACCGAGAGACCGGTCTGGCCCAGCGACAGAAGGTAGTGATAGCGGCGATTGGAGGAGGTCGCGTCGCCGAAGCCCGCGTACTGGCGCATGGTCCAGAGCCGCGAGCGGTACATGGTGGGGTGGATGCCGCGAAGGTAGGGAGGCTCTCCGGGCCGATCCGGGGAGGTGCGGCCCGCCGCCTGGGTGCCTGCCGACGCGCCCCCGTTCTTCGCGCCGGAGTTTCTCCGCACCAGATCGGCCCGCGACATGGATCAGGGCTCCTCGGGCGTGATCGCGAGCAGGAGCTGACCGCTCTCCACCGCGGTCCCGGGCGTCACCGGAATCGAAGTGACACGTCCCTTGAGCGGCGCCACCAGCGCGTTCTGCATCTTCATCGCCTCGACCACCACGACCGGATGGCCCGCCTCGACCTCCTCCCCTTCGTGGGTGAGTACCTGGACCACGAGCCCCGGCATGGGGGCGTGGAGCTCGCCGCGCGTGGCGTCTTCCGAGGATCTGCGGCGCGTCAGCTTCGGCGCGCGAGGATCCCGCACGCGGAAGCGGTACGCGCGCCCGCGAAGCTCGACCTCCAGCGTGTCGCCGCGCCGGCTCACCCATCCCTCCACGGGTCTCGCGTCGACCCGCACGCGCATCGTCTCGCCGAGGGCGCCATCGACGTGATGGGACCGGCCCTCGATGGTGACGCGGTGTCCCGCGCCCTCCGGCTCCACCTGAGCCTCGAGGTCCTGCCCCTCGCGCGTGAGGAGGTATCTCACCGCGGTCTCCAGGGGGCGCGAAGCCCCGGCTGCGCCAGGCGCCACCGGCTCTGCTCCGCGTCTCCGTTCCGAGCCGAGTCTCCGGACTCGGAGAAGCGTGGGCCGCGTGAGATCGAATGGAGGTGGAGCACCGCGAGGATGGCGGCGTCCTCGGCCTCGTGCGCCGAGTCGGAAGGACCCTGGCCCTTGTATTCCAGGGCCACGAAGGAGGTGTCGTAGCCGCCGGAGCGAAACGGCTCCTGCTCGAGGAGCCAGCGATGGAACCGGAGCGTGTTCGGGATCCCGGAGAGCACGCACTCGCCGAGAGCGCGCGCGGCGCGGGAGAGCGCCGCATCGCGCGTGTCTCCCCACACGATGATCTTTCCGATCAGAGGGTCGTAGTGCACCGGCACCTGGCCTCCCGACCGGACGCCGACGTCGCATCGCACGCCCGGCCCCTGGGGCAGGGAAAGACGCCGCACGGTGCCGGCCTGCGGGAGAAAGCCGCCCTCGGGATCTTCGGCATAGATCCGGAACTCGATCGACGCTCCGCGAGGGCGCACTGCTTCCTGCGTCCAAGGGAGCGGCTCGCCCTGCGCGAGCCGGATCTGCTCGCGCACGAGGTCGAGCCCCAGCACCATCTCGGTGACGGGATGCTCTACTTGTAAACGCGCGTTCACCTCCAGGAAGTAGAATTTCCCGGAACGGTCCATGAGGAATTCCGCCGTGCCGGCGTTCGTGTACCCGCCCGCGCGCGCCACCTTCACCGCAAACCCCCAGAGCTCCTTCCTGCGCGTCTCGTCCAGCGCGGGGGAAGGGGTCTCCTCGACCAGCTTCTGGTGCCGCCGCTGGATGGAGCAATCGCGCTCCCCCAGAGCGATCACGTTTCCCTGAGCGTCCCCCAGAAGCTGCACCTCGATGTGGCGCGGCCGCTCCAGCCAGCGCTCGAGGTAGATCCGGTCGTCGCCGAAGGCGTTCCTCGCCTCTCCCTGCGTGAGTCTCAGCGCCTGCGCCAGCTCGTCGGACGTATTCACGCGCCGGAGCCCTTTGCCACCGCCTCCCGCGGCCGCCTTGAGCGCCACGGGGAATCCGATCCGGTCCGCGGCCTTCCTCAGCTCGGCCTCGTCGCTCAGCGGTGTCTCGGTGCCGGGGAGCACGGGGACGCCGGCGCGCAGGGCCATCGCGCGTGCGCTCAGCTTGTCCCCGAGTGCCTTGATCGCGGAAGGGGAGGGGCCGATCCAGACCAGGCCGGCTCGCTCCACCTCCTCCGCGAATGCGGCCGATTCGGAGAGAAAGCCGTAGCCGGGATGGATCGCGTCCGCACCGGCCCGGCGCGCGGCCTCGAGGATCCGCTCGGCGTGAAGGTAGCTCTGCGCCGCGGGCGCGGGGCCCGCCGGGTAGGCCTCGTCCGCGGCGAAGACGTGGGGCGCGTCCTGATCCGCCTCGGAGTAGATGGCGACGGACGGAATCGCCATCTCGCGAAGGGTGCGGCAGACGCGGATCGCGATCTCGCTCCGGTTGGCGACGAGGACTTTGCGCACCCGGCGGGGACGGACGGCGCGCGAGGACGGCTTCGATGGAGGATTCAAGGGAGGCGCCCTACGTCAGAGCGGGATCAGGCCATGCTTCTTGGGTGGGAGGGACTGGCGTTTGTTGCGAAGCGCGAACAGCGCGCGGATCAATCGGGGGCGCGTCTCCTGCGGCTCGATCACGTCATCGAGGTACCCGAGCGCCGCGGCCACGTAGGGGTTCGCGAACTTCTCGTTGTACTCGGCCACGTACTTGGCCCGCGCCGCGGCCGCGTTCTTGGATTGCTCGAGCTCCTTCCGGTAGATGATGTTCACGGCTCCTTCGGCCCCCATCACGGCCAGCTCGGCCTGGGGCCATGCCACGTTGTAGTCCCCGCGGATGTGCTTCGAGGACATGACGTCGTAGGCGCCTCCGTAGGCCTTCCGGACCACCACCGTCAGCTTCGGCACGGTGGCCTCACAGTAAGCATACAGGAGCTTGGCGCCGTGTCGGATGATGCCGCCCCACTCCTGCTCGGTCCCGGGAAGAAAGCCCGGGACGTCCTCGAAGGTGACGAGGGGGATGTTGAACGCGTCGCAGAACCGCACGAAGCGCGCTCCTTTGGTGGAGGACTTGATGTCCAGCACGCCGGCGAGCGCTTGGGGCTGGTTTCCGACGACGCCCACGGGAGCACCGCCCAGGCGCGCGAAGCCGACGATCAGGTTCGGAGCGTAGTGCTCGTGCACCTCGAAGAAGTCTCCATCGTCCACGACGAGTCGCACGATCTCCTTCATGTCGTACGCCTTGTTGGACTCGCCCGGAACGATGTTGTTGAGCCGCGGCTCCATGCGATCGGGAGGGTCCTGGGACGCGATACGCGGCGGGTCGTCCACGTTGTTCGAGGGAAGGAACGAGAGGAGCCGGCGAATGGTCGCGAGACACGCCTCGTCGTCGTCCACCGCGAAATGCGCGACGCCGCTCTTCGTGTTGTGAGTCATCGCGCCGCCCAGCTCCTCGAAGGTGACGTCCTCCTTCGTGACCTCCTTGATGACGTTCGGCCCGGTCACGAACATGTGGCTCGTCTCCTTGACCATGATCACGAAGTCGGTGATTGCGGGGGAGTAGACGGCTCCTCCGGCGCAGGGTCCCAGGATCGCGGAGAGCTGGGGAACGACGCCGGAGGCGAGGGTGTTGCGGAGAAAGATCTCGGCGTAGCCGCCGAGCGATTGCACGCCTTCCTGGATCCGCGCGCCGCCGGAATCGTTGAGTCCGATGATGGGGGCGCCGTTCTCCATCGCCTGGTCCATCACGTTGCAGATCTTCTTCGCGTTCGGCTCGCTCAGCGTTCCGCCGAACACGGTGAAGTCCTGGGCGAACAGGAAGACCAGCCGCCCGTCGATCCGGCCGAAGCCCGAGACGACGCCGTCGCCGGGAATCTTCCGGTCGGCCATCCCGAAGTCGGTGGTCCGATG
>VBOR01000061.1 GCA_005893165.1 Candidatus Eiseniibacteriota bacterium | reverse complement strand
TCGAGCGCCGTGAACACCCCGATCATCCCGGTCTCGAGGAGAAGGAAGGTGACCATGTACGCCTTCACGCGCGTCGTGATCGCCGAGAAGGAGGCGAGGATCGAAACCGCCGTGAGCAGCGTCGTGAGCAGAATCAGGAGCATGCTGATCCCGTCCACGCCCATGTGGTAGCTGATGCCCAGACTGGGCACCCACGCCGATTGCTCCGTGAACTGCATCCCGCGCTGCGTCGAGTCGAACAAGGTGAAAAGCGGAATCGACGCCGCGAACGTGATGATCGACACGAGGAACGCGGTTACGCGCACCGTCCTGGGCTTGGAAGCGGGCAGCAGCATGATCAGGAGCGCCCCCACGGTCGGAAAGAACGTGAGGAACGTGAGAATCGGAACGCCGAGGATCGTGAAGGTCATCGGAGCGCCAGGTAGCCGATCAAGACCACCGCCCCCAGCGTCAGGATCAGCGCGTAGACCTGAACGTAACCGGTCTGGGCTAGCCTCAGAAGCTCCGCGCCTCGCTCGATCTGCCTTCCGACGCCGTTCACGGCCCCGTCGATCACCGCGGCGTCGAAGCGCTCCCAGAGCCGGACCGAGCCCTGGTAGATCGGTTGTACCACGAAGGATTCATAGATCTCGTCCACCCAGTACTTGTTGAAGACAAGGCGATAGGCTCCCCGCATCTGCTCCGCGAGCCGCCGTGGGAGCTCCGGGTCGGCGACATAGAACTTGTACGCGACGAATATTCCCATCAAGGCGACCACGAGCGAGATCACCATGAGGCCGACCTCCGCCCCCGCCGCGCTGGCCGCATGCGCCGCCGGTGCGAGATCCACCGCGTCGGCGAATACCGGCTCCAGGAATTGGTCGAGCCGCTGCCCTCCCGCCAGGATCGGGACCTGGACAAACCCGCCGATCACGCTCAGGACCGCAAGAATCATGAGCGGGCCGGTCATGCTCTTTGGAGACTCGTGAAGGTGGTGCATCGCCTCCTCGGACACGCGTGATCGTCCCTGAAACGTGAGGAAATAGAGCCGGAACATGTAGAACGCCGTCATGAAGGCGCCGATGACGCCCGCCATCCAGAGGAGCGGTCCCCCGCGAAGCCAGGCCTGATACAGGATCTCGTCCTTGCTGAAGAAGCCCGCGAAGGGGAATACGCCCGCGATCGCCAGTGTTGCGATCAGAAACGTCGCATGGGTCCACGGAAGGTGGGCCTTGAGGCCGCCCATCTTCCAGAGATCCTGCTCCCCCGAAAGTGCGTGGATCACGCTGCCCGCGCCGAGAAACAGGAGCGCCTTGAAGAAGGCGTGGGTCATCAGATGAAAGATCCCCGAAGCGAAGGCTCCCACGCCGCAGCCCACGAACATGTAGCCGAGCTGGCTGATCGTGGAGTAGGCAAGGACGCGCTTGATGTCGTTCTGGACGAGGCCGATCGTGGCCGCGAACAGCGCGGTCAGGATTCCCACGATCGCGACCACCTGGAGGGCCGGCGGCGAGAGCAGATAGAAGATGTGGCAGCGCGCCACCATGTAGACCCCCGCGGTCACCATGGTCGCCGCGTGGATGAGCGCGCTTACCGGGGTCGGACCCTCCATCGCGTCGGGAAGCCAGACGTAGAGGGGTAGCTGCGCGCTCTTGCCCGTCGCGCCGAGGAACAGAAGCAGCGCGATCGCGGTGGCGACGGCGCTCCCCACCGCGAGACGTTGCGGCGCCTGCGTGAACACCGTCGCGAAATCCACGGAGCCGAACGTCACGAAGATCAGGAAGATCCCAAGGAGAAATCCCCAATCGCCGATGCGGTTCACCACGAATGCCTTCTTCCCCGCCTCGGCGGCCGCGGGCCGCTGGTACCAGAACCCGATCAAAAGATAGGAGCAGAGCCCGACGGCCTCCCAGCCCAGGAACATGAGCAGGAAGTTGTCCGCCAGGACAAGCGTGAGCATCGAGAAGGTGAACAGGTTCAGATAGGAGAAGTAACGCCCGTACGCCTTCTCGTGCCCCATGTAACCGGTCGAGTAGACGTGGATCAGGAAGCCGACGCCGGTCACCACCAGCATCATCACGGCGCCTAGAGGATCGAGCGCGTACCGGACCTCGGCGTGGAAGTCCCCCGATTGAATCCAGGTGAAGAGCCCCTGAGTCACCCGGCGCGACTCGGGGGGGAGCGCGAGCAGGTCGCCGAAGCACGCGACCGCGATCGCGAACGACAGCCCGACCGAGCCGACCCCGATCGCGCTGACCATCTTGCGTGGGAGCGTTCCGGCCAAGACCCCGTTCAGGATCGCGCCGACCAGCGGCAGGAGCGGCACGAGCCAAAGAAGCGTCAGTCCCACGCGCTATCCCTTCAGGAGGTGGACTTCGTCCACGCTCGCGGTCTCGCGATTCCGGAAGATTGCCACCAGGATCGCGAGGCCGACCGCCACTTCGGCAGCCGCGACCGCCATCACGAAGAAGACGAAGATCTGCCCGTCCATCTGCCCGTGCTGTCTGGAGAATGCGACGAAGCTCAAGTTCACCGCGTTCAGCATCAGCTCGATCGACATGAAAATGATGAGCGCGCTCCGGCGCACCAGCACCCCGATGAGCCCGATCGTGAACAGCAGGGCCGCGACGAGCTGGTAGTACTCCGTCGGGACGCCCATCGACCCCATCAGGCGAACTTTCGCTTCGCCAGGACCACGGCGCCGACGACCGCGATCATGAGCAGGATCGAGGTCACCTCGAACGGGAAAAGCCACGTGGTGTAGAGGATCTTGCCGATCTCGGCCGGCGATCCGAAGTTGGGAGGCAAGGCCGGTACCGGCGCAGGCTCTCCCTCCGTGCCTCCCTGCGACACGACGATCCAGAGCAGCTCCACGAACGCGATGAACGCGAAGAAGAACCCGAAGCCTTTCGCCGCGCCGGGAGTGAGAAGCGGGGTCTCCCCTTTCACGTTCAGGAGCATGACCACGAAGAGGAAGAGCACCATGATCGCGCCCGCGTATACGAGGATCTGGATCGCGGCGATGAACTGCGCGTGGAGCAGAACGAACATCCCCGAGAGCGAGAGAAGGACGCCGACCAGGTGGAGCGCGCAATGGACCGCATTCCTCCGAAAGACCATCCCCAGCGCAAAGGCCACCGCCGACAAGGAGAAGAGCGTGAACAGGATGGCTTCGCCCATGGCCGCCCTTATCCCGTGAGTGCCACGACGACCGCCGTGACCGCGAGGTTCAAGAGCGACGCGGGCAGAAGAACCTTCCACCCGAAGGCCATGAGCTGGTCGTACCGAAGACGTGGAAACGTCGCCCGCAGCCAAACAAAGAAGAAGAGGAAAAGCGAGAGTTTGATCAGAAACCAGGCGACGGGCGGAAGGAACGGCCCGCGCCATCCCCCGAAGAAGACCGAGATCGCGACGGCGGAAACCACCATCATGTTCGCGTACTCCGCAAGGAAGTAGAGCGCGAATTTCATCGACGAGTACTCGGTGTGAAAGCCCGCCACCAGCTCGGTTTCCGCTTCCGGCAGGTCGAACGGCGCGCGGTTCGTCTCGGCGATGCCGCAGAGAAGGAAGATCACGAACGCGAAGAACTGCGGCACGATGAACCACATGTGTTCCTGCTGCGCCACGATCCCCGCGAGGCTCAGCGTTCCGGTCATGAGGATCACGCTCACGAGCGAGATCCCCTGCGCCAGCTCGTAGGAGATCATCTGCGCCGAGGATCGGAGCCCTCCCAGGAGCGGATACTTGCTGTTCGAGGCCCAGCCGCCGAGGACGATTCCGTAGACGCCCATCGAGGTCGTTCCGAGCACCCAGAGAATCGCGACGTTCACGTCGGCGACATGCAACGGCACGTCGCGGCCGAACACCGTGACCTTGTCCCCGAACGGCACGACGCTCAGCGCCACAAACGCGGTGATGACGGAAAGCGCGGGCGCGAGGAAGAAGACGACCCGGTCCGCCTGGCCGGGGATGAGGTCCTCCTTGAAGAAGAGCTTGATACCGTCCGCGATGGTTTGCAGGAGTCCGAAGGGGCCGACCCGCTGGGGTCCGATCCGGTCCTGCATGTGGCCGATCACTTTCCGCTCCATCCACACGATGAGCGGAACCCCGAGCAATACGAATCCCAGAACGATCAAGACTTTGACCGCCGATTCGATCAGGAACGCGGCGTCCACGCGGCTACTTCAGCTCTTCCAGGAGTCGATCGACTTGTTGAGGCGTGACGTTTTCGTAGTAGCGGTCGTTCACCATCAATACCGGCGCGGTCCCGCACGAGCCGAGACACTCGACCGAGAGGTACGTGAATCGCCCGTCCTGGGTCGTCTCGCCGTCCTCGAGGCCGAGCTTGTCCTGGATCTGCTTCTGCAGCTTCTGTCCGCCGAGGAGGGAGCAGGAGAGATTCCGGCACACCTGGATGAGGTGCCGGCCGACCGGCTTCTGCTGGAACATCGTGTAGAACGTGACGACCTGGCGGACCGCCTGCGCCGTGAGACCCAGGATCGAAGCCACCTCGCGCTGCGTCTCCTCGCTCAGCCAACCCTGGTCCGCTTGAGCGACGTGGAGCGCGGGGATCAGCGCCGACTGGTTGGTCTCGTAGACCGTTTTGAGCGACTCGATCCTTTGGCGCGCTTCCGGCGAGAGCACGGGATCAGCTCTCCACGACCGGGAATTGCGCGGATTGCGTCGGGAAGTCCTTGCGAAGCGGATGCCCGAGCCATCCGTCCGGCGTGAGGATCCGCTCCAGATTCGGGTGGCCGGAGAAGATCACGCCGAACATGTCGTAGACCTCGCGTTCCATGAAATTCGCTCCGCGCCATAGCGTCGTCGCCGTCGGCACGCTTCCCCCTTCCTCCACCCAGGTCTTGACGAGGATGCGGCGACTGAAGGTCGGCGAATACAGGTTGTAGACCACCTCGAAGCGCGGCTCGCCGGGCTCCCGGTGCGTGTGCCGGTCCACCGCGGTGATGTCGGTCAGGAACTCATAAAGAAGCTGGGGATTCGTGCGGAGGACCCGAAGCACCTCGGGAAAGGCGCTCGCATCGAGCCGGACCGAGAGCTGTCCCCGAAAGAGCTGCTCCGAGCGATACGCGTCGGGGAAACGCGGCTTCAATAGGCCGACGATCGAGGATTCCACGTCGCCCAGCGGGGTCAGGTCCTCTGGATGCGGCGTCAGTCCCACTCGAGCGCGCCTTTCCCCCAGACGTAGACCAGGCCGAGGAGGAGGATCCCCACGAACACGGCCATCTCGATCAAGCCGAAGATCCGGAGCTGCTTGAAGACGATCGCCCACGGATAGAGGAAAACCGTCTCGATGTCGAACACGATGAAGAGCATGGCGACGAGATAGAACCGCGTGTGGAAGCGCTCCCGCTGATTCATCGTGGTTCCCCGGAGCGCGAGAATCGAGGCTTCAGACCGGTTGCTGCCAAACCCTCCGGACTTCGTGAAAAAAGGTGCTAAGTACGGCAGGATAAAAACTTGGGGGTTACGCTGTCAAGCCACTTTCTCGAACGTGGGGCGCTCCGGGGTGCCCGCGACGCGGACCACGAGGTGATCCGGATCATGCTCCAGGAGGAAGAGCCAGCCTTCGCGTGTCGCGTCCCGTAGGATCGCGCGTTTCGTCTCCAGCGTCGTGAGGGGATGCGTGTCGAATCCCATGATGTACGGCAGCGGAAGGTGCGCGACCGTCGGAACGAGATCGACCGTGTAGAGGGCGCGCGCGCCGTCGATGTCGAAGAACACGCCCTGGTGCCCGACCGTGTGCCCCGGCAATCCCCTGAGGGTTACGCCGGGCAGGATCTCGATGTCCTTGTCGTGGAGCACCAGCTGCCCCGCCGTCTCGATCGGATCGTAGTTCTCCGAGAGATACGAGGCGCGATTTCGCTCGTTCGGCGGATGCGCTGACTCCCACTCCTGGCGCCGCACGAGGTAATGGGCGCGCGGGAAGGTCGGGCGCACCGCGCCGTCCTCGCCCCGCGTGGTTCCCCCGCCGCAATGATCGAAGTGGAGGTGGGTGGTCGCGACAGTGGTGACGTCCTCGGGCTTGATACCCAGCGCCGCGAGATCCTCGAGCAGCGACTCGGGGCGCTCCACGGCGAAGATGTCGCGAAACTTCGGATCGTTCTTCGTGCCGACGCCGGTATCCACCAGCACGTGCTTGCCGTCCCCTTCGATAAGGAGACAGTTCATCGCGAGGCGGATTCGATTTCTCTCGTCGGCGGGAGCGACCTTGTTCCAGAGCACCTTGGGGACGACCCCGAACATGGCGCCGCCGTCCAGGCGGAATCGACCGCCCGAAACGAAGTGGACCTTGTACGGTCCGATCTCTACGCGTGGAATGGAAACGATGCCGGAGTGCCCCATAAGCCGAGTTCTGTCGGATTTCTCCGTGGCGACCATTTCTCTGGGACGTCCGTTACCGGACGCCTCAAGCAACCTACCCGGGAGTCAAGCGAGGCGGGCCACCTCTCCTCCCCTATTTGGTCTTTCTCCAGGTGGGGTTTACCGAGCCGAAGGCGTCACCGCCTCCGCTGGTGCGCTCTTACCGCACCGTTTCACCCTTGCCGCGTGCTTGCGCCCGCGGCGGTCTCTTCTCTGTGGCACTTTCCCTGGGATCGCTCCCGCTGGGGGTTACCCAGCACCCTGCCCTTTGGAGCTCGGACTTTCCTCAGGCCGCGCAAGCGCGACCCGCGGCCGCCTGTGGCACTCCGGACAGCCGTTCCTGCCTGTTACGCTGGGATTAGAGTAGGGGGATCGGAGCGAAGATTCAACCCACCGCGTCCAGCGCCTCGTTCGCCAGCTCGTCGGCGCGGGCGTTCTCCACGCGACGGACGTGGCGGATCTTGTACTTGGGAACGGCATTCAGGAGCATGACCACCTGCCCGTGGAGCGCTCGCAGTCGCGGCTCCTTCACCTTGTATTCCCCGCTGAGCTGCTTCACGACCAGCTCGCTGTCCAGGCGGAACTCCGCCTCCTTGGGGCGGGCCTCTTTCAAATATTCGAGGGCGGTGATGAGCGCCAGGTATTCGGCTTCGTTGTTGGTGCGGACGCCCAGCGCGCGGGAAGCCTCGTAGACCGTACGCCCTTCTTCGTCCTCGATCACGACGCCGATCGCGGCGGGCCCCGGGTTCCCGCGTGCCGCTCCATCCGTGTGCACGATGTATTTCATCCGGGCAGCCTAGGGGTCCGGGGCCGGTTTGACAAGGGGCGCGTCGCGGGCGAGAATGGCGAACCGCCTCCATCGTGCGGTAGAAAGGAAGGGTCGATGCCGCGCCCCACCTCCGATGACGTGCAATTGATCCTTCGCCTCTACGAATTGCGCCGCGATCCCGAGCTGCGCCGGGCCCGCGCCTTCATGCTCTCCGAGTTCAATCCCAAGAGCTGGGAGGAGATTCGCCCGCACTATCTCACCGGGGACGAAGTGGACCGCCACTTCCGGATGGCGACCTCGTACTGGGAGATGGTCGCGGCCTTCGTGAACCGCGGTCTCCTCGACGAGGATCTCTTCTTCGACACGCACGGAGAGGACATGGTCGTGTGGAAGAAGGTCGAGCCGATCATCGACGGCGGGCGAAAGCACATCCGCCCCACGTGGCTCTGGAATCTCGAGCGCATGGCGCGCCGCCACCTGGCGTGGCGCGAGCGCACGTACCAGTCGGCGAACACGATCATCAAGGCCGGATCGAGGCTCGGCGCGCGGAAGCCGCGTCCGCGGTGAGCTCTACGTTTGGGAGACTCCTCAGGGTCACCACCTTCGGCGAAAGCCATGGCCCCGCGGTCGGGGCGATTCTCGACGGCTGCCCTCCCGGAATCCCGCTGACAGCCGAGGTCGTCCAGCGCGACCTGGATCGGAGGCGCCCCGGACAGAGCGCCGTCACCACGCAGCGCAAGGAGCCGGACAAGGTGGAGCTTCTCTCCGGTGTCTTCGAAGGCGTGACGACCGGCGCCTCCATCGCGCTCGTCGTGCGGAGCGTGGACGCGCGGCCCGCCGATTACGCCAACCTGAAAGATCTCTTCCGCCCCGGCCACGCCGACTACACCTACTGGAAGAAGTACGGCGTCCGCGACTATCGGGGGAGCGGCCGGTCCTCGGGACGCGAGACCGTCGGGCGCGTCGCGGCGGGTGCCGTGGCGCGGCTAATCCTGAGTTCGATCGGCGCGCGCGTGCAGGCCTACACGGTGCAGGTCGGCGATATCGTGGCCGAGAAGCGCGATCTCGGCTTCGCCGAGGAAAACCCGGTCCGCGTGCCCGACCGCGAGAAGGCGCCCTTGATGGAGCGCGCCATCCTGGCGGCGCGCGAGGCGGGCGATTCCCTGGGAGGCGTCGTGGAGATCCGCGCCGACTGCGTGCCCGCGGGCCTCGGCGATCCCGTCATGGACAAGCTGGAAGCGGTGCTCGCGTGGGGGCTCATGTCGATCGGCGCCGTGAAGGGGTTCGAGGTGGGTGACGGATTCGCGGCCTCGCGCCGGCGCGGCTCGGAGATGAACGACCGGATGACCCCCGGCGGATTCGCGTCGAACCACGCCGGCGGGATCCTCGGGGGCATCTCAACGGGAGAGCCCATCGTGTGCCGGATCGCCGTCAAGCCTCCCTCGTCGATCGCGATCCCGCAGAAGACGGTCGACGTCGAGGGAAAGGAGCGCGACTTCGCGATCTCGGGACGGCACGACCCCTGTCTCTGCCCTCGCGTGGTGCCGGTCGCCGAGGCGATGACCTGCCTCGCCCTCGCCGACGCGCTCCTGCGCCAGCGGGCGATCGAGCCCTGGGTCAAGAAGCTCGAGGATCCCCTGCACAAGGCCCGCGCTTGACCGGTTCCGCGCCGTCGAGGCGGATCGCTTGATCGAGCGCATCCGCACCCGCATCTCCGATCTCCTCCAGATCCGGTACCCCATCATGCAGGCGGGCATGATCTGGGCCTCCGGCTACAAGCTCGCCGTGGCGTGCGCCGAGGCCGAGATCCTGGGCACGATCGGATCCGCCGGCATGAATCAGGAGCTCTTCCGCTCCCAGATCCGGAAGGCCAAGGCGCTCACGAAGAGGCGATTCGCGGTGAACATTCCGCTCCTCCGCGCCGACGCGGCCGAGCTGCTCGAGATCGCGCTGGCCGAAGGAATCGAGGTGATCATCACGAGCGCCGGAAATCCCGCGGTCCTCGGGCCGCGCGTCCGGAAGGCGCCGGGCGTCCTCTGGATCCATGTCGTGCCCAGCGTGAAGCATGGCCTGAAGGCCCAGGACGCAGGGGCGGACATCGTGGTGGGCGAGGGCTTCGAGGCCGGCGGCCACAACGGCGTGGACGAGATCACGACCCTGGCCTTGATCCCTCAGCTCGCCGATGCCCTGTCGGTCCCGGTGGCCGCCGCGGGCGGAATCGCGGACGGACGCGGATTCCTGGCCGCCATGGCGCTTGGGGCGGAAGGCATCTCGGTGGGCACACGGTTTGCGTGTACCCAGGAGTCGTCGTCCCATCCGAACTACAAGCAAGCAGTTGCCGCCGCGAACGACGCTGCGACCGTGCTATTTGCAAAGCGCATCGCTCCAGTTCGCGCGATCAGGAATCCGTGGGTGGAGCGCGTGCGGCAGGCGGAAGCATCGGGGGCGACGCGCGAGGAGCTGGAGAAGGTCTACGGGCACTCCCATTCCCGCAAGGGAATCCTCGAGGGAGACGTCGAGGAGGGTGAGCTCGAAGCAGGTCAATCGTGCGGGCTGATCCGCGACGTCCCCAAGGCGGCCGAGGTCGTGCGTCGGTTCGTCGAAGAATACGAGCGCGATCTGGACCGAATCAGGAGATTCCAGCCATGAAGAACAGGAATGGGAAGAAGGAAAAGATGCCGGCGAATCGCTCCAAGAATCCGGGCAGCTCGCTGACGGCGGGTGTTGCGACTGCCGTGCCAGCAACGCGTCCCGGCACGCCGACGCGCGCCGCCAATCCGTTTGCGGGGACGAAGCCCGGCGGACCAGGTGCCCCCAAGGCCACCGGACTAGGAGCGAAAGCGCCCACCGGACCGGCCACCGACCATACCGAAGGGGCGCGCTTGGCTCAGGAGGCCATCCGGAAGGATCCGTCCGTTCCCGAGAACTACGCCGCGCTCGCGGGAGCGCTGCGCATGCTCGCGCAGTTTCTCCGGACCCGGAACCCCGAAGGCGCGGACAACCTCGTCAACATGGCATGCGCCGCTGCCTGGGAAGCGAAGCGCCGCTCCACGCCGGCGCTGATCTCAGGACGCACCAAGCAGGAGGTCAAGATCCTGTCCGCCTGGCTGCGCACGAAGAATCACCTGACGCCGGAAGCTTCCGACAACATGATGGAAAAGATTCACTCGGAGTATCTGAGCAAGGCCATCGACGGGTCGACCCCGCTTCCGCTGATCACGGGAATGCCCTAGCGGCCGGATCCACCAAGATTTCGAATCCCTGAGCCGGCCTGAGCCAACCGGGCCGGCTCAATCTTTGTGCGGCTACAGCTCCCTCGCTCCCGCGACTGCGGCGATCGCGCTCAGGATGGCGTCGTACTCGCGGGGACCGTCGTACCGCACCCGGTTGATCAAGAGGGTCGGCGTTCCGTTCACCCCGTCCTGCACGCCGCGACGGAAGTCCTGCTTCACCTCCTGAAGATGAACGTGAGCCTCCATCTCGCGATCGAACCGGCGTATGTCGAGGCCGATCGCTCGCGACAGCTGGCGGAGCGAGTCGCTCTCGAATCTGGGCTGATTGGCGAAGAGCGCGTTGTGCATCTGCCAGAATTTGCCCTGCGCGCCCCCGGCCTCCGCCGCCTCGGCCGCGATCAACGACAAGGGGTGCACCGTGGTCACCGGAAAGTGCCGGTAGATCAGGCGGATCGCGTCCGGATTCTCCACGACGATCCTTTCGAGCACGGGAGCGGCCATTGCGCAGTAGGGGCACTCGAAGTCCCCGTACTCGAGGATCGTCACCGGCGCGTTCGGATCGATCATGCACCAGTCCGCGTCGGTGACCGGAGTCCGCTGCATTCGTTGGTCAAGCACGGCGCGCCTCCGTTTGGTGGGCTCCCTGGATCACCTCCAGCGCGTCGAAGATGATGTTGATCCCCGGTGCCACGGCCGGGTTTTCCGCGATCCAGGTGTTGCGGAGGTTGCCGGATTTATCGATGAAGAACAGCGCGCGGTTGCTGATCCCATCCTCGTCGCGGAAGACGCCGTACGTTCGCGCGACCTCCCCATGCGGCCAAAAATCGCTCAGCAGAGGGAAGCTGATGTGCTGCTGCTGCGCCCAGGCTTTGTGGGACCACACGTTATCCACGCTGATCGCCAGGACTTCCGCGTTATAGCCGCGAATGTCCTCGAGGGTCTCCTGAATGATCGCGAGCTCATTCGTACATACGGGCGACCAGTCCGCGGGGTAAAAGGCAAGAACGACGCTCTTGCCGCGAAAGTCCTTGAGGTTGACCTTCGTCCTGTTGCCGTCGGGCAACGTGAACTCCGGGGCAGGCTTGTTGAGCTGGAGAGTTTGAGCCATGGGGGTCTCCCTTTCGCGGGGACTCTGCGGACGTACCTTCCGTCTCCTGGTTCGTGAGACGCTCCCGAAGAGCGTAGCACCCATCGCCGGTGGGAACACCAGCGTTCCAACCTGCTCGTAAGCCTGCTTGTGATATCCACGCCCTGCACGTAAGCTGCGCGCCTCATGAACAGCCAGGAACGCGATCGATCGTGCCTCGAGGGGATCCGGACCGGCGATACCCGTGCGCTCGAAGAGCTCTACGACCGGCACAACGGCCTCCTCTATTCCGTGGCCCTGCGCATCGTGAGAAAACCGGCGGATGCGGAGCAGGTTCTGCGGGAGTGCTGGCTCCAGATCCGGCGTGGGCCGGGAACCTACAATGTGGGGCGCGGAACAGTCGGAGCGTGGCTCGTTACGGTGGCGAGGGACAAGGCCATCGATCGGCTCCGCAGCGAGGGCTCCCGCCTGGGCGCCGGGCAGACCCCTGGAGCCGATACTCCCCCACCGACTGAGGACGCCTCCGCGAACGCGGCGCATCAACAGATGAGCGAGCGGGTCCGTCGCGCCCTGGACGTCCTCGGCCCTCAACATCGGCAGGTTCTGGAGCTGACCTACTTTGAGGGCCTGACCCAAAGTGAGATCGCCGATCGGCTGAACGTGCAGCCCGGGACGGTCAAGTCGTGGACCCGGCAGGCACTCGTGCGCTTGAGCGATCTCGTTCCCCATGAGGACTGGACCTGAGCCCGCACAGCGACGAGCAGCTCGAGCGCTGCGCCGGTTACGTTCTCGGCAATCTCAGCGAGACCGAGCGGGCCGCGCTCGAAGCCCATCTCAAGGAAGGGTGTCCGACCTGCGAGACCGAGATCCACCGTCTCGGGCGCGGTGTGTGGGCGTTCGCGGCCGCCACGCCGCGGCTCCTGGAGCCCTCCCCATTGCGAGCACGCGTTCTCGGCAGCGTCTTGGGAGAGTCCGCGCAGCGTGAGGGACCGCGGGAGGCGCGCCGCGCGCCGATTCCCTTCCCGCGCCGGCGCCAGACGCCGGTCTTCGCATGGCTCGCCTTGCTCGCGGCGGTGGTGTTCGGCGTGTCCGGGTTCATTGAATGGCGCGCGGCGTCACGGCTGCAGCGCGAGCTGTCGGCATCACGGGCGGAGGTGACGCGGCTGAACCGGGAGATCGAGGGCGAGCGTCGGTGGACCGCCATGGCCACCGCACCCCAGGCTCGCGTGATCGAGCTCAGGCCCACGCCGGCCGGGTCGCGTGAGCTCCAAGCCCGCGTGACCTACGATCCCGCGACCCGACAGGCGATCGTCTCGGTGTCGGGTTTGGTAGCGCCGCCGGGGAAGGATTACCAGCTCTGGGCGATCACGAACACGGGCCCCGCGAGCCTCGGCCTCGTGCGCACCGACCGCGACGGCCGGGCGACGATCCGCCTCCAGAGCGCTGGCGACCCCTTCACGCTCCAGGCCTTCGCAATCTCACTGGAGATCGAGGGCGGTGCGCCGACTGCGACCGCGCCTGCCGGCCCCGTGGTCATGGCCGCGCGGATTTGATCCTTCGTCGGGTCGTGGAGCGCGTGCTCGCGAGGGGATGACGGGGACCTCCCCGCCTGCCCGTCACTTCAACAGAACAAGCCTTCGGCTCGCGCGGAACGTTCCCGCCGTCAGCCGGTAGAAATACACGCCCGTCGCCACGGTACGTCCCTGGTCGTCTCGCCCATCCCAAACAGCGCGCTGTCTTCCCGCCGGCATCGGGCGATCGATCAGCTTCCGGATCATCCGTCCGTCGGCTCCATGAATGGTCAGGAGCGCCTGCGAAGGCCGAGCCAATTCGAAGCGAATGCTCGTGTCCGGATTGAACGGATTCGGGCTGTTCTGGTAGAGGGCGGCGACGAGCGGTGCCGCCGGCTCCTCCACACCCGTGACCGGCTGCGTGATCGCGAACGCATGGTCGCTCGAGTCGGAGCCCAGGAGCCCGAGGGAGTCGAACACGGACACGCTTACCCGCGCCGCCGCCGCGGCGACGGGCGGCAGGAACCATTCGAAGTCATGTCCCGTGATCCCATGAGCGATCGGAATCCACGATGCTCCCTCGTCGATCGAGTAGGCCAGGTCCGCGTGGTCGACGTCCCACTCCGCCGGAGTGTCCCACGTGATCCTGGTCCGCGACCCGTACACCAGCGACTCGCCACCATTCGGGGCTTTCAGGTGAGGACGAATCACGCGGACGGTGCCCCGCGCGGTGAAGAATGCGGTGTCTTCCACTTCCCCGGTCACCCTCACCTCCACCGAGTCCCCTTCCGGTAGCACCGCCTCCACGGCGCCACGATCGAACAGGAACTGGAGATCCGGGATTCCGTTCCCGTTGAAGTCGCCGATCACGAGGGTGCGCTGAGCGCAGGGCACCGAATCCTGAAACCGGACGCTCGGGAGAACGACCCTGTTCGGATCCGCCGCGGCCGGAAGCTCGACGAAGACCCGCACCAGGCTGCCGCTGCTCTGGCGATTGAACGTGCTCGGGACGAACTTGGTCGCGGTCGCGTCCACGGAAGGGAGCACCCGGAGCGAGATCGGGATCGGGACGACCGGCGTGACGGGATCGTTGGAGTGAATGAGAAGGACCGAGGCGTAGCTGCCGATGGCGAGGCCGGTAGCGTCGGCCATGGCGAGCACGTTCTGCGATCCCGCCGGAGGGATGGCCCCCGAGCCCGGCTGGAGCGCGATCCACCGAGGACGCGCCGTGGCCCGAACCGCCAGGCGATCGTGAAGGTAAGGGGTATTGAACGCGACCAGGGTACCGTCATCCCCCGTCCCGTTCTGGAATCCGACGGTCGCGGAGTTCGTGAAATCCAGCATCGAGAGATATTGGAATACAAACTCCCCGCTCGGAAAGAGGATGATCTCGAAGGTGTAGGTCCGGTCCAGGGACCCGAACCTCTGGATGCAGTCCTGGAACTCGATGACCGCCCGGGTACTGTCCGCAAGGACGAACACGCCGCCTCGAGCCGTCACGAACAGGTCGTCCCAGAACGCAGCGATGAGGTTCTCGGGAGCGTGGACGCTGGGCAGCGGTTGGTTGATGAAGTCGGTCCCCCTGGAGGTGAAGCTCAGGAATCCGTTCGTGCAGATCCGGAACGAGGCGAAGGTCGTCCCGTAGAACGGGAAGTCGAACCCGACCGCGATCGGAGCCGAGACGAGATCGTCGCCGATCAAGGGAATCCTTCTCCCACTGGCGCTGATTTCCACCCACTCGAACCGTGGCCCGCCGGGCTCGTCGCTGTCGAGCCATGTATACCCGAACCGGTCCGGGCCGCCGATTCCCGTCGTTACCGCGATCCCCACACGTGGATCGGGCGCGCCCTTGGGGTAGGAGGCGTAGGGCGGCAGGACCGTCGCCTTGGCGGCCGTAGGCGGCGCCTGGAATTCCGAGACGAATGTCAGGTCGCTCCCGCCGTGGTTGCCGATCGCGAGTGTCCAGTGGTCATGCCCACCCACCGGAACCTTGAACTCGATCGAAGACGACGCAGCCGAAACCACCGGAGCGGGCAGGCCGGTTCCCGAGAGCACGACGGTTCGCACCGGTTCGTCCGAATCGTTGCTGGAGACATGAAGGGTGCCCTCCAGCGGCCCCACCCTCCCTGGATGAAACGTCACGCGCACCCCGACGCTTTCTCCCGGGGCCAGACTGAAGGGTGCCGTTCCGGAAATGAAGTCCGGGCTGGTCGACGATAGATCCGTGACGTCCAGAGGAGCGGTTCCCTGGTTCGACACCATCACGGAATCCGTGCGCGATCCGTTCACGAACAGGGCCCCGAAACTCAACGCGGTTCGCGTGAGGTCGATCTCCGGGAGCGGGGTCACATCCAGGTGGGCCGGCAGAACCAGCTCGGGTTGGTCCGGATCGTTGCTCCCGATCCGAACGAAGGCATCATGACCTCCGCCCGACGCCCAGCTCGCGTCGAACGTGACCTGCGCGTTCAGGCTCTCCCCCGGCCGCAGAACCGCGCTCGCTGGCGCGGTGCCCAGCCACCTCGGGCGGACCTGGGAGAGGGAATACGCCGAGGCTTTGGTCAGGATCGGCCCCGCCGGAAGGCCCTCCTGGAACATGAACTCCCACGGCATCGCCGTCGCGATGACCATTCCGGCTCCCAGGGGGTACTCGACCGTGGTCGGAAGATCGGTCAACGAGGTTTCCGTGATCACCCGGGTACTCGGCCGAAGGTTGGAAAGGAACCCGTGGTTGGCGTAGAACCCGTCCAGGACCCACGGGAGTCCTGCCACGACCGGATGATTCCTGAGGACGGGGCGGTTTTGGAATTCGAGGTTTCCGAACTCGAAGCGAACACCCCCCGCAAGCCGCACGTCATTGCCATGCGTGGCGACCTGGTACTGAACGATTCCGCCGGCGGTCACGTACGCCTCGAACTTGGGCGCGTGGACGGAGATCGCGTCGTAGTAATCGGTGTTCTCGTCACCCACCGTGATGATCAGGTCGTGGCGGAAGAAGTCGGCCGCATCGACTTGATCGGAATGGATCACCTTCACCGGCACGCCGAAGCGCGACTGCAGCAGCGGACCCAGGTCGAGGCCCCACGCGTTCGTGTTCTGGATGACGAGGATTGGGAACTGGGCGCTCGGGCCGTCCACGGCCGCCACCACGGTTCCGTCGGACAGCTCCTTCGAGCTTGCGCCGTGCGAGTCGACCGGGTTCGGGTTCGGGGCCGATGCGGCTTCAGACGATACGTTGGCGCGCGGACTCCGGACGGAGAGCTCCACCATGAGATCGCCGGTTCCCGTATTCGAGATGGAGAGGGGTTGGGTCGAGATCTGCCCCGTTCGGAGGTTGGCGGCGAGTGTCAGCGGCGATGCGCTGACGTTGGGTGGAGCAACACCGCTTCCCGAGAGGACGCCGAAGAGCTCCTCGCCGCCTGGAAAGTCGCTCGAAACCTGCAAGGTACCGGTGAAAGGCCCGATCCCGCCGGGCGTGAACGTGATCGGTACCGCACGGCGCTCTGCGGGGGCGAGGTTGAAGGGATCGCCGCTCACCGCGAAGGCGGGATTGTCGGACGTCACTCCGAACACATGCAGGACGCTCGTTCCCAGATTGGAGATCACGAGCGAATCCGTACGCGACGCTCCGGCCACGACCGATCCGAAATCGAAATCGAGACTCGGAACGTCCATCACGGGCGTGCCGCTGATGTCGACGTGCGCCGGTACGGAAACCTCAGGGTCCGTCGGATCGTTGCTCGCGATGCGGATCGCTCCATCGTACGCGCCCTCCCGAAGTCCCCGGGAATTCAAAGCCACCGCGAGGTCGACGCTGCCCCCGGGCGGGACCGTGCCGGCGTTCGGCGTCACCGCCACCCACCGGATCCCCGGGATCGTGGCGTGGCCGGAATCCGGGAACCAGTCGGTGGGCCCCGAGCCGTCCCCGACCACCCCCGAGACGTCCACGCTGCCGTCCTCGTCCTCCAGGTTCGCGAGGGGAATGGAGAATCGAATCGATTGGGGTCCTAGGGTGACCGGAAGGGACCGAACGAGGGTCCGTGTGCGAGCCTCGTACAACGACACGGTATTGGAGCCAAGCGTGAACATGTGGACTTCGAATTCGGCGCCGACGTCCTGGCCCGCGCTGGCGAAGGACGCGGGCACTCCTGTGAGCCGGTTCTGGTCGACGTCGAGAGAGAGAAACCCACCGAAATTCAGCCGGTCGATCGAGGCGCGAAAATCCAGCTCGACGTTGAGGTTCGTCTGGTCGCTGGAAGCCCTCAGCTCCGTCAGGTCCACGAATCCGCCGTCGCCGGACGGATCGGTGATCACGACCGGAAGCGGAGCGGTCGAGGCGGACGCCAACGCCGGGGCTGAGACCGGCGCGCCCGGAGCGGCCTGTGTGTCCGCAGCGGGTCCCTTCATGAGTTCAGACCTCTCCCGAGCGTAGTCACGCCAGGCAAGCGGTGCCACGGCGGCCCCGCCTCGCGCTCGGGTCGCACCCGCCGAAGCCGTGTCGGTAGCCCGTACGATGCGAGCGGAGCTCCCGGGGGAGGTCCCCGTGGGAATCGTGGTGATCTCGTAGTCGAGGATCCCGCTGCTTGGATTGCGGATGCTGATGGTGCGCATTTCGACGGCGCTAGGGCCCAGCGACGCGGAGAGCGACGGCGGCGAGACCTGGATCCTCGGCGGGAGGAGCGTCGTGGCGCTCGCGAGATTGGAGACCGGTGACTTGTTCCCGTACCCATCGAGCGCTCTCACGGCGAAGAAGTAGATCGTGCTGGCCTGGAGCCCCGTAACGGTGACTTCCTGGTGCGTCCCGGAGGGCGTCGGGGACGGCATCCCCGGGAACGGGGTCGCGGACTCGAAATTGCCTGCGTCGATCGCGAGCGTGGAGTACCGGAGGTCGTACGAGAGCGCCGTCCCGAGCGTGCCGTCGTTTCCGGTCGCCGTCCAGCCGAGCCGTACCTTGCTCGACGTCAATGAAAGCACGGTGAGGTCCGCGATCGCGGCCGGCGCGGTCGAGTCCGGGCCCTGCAAGGCGCGTGCGATGTTGAGCCGCCCGCCGCTCAGGACGAAGCCGCGCAACGACGGGAGTGGATCCGTCGAATCGAGCAAGAGTCTTTTCGCGTGGTCCACCGAGAGCGTGGGAAAACGGGACAGGATGAGCGACAAGGCGCCCGCGACGTGAGGGCATGCCATGGACGTGCCGCTGAACGAGCTGTAGGTGTTCTCCGGGGTCGTGCTCAGGATGCCGACGCCGGGCGCACCCAGATCCACGGTGGTCGCACCGTAATTCGAGAAGAAGGCGCGGTCATCGGAGGCCGTCGTGGCGGCCACGGAGATGACGTTGGGAAGGTCGTATGCCGACGGGTAGAACGGGGTCTGATCCGTGTCGAACGCGGCGTTTCCTGCCGCGGCCACGAACAGAATGCCCTGGTTCATGGCATCCTGGATCGCGTCGTACATGGCCTGCGAATAGCCGCCTCCTCCCCAGCTGTTGCTCATGATCCGGGCGTGCATCATCGTGGCGTATTCGATGCAGGAAACGGCATCCGCGTCGGAGCCGAACCCGCTCGAGCTGAGGAACTTGAGCGGCAGCAGGCGCACATGCCAGCTCACGCCCACCACCCCGACGCCGTTGTTTCCTACCGCTCCGACGGTGCCGGCCGTGTGGGTGCCGTGCCCCGCGTCGTCCATCGGGTCGTTGTCGTGATTCACGAAGTCCCAGCCGTGCACGTCGTCGATGAAGCCGTTGTGGTCGTCGTCAACGCCGTTTCCTGGAATCTCACCAGGATTGATGAAGATGTTTTCCGCGAGGTCGGGATGGGTATAGTCGACTCCAGTGTCGATCATCGCGACGAGGATGTCCGAGCCGGTCGTTGCGTCCCATGCCTGAAGCGCGCCGATGTCCGCGCCACGGACCCCGCCGGTCTGCCCCGTGTTGTGGAGGCCCCAAAGCTGGTCGAAGAGCGGGTCGTTGGGGGTGGCGGTTGTATGGACGATGTAGTTCGGCTCGATGTATTCGACAGCAGGATTACCGCGGAATCTCGCGATCGCCTCGTCTACGGTGAGCCCCGAGATCCGTTCATGCTCCGCCTTGATCCTAGTGAAGTGCTTGAGCTTGGTCGCGTGGAGCGCGGCCCGGATCGACGCGACTTCGCCCGGGCGCGCCGTCTCCTTGAACTTGATGATGACTTCCCCCTCTTTTCGCTGCGGGTCGGCCTGAGCCGAGGATGTCGACAGGGTGAGGGCCAGAAGCACGAAGAGGAGGGGGGCCCTCGGATGCGTGCCTCGAGACATCGATGCCTCCGTGGAATGGGACGCGTGGAAATCCGGATCGATGTGGATCGGAGGAACGGCTCCCGCGCGGCGCCGGAGCCGGGTGCTTCATGGAGCGGATAGGCAGGATCGGTCGGGGATCGAAGGTGGACCAGAGCGACACCAGCTCTCCTCTCGTGCGGCCCGGGTGGAGAGACACGTACGACGGGGGGACGGTTCAGAACGGGGGGGAGATCCGGAGGGGGAACGACTCGAAACCTAGCACGCGCCGCGGCGCGTTGCAACAGGGTAAGCCGAGCGCTTAGGTCGTACGGGTGCCATGCACGCCTGCTGCGAGCACGAGAAGCATTTCCTCGTGAATGCGGCGATTCGTCGCGATCAGCTGGCGTCCCCCAAGGTCCGGGGCGGCCCCTGTGTAGTCGGTGAGTAACCCTCCGCCCTCGCCGACTACGACCATGGCCGCTGCCATGTCCCAGGGGCGCAAACCGCCCTCCCAGAATCCGTCCGTGCGGCCGACGCCGACCTTGGCGATCGCGAGCGCGGCGGAGCCGGCGCGGCGGACGGCCTGGGCGACGCGGATGAAGCGGGCGAAGGGGCCGAGGTTGTTCTTCTCGGGATCGGGCTCGGACCCGACGTCATACCCGAAGCCGGTCGCAAGAAGAGCCTGCTCCAGCTTGTCCACCTTGCTCCCCCGCCGCTGCTGGCCGTTGAGCGTGGCTCCCCCACCCTTCCGCGCGGCATACATGTCGTCGAGGAGCGGGTTGTAGACGGCGCCGGCCACCAGCTCCCCCGCGACCTGTAACGCGATCGACACCGAAAAGACCGGGTACTCGTGGGCGTAGTTCACCGTACCGTCCAGGGGATCGATGATCCAGACGCGGTCGGACTGGCCCGTCCCAGCCTCGCGGCCGCGCTCCTCGGCCCAGAACCCGTCGCCTGGGAATGCGGCGCGCAGGCGGCCGATGATCAGCTCCTCGGAGCGATGATCCATCTCGGTGACGAGGTCGATGCGCCCCTTGTATTCGACTTCCTGGGATTTCCCGAAATTCTCTTTGAGGAGGGCGCCGGCCTCGCGCGCGACCCGCAGCGCCTGCCCGAGCTCCCGCTCGAAGGTCGCGGACATTCGGCGGAGGGCTATTCCGGAGAAGAGGTGATGCCGCGTGATCCGGCCGCGGGCTCCGCGGACGCGGGAGATTCGGAGCCTTCGGAAGACCGTCCCGACGCTTCGCGCCCGTCGTCGTTCCCACCGCCGGCGCCCGCGCGATCGCCATTCTCAGCGGCGCCGGCGCCCTGGCCCTGGTACTGGAGCTCGTACAGCCGAGCGTAGATTCCGCGGCGTGCCAGGAGCTCCTCGTGGGTTCCCTGCTCCCGCAACTCGCCCCGATGCATCACGAGAATGCGGTCCGCGTCCAGGATGGTGCTCAATCGGTGCGCGATCACGAGCGAGGTCCGCCCCTCGAGCAGCCGCCGGAGCGCCTCCTGGATGACGCGCTCCGTCTCGACGTCCACGCTCGAGGTCGCCTCGTCCAGGATCAGGATCGAGGGGTCGTAGTGGAGTGCCCGAGCGAACGCCAGCAATTGCCGCTCGCCCATCGAGAAGTACACGCCGCGCTCGCCGACCTCTTCTTCGAGACCGTTCGGCAACCGTCCCACCATGCGCCCACCACCCACCTCGTGCAACGCGCGCTCCGCTTCTTCCGCCGAGCGCTCGCGCGCCCCGAAGCGCAGGTTGTCGCGCACGGTTCCTCCGAAGAGGAACACATCTTGTAGAACCAGCCCGATCTGCCGGCGCAGCGCGCGGCCGTGAATGTCTCGGATGTCGCGTCCGTCGATCCGGATCGAGCCCCGCTGGAACTCGTAGAAGCGCGTCAGCAGATTCGCGACCGAGCTTTTCCCCGCGCCGGTGGCGCCCACCAACGCGACCTTCTCCCCCGGCGCGACCTTGAAGGAGATGTCGCGGAGAATGAAGTCTCCGTCCTTGTAGGCGAACCAGACGTGGTCGAATTCCACTGCGCCGCGCAGCCGCCCCGCCTTCGTGCCAGTCGCCGCGGCAACTTCCGCCGGCTCCGGCACCGCCGGCTTCGTGTCGAGCAGGTCGAAGATCCGCTCCGACGAGACCATCGCCGCCTGGAAGACGTTGTACTTCTCGCTCAGGTCCCGGATCGGCTGGTAGAAGCGCTCGGAGTACTGCAAGAAGGCCACCACGACGCCGAACGTGACCGTCCCCTCGAGAATCCCGAGGCCCCCGTACCAGAGAATGAGCGCCAGCGCGATCGCCCCGATGAATTCCACGGCCGGGAAGAAGACCGCGTAATAGAACAGGTTCTGGAGGTGCGCCTCGTAGTGATCCTTGTTCGCGCGGTCGAACCCCCGGAACTCCTTCGTCTCGACGTTGAAGAGCTTCACCACCTCCACCCCCTGCAGGTGCTCCTGCAGGTAGGCGTTGATCCTCGCCAGCCGCGTGCGGACCTTCCGGTAGCTCACGCGGACTTTCGCCCGGAAGATCGCCGTCGCGAGAACCAGCAGCGGCACCGTCGTGAACACGACCAGCGCCAGCTTCCAGTTCATGAACAGCATCGCGCCGATGATGCCCGCGAGCAGGAAGATGTCCCCGATGACCGCGACCACCCCCTGAGCGAACAGTTCGTTCAGCGTGGAGACGTCCTGGGTGACGCGCGTGAGGATGCGCCCGACCGGCCGCGTGTCGAAGAACCCCGGGGTCAGGGTCTGGACGTGCTTGAAGATCTCCAGGCGCAGGTCCTGCATCGCGCGCTGGCCGACCATCGACATCGTATAGGTCTGCCAGTACCGCAGCGCGAAGGCCACGATCAGGACGAACACGTACAGGATGGAGAGCGTGATGAGGCCGCGCACCGCCACTTCCGGGACCGCGCCGCCGTGCAGCGGGCGGACGAACTTGTCGATCGCGATCTTGGTGATGTAGGGACCGGCCACTTCCAGGAGCGAGATCGCGAAGAGCAGCACGACGGAGATGAAGATCTCCTTCCGGTAGGGCTTGAGGTAGCGGACCAGGCGCTTGGCGAGCCCGTGGTCGTAGACCGCGCCGACCTTCTCCTCTTCGTGGCCGAAGGCTTCCCAGGGCGCCGCCACTAGAGCGCCTCCAGCTCTTCCACCATCTCCTCGCGATGGTAGAGATCGGCGTAGAGCCCGCCGCGGCGGATCAGATCCGCGTGCGTCCCCGTATCCACGATCCGCCCTTCGTCCAGCACCACGATCCGGTCGACCCGGAGCAACGCCGAGCGCCGATGGGTCGCGAGGAGCAGCGTGGGCCGCGTGCGGTGCTCGAACAGCGACTGCAAGATCTCCTCTTCGGTTCCCGGATCCACGCTCGCGAAGGCGTCGTCGAGCAGGAGCACCGGCCGCTCCAGCGCCAGGGCACGCGCCAGCGCGACCCGCTGCTTCTGTCCGCCCGACAAGGTGATTCCGCGCTCGCCGATCATGGTGTCGAGGCCGCGGGGGAAGGTCTCCAGATCGCTCCTCAGACCGGCGCGCGCAAGAGGACCCTCGGCCGCGGGCACGGCGCCGTGCTCATCGAACCCGAACGCCACGTTCGCGCGGATGGTGTCGGAGAAGAGGAAGCTCTCTTGCGGCACGATCCCGTACACCCGTCGCAGGTCCGCGCGCGTCCACTCGCGCGCATCGCGCCCGCCCACCAGGACCGCGCCCTCCGTCGGATCGAACAGCCGTGCCAGCAGTGCGAGCAAGGTGGACTTCCCCGCGCCGGTGCGGCCGACGATGGCGACCCGCTCCCCCGGCGTCACCGAAAGGTTCAGGCCGCGCAGGACGAACCGGTCCGAGGCGGGGTACTTGAATCCGACGTTCTTGAGCTCGATCGGCACGCGTTGCCGCTCCTGCCTCCGCAGCCTGGGCGCCTCGAGATCCTCCTCGATCGGCTCGTCCATGATGGCGCGGATCCGGGCCATGGAGGCTTCGCCACGCTGGAAGAGATTCGAGACCCAGCCCAGCGAAATCATGGGCCACAACAGCATCGACAAATAGATCTGGAAGGCGACCAGATCCCCTAGCGAGATCCGCCCATGGACGACGGCGGAGCCTCCGACCCACAGCACGACCGCGCTCGCGATCCCGCCGAGAAGCCCCATCAGGGGCATCATGGCGGACCAGAGCTGGATCATCTTTCGATTTTGCTCAGTGTAGTCCTCGTGGATGGCGCGGAAGGCGTGATACTCCCCTTCCTCCTCCACGTACGCCTTCACGACGCGGATCCCGGCCAGGGTCTCCTGCGCCTTGGCGGTCATCTTGCCGAACCGGTCCTGGATCGCTTCGTAGAAGTGATGGATCTTGCCGCCGAGCCGCGCGACGGCGAGCGACAGGATCGGCAGGGGGACCAGCGCCAAGAGCGTCAGCCGGACGTCGATGCGCAGCATGAGCGCCACCGCGAAGCAGAAGGTCACGATGGTGTTCGCGAAGTACATGATGCCCGGCCCGAGGAAGTTCCGGACGGCGTCCAGGTCGTTCGTCGTGCGCGACAGGAGATCACCGACACGCGTCCGGCGATAGAACGACGCGTGCAGCCGCTGCATGTGATCGTAGAGGTCGTTCCGAAGCTCGTACTCCATCCTCCGCGAGGAGCGGATCAGCGTCATTCGCATGAGGAAGAGGAAGAGCCCCTGCAGCGCGACCGCGAGCAGGATGAGGCCGGCGTCGCGCGCCAGCGCGGCGCGGGTGGTGCCGTGCTGCAGATGGTTGATCGCCTCGCGGACGATCCAGGGAGCCCACACCTGGAACACAGTCGTGCCCAGGACCGCGACGACACCCAGGATCAGGGAGAGGCGGTGGCGCTTCAGGTAGGGGAAGAGATGTCGTAACGCTCCGAAGACCTTGATGGCGATTCCTCCGCTAGGCGGCGCTCCCCTCGGTCCAGATGAGGATCCTTCCGCATGCTTCGCATTGATGAACGGCGTCGAGGCGGCGCATTTCCTGCGCCGCGTGAGGGGTGAGCGATTTGAAGCAGGCGCCGCACGCGCCCTTCCTCACCTCGGCCACGGCCACGGCGTCGCGCGTGCCGGAAAGACGGTCGTAGCGGGCGAGGAGCGGTGCCGGGATCCCGGGACGGACCTGGTCGCGATCCACCTTGATGGAGTGAATCGCCTGGTCGAGCGCGGCGCCTTCCCGCTCCAGCTCCGCTTCCCCGGCCTTGAGCTTACGCTCTTCCTCCGCGATCCGCTGCTCCGCTTGCTTCGCCTGCGCGACGATCGCCTCTTCCTTCTCGAAATGCTCCAGCACCACGGTCTCGCGATCGGAGCGCTTGGATTTCAAAGCGGCGATCTCGTGGAGCATGGCCTGGTATTCCTTGTTGGTCTTCACGTCCAGGAGCTGGCGCTCGAGCTTCGTTCCCTCGCTCTGGACCACCTCGATCTCTTTCTCCTGCGCCCGGCGCTCGTGCCGGACGTGCTCCAGATCCTTCTTGGCACGCTCATGCGCGGCCTTCGCCTGATCCAGCGCGGCCTTCAGGGCCTCGCGCCTACGTGGAATTTCGTCCCGCTTGCGCTGGGCCTCCATCAGCTTGAGGTCGTAGCGCTGGAGCTGAAGGAGCGCTTCGAGCTCAGGAAGCATGCGCGCCCCTCCCTGCGGCCCGCCATCCCTCTCGCATCCCCGCCAATAAAAAACGGGGAGCACGCCGGAGCGCGCTCCCCGCGGGTATCCCCGGGGCTCGGCGGTCGCCGATTCGGCCCTCTCCGTACCTCGCCGGCCGAGACGCCGCAACCGACGCGGCGGGTCGGCGATGGTGGGCGGTACAGGGATTGAACCTGTGACCTCTGGCTTGTGATACCAGCGCTCTCCCAGCTGAGCTAACCGCCCGCGTCGTGAAACCCAAGTTCGATGTTCCCTCTTGTGTCTGCAACGAGATGGCGAGTGGGCCCACTTGGACTCGAACCAAGGACCACCCGGTTATGAGCCGGGCGCTCTCACCTTCGATCTGTCGTATGCGCTCGCGCGTCACGTTGAAGGTGGCGCCGACCTCTTCCAGCGTCCGCGGGCATCCGTCGTCGGTCAGACCGAACCGAAGCCGGATCACCTTCGCCTCGCGCTTGCTCAGGGTCTCCAGCACCTCGTTCACCTCGTCCTTGAGCATCGAGAACGCGGCCGCCTGGGCCGGAGAGACCACGCTGGTGTCCTCGATGAAATCTCCGAGGTTCGAATCGTCGTCCTCGCCGATGGGACGATCCAGCGAGATCGGCTCCTGCGCCGCCTTGAGCACGCTCTTGATCTTGTCCACCGGCAGCTGGAGCTTCTCGGCGACCTCCTCGGGCGTGGGCTCCCGTCCCAATTCCTGCACCAGCCGCCGCGACGTGCGCACGACCTTGTTGATCGCCTCGATCATGTGCACCGGCACGCGGATCGTGCGCGCCTGGTCGGCGATGGCACGCGTGATGGCCTGACGGATCCACCACGTGGCGTAGGTCGAGAACTTGTAGCCCTTCCGGTAGTCGAACTTGTCGACCGCGCGCATCAGACCGGAATTGCCTTCCTGGATCAGGTCGAGGAATTCCAGGCCGCGGTTGGTGTAGCGCTTGGCGATCGAGATCACGAGACGCACGTTCGCCTCGATCATCTCGCGCTTCGCCTTGTCGCGGGCGATCTCGCCGGAGCGGATCTCGGTGTTCACTTCGCGGATCTGCTCGCGGGTCAGCTTGCCGTCGATCTCCACCTTGCGGACCTTGCGGCGGCAGTTCTTCTGGGCCTTCTCGAAGTCGGCCAGGAGCTCCAGCGTGAGCTTCGTCTCCTTCTCGACGTGCTTCGCGTCCTTCCGGCTCTTCCGCGCGCGCTTCAGGAGCGCCACGAACTCCTCGGTCGTCCTCCCGTGCCGGCGCTCGAATACCCGGACCTCCAGCTCGGCCTCGCGCAGATCCAGGGAAAGCTGCTTCATGCGGGTCGCGAGCCGCTCGATCAGCCGCGCGTTGAAATTGAGCGCGTAGAGGTCTCGCAGGAGCTCCTCGTCCGCGTGGCGAAGCTTCTCCATGTGGCCCCGGCGCTTCTCCTCCGAGGTCCGCGCCACGGACTTTTCTTGCAATTTCACCAGCTTCACGTGGAGCTGCCGCACGCGCTCCATGGCCTTGAGCGCCCGCGCCCGCTCGCGCTTCGGCGAGTACTCGGGATTCCAGTTTCCGAAATCGATCTGGAGAAAATCCTCCACGCGCATCTTGCTCTGCTTGAGCTTGATGCCCATGGCAAGGAGCTCCTTGATGATGGGCGTGGAGCGGAAAAGAGCGGTGCAGACCTGGCGCTCGCCGGCCTTGATGCGCTTGGCGATCTCGACCTCCCCTTCGCGGTCGAGGAGCGGGACGCGCCCCATCTCGCGCAGGTACATGCGCACGGGGTCGTCGTAGCGCATCGGGTGCTGGAGAAGCTGCTTCTCCTGAGGCTTCTTCTCCTCGCGGCGCTTCAGCTTGAGCTTCTGCTGCGCCTCCTCGTGGCTGTCGAACACATCGACCTTGAGGTCGTTGAGCGCGATGTAGACCTCGTCCATGTCCTCCACCGAGGCGCTCTCGTCGAGGAACGACTCGATCTGGTCGTGGAGCAGGTACTGCTGCTTGCCAGCAAGACCCTTCAATTCTTGAAGCCGGTCCGTCTTCACCCGCTTCATTCGGTCGTTTCTCCTTTTCCGGTCTTCCCTTGGCCTAGGCGGCCTGACTTCTCCTCATATCTACCTTCGATGCAAGATCACTCAATTTGGCGTTTATGCGGTCCCATTCGGCGCTCAACCCTGCCCGCAAAGGGTCGTCCCCTTCCTGTTCGGCCCGGATCAGCTCCTCACGGATCTCCTGCCTCCTGACCCGCAGCCGCCTCTCTTCGAGCCGGTACACGAGCTCCCGGGCCTCCCGGCGGGAGGCCTCGAGCGCCTTTTCCGGATCCGGGAATAGCTCGGCGATCAGGACCCGGGTGAGAGCGCTCTGGGCCATGAGCTCCCGAAGCTCCTCGTCCAGCGGTCTCCTTCCCATATCGAACCAGGGCCGCAAAAGCTCCTGGAGCGCTGTGCTGTTGAAACACGTAGCTCCGCCCTGGGCAACGACTTCCAGAAACGCTCCCTCCTCGGTGAGGACTCTCCCGGCGAGCTCGCGCTCCACCGGATCGGAAGGTGCTGTCGTGGCTTCAGATGCGCCGGAAACGCCCGCGGCTCTACCGCCGTCCACGGATTTTTCTCCGGTCGTCCCCGAGACGGGTCCCGCCGCCGGCCCCGGCGTCACGAGGGCTTGGGTCTTCGCGCCCTTCTTCCCCCTGCCGCGACCCTGAACCGCTTCGAGCAGAACGGCTTCCTCGAGCCCGAATACGTCGGCGCCCCGGCGGAGGATGAGTCTTCGGCGGATCGGGTCTTCGATCCGGCCCAGGAGCCCGACCAATCTCCTTACCCTGGCTTCGACCCCCGGATCCCCCTTCTCCGGCGCCGATGCCCCGGCGAGGAAGGCGGGCACATCGAGCGCCGTCTCCAGCCTTTCGCGGAGCGCCCCGGGACCCTGGGCCCGAAGGTACGAATCGGGGTCCTCCCCCCTGGGCAGGAGCAGCAGCCTGACGTTCAAGCCCGCCTCGAACAGGGGATCCAGGGCCCGCTCGGCGGCCCGCACCCCCGCGTCATCCCCGTCGTAGAGAAGGAGAACGGAAATCTGCAGGCGGGCGAGGAGCTTCGCCTGGTCGATCGTGAGCGCGGTGCCGCAGGTGGACACCGCGTTCGTGAACCCGCACGCGTGGAGCCTCATCACGTCGAGATACCCCTCCGCGACGATCACCTCCCCCGTTTCGCGCATTCCCGGCCGCGCGACCGGGAGCCCGTAGAGGAGACGGCCCTTCCGAAAGACGGGCGTCTCGGGGGAGTTCAGGTACTTGGGCTCGTCGGCTTCCGCGATCGCCCTCGCCCCGAATCCGGCGATCTTTCCGGAGGCCGCCGCGATCGGGAAGAGGATGCGATTCCGGAACCGGTCGTAGTGCCCGGTCCCGTCCCCGCGCCGGACGATGAGTCCGGCCTGCTCCATGACCTGAGCGGGCAAGAGCTTGGTCAACGCGTTCAAGAGTCCGTCCCAACCCTCGGGCGCCCAGCCCACCTCGAAGCGCGAGATCCACGGCTCTTCGAATCCCCGCGAGGCGAGATAGGCGCGCGCCTTGGCTGCGCCCGCATGAGTCGTGCCGCCCGGCGCGCCCGATGCGCCCAGTCCGAGACTGGCGTGGAAGAAGTCGCGGGCAAGCGCGTTCGCCTGGTAGATCTTCTCGAAGATCTCGTCCCCGGGACCCCGCTCCTGCTTCGGCAAATCGATCCCCGCGCGGTCCGCCAGCACGCGCAGCGCCTCGGGGAAGGTGAGCTTGTCCAGCTCCATCAGGAACGCGAAGACGTCTCCTCCCTTGCTGCACCCGAAGCAGTGCCAAATCTGCCGGTCGGGCGTCACGGTGAAGGACGGGGTCTTCTCCGTGTGAAAAGGACAGAGCCCTTTGTAAGAGCGTCCGGCGCGACGCAGCGCGACCCGTTCCCCGATGAGCTGGACGATGTCGGTCGCGTCCCGGACCCGCTCCCGGACCTCTTCTCCCATCCGTGTGTTCATTCCGCGAACCCTGCGTTCATGTCTCGCCTATTCGAGCGTCACGATGGTGACGCCGGTTCCTCCCTCGCGAAGCTCTCCCAGCTGGAATTCCTTCACCGTGGGCTGGTCCTTGAGCCAGTGCTTCAGGCGCTCGCGGAGGACTCCCCTGCCCTTTCCATGAATGATGCGCGCGCGATCCACCCCCCCCATGATCGCGTTCTCGAGAAAGGCCTCCACCGCACGGATCGCGTCGTCCGGCTCGAAGCCCCGGACGTCGATCTCGCGCGCGACCTCGGGGATCTCGATCTCGCGCCGGAGCGGCGCCTTTTCCTTGGACAGGTCCTTCCGCCCCTTGGTTTCCGGCGTCACGTCCCGCCGGAGCCCCGCCAACGGAAGCATGGTGGTCGCGGCGCCGATCCTCACGCGCACGCGCCCATCGTGATCCGGCTGGGAGAGGGCCACCCCTTCCGCCTGAAGGGCGGGGACGTACACCTTGTCCCCCTCCCGCACGCGCTCCACGGGAGCGCCTCGGTCGGGCGCGGGCGCCCACTCCGTCTCCGCGTCGATCGACTCGGAGACGCGGCGCGCCAGCCCGCGCGCCTCCTCGAGCGTCTGAGCGGAGGCTTTCTTGTCCGTGCGAAGCTTCTTCCGGTACTCGTCGATCTGGCTCTCGAGCTTGCGGAGAAGATCGCGCCGGGCGGCCAGCTCCGCCTGCTTCCGCTCGCGCTTCTCGGATTCGAGGCGCGAGAGCGCCGACTTGAGCTCCCCTTCGCGCTCGGCGAGCCGCATCCGGGTTTCGGTCAGCTCCACGCGCTCCCGGGCCACCTGATTCTTCAGCGTGCCCAGCTCCTCGATGAGCGCCCCCAGATCGCGCTCCCCCTGCGGCAAGAGCTCGCGGGCGCGCTCCAGGACCTCGCCATCCATCCCGAAGCGCTCGGCCACCTGGAGCGCGCGGCTCCGCCCGGGAACGCCGACCAGGAGCGTGAACCGGGGTTTCAAGGTCTCCTCGTCGAACGCCATCGAGGCGTTCCGTGCGCCGGGGGCCTCCGAGGCGAACGCCTTGAGCGCGCCGTGATGGGTGGTCGCGACGCAGAGTGTTCGCCGCGCGAGAAGCCGTTCCAAGATTGCCTGCCCCAGTGCGGCGCCCTCCGTGGGATCGGTTCCCGAGCCCAGCTCGTCGAGGAGCACGAGGCTCATCGGCGTCGCGGTCGAGATGGCTTCGGAGACGCGGCGCAGGTGCGACAGGAACGTGCTCACGTCCTCCATCAGGGACTGCTCGTCCCCGATGTCGCAGACGACGTGGTCGAACCAGGGGATGCTCGTTCCCTCGGCGGCGGGCACCGGAAGCCCCGCCATCGCGAGGAGTGCCACGAGCCCCGCGGTCTTGATGGCGACGGTCTTCCCTCCCATGTTGGGACCCGTCACGAGGAGGAGCGGCTTCTCCGCGTCCAGCTCGAGATCGAGCGGCACCGGCTCGTGCGGCATCTCGCCGCGCGCATGGCGCTCGACCAGGATCGGATGGCGCGCGCCGCGGAGCAGGAGCGAGCGCTCCCCGGTGAGCCGCGGCAGGGACCCGCGGACCGCCTGCGTCCAGGACGCCACCGCCTGCGCCGCGTCCAGCCGCGCCAGGCATTCGAGATCGCGGGACAGGGCCTGGCGGTCGCGATGAAGCAGGCCGCTCAGCTCGCGGAGAATGCGGTTCACCTCGCGGAGCTCGTCCATGAAGAGATCCGCGAGCTGGCTGTTTGCCTCGGCGGCTTCCCGCGGCTCGAGAAAGACCGTGGCGCCGCTGCCCGAGTGCCCCAGAGCGACCCCCGGCACCTGGCGCCGGTGGGACGCGGGCACCGCGATGGCGTAGCGGCCGTCCCGCAGCGTGACGAAGGTCTCGGCGATGCCCAGCCCGCGCGCGATCGACTCGAGCTTCTGCGCGAGACGCTCGCGGAGGGACTGGATGGAGCGGCGGATCCGCGCGAGATCCGGGCTCGCCTCGTCCCGCACCTCGCCCGAGGGCTCGAGTGCCTGTCCCAGCTCGCGATGGAGCGACGGCAAGGGCTCCACGTCCGCGAGCAGGCGCGAAAGTCCCGGCGTTTCGCTCCGGTTCTTTCGCGTCCACGCCTGGGCCGCCGCGGCCTGATCGAGGAGAAGCCGGAACTGCCAGAGCTCCTCTCCCGAGAGCACCGCGCCCTCCGTTTCGAGCTGCTCGAGGAACGCCCGGACATCGGGCAGCGCGTCCGCCCCGCAATCGTCGCGATGACGGCGGGGAATTCTAGGACTTGGTGCGCGTGATTCGGAGCGCCAGAGCGTTCAGGCGAAATCGGGCATCCCTGCGGCTCGCGCGTTCGGGTATCGGTAATGGCGGATCGTCTCGAAGGTGCGGTTGCGTCGGCCCAAGCAGGCGAGCGGGAAACCGCCCCCGGGCACATCCGAGGGGCGGTCATTTCGACCGCCCCTCCGGTTCAAGTGGGCCGATTCCCCGCTTTGGTGGCCGATGTCCCGAGCTGGCTCACTACTCCGCCTTCATCCGGGCCATCATCTTTCTCTTCGCGGCGTTCAGCTTGCGCTTCCGCCGCTCGCTCGGTTTTTCGAAGTGCTGATGACGTCGCAAATCGGCGAGAACTCCTGCCTTTTCACACTTCTTCTTGAACCGGCGAAGGGCACTCTCGAAGGATTCTCCTTCTTTTACCCTGATGCCGGGCATCCTATGAATCGCCTCCTAACCGGTTTGGGGTCCGCTAAACCCTCCGTATACCGCCTCCTGGGCAGCATCCGCCTAACACTAATCAAGATACCCCGTAAGGCCCTTTCTGTCAATGAACCCGTAAGTCACTTGATTGCAATGCGTTCCTGGCAAGACCGATCAGCGTGATGGAGGCGGTCTCGGTGGTCAATCTACTGGGACCCAAAGAGATAGGCTGGAAGCGCTCGCTCCGCAGAAATTCGTATTCCTCCGCCGAGAATCCGCCGGGAGGGCCAACGGCAAGCGAGAACGAGCCTTGCACCTCATCGGAGGGCGGGAACCCGGTGCCCGCGGCGTTCGGGTGGGCCACAAGGCGGGTGCCCTCGAGCGCGGCCGCCACCGCTTCCTCCAGGGATGCCGAGGAACGCATCGCCGGAAGCCGGGTCCGGCGCGACTGCTTGAGGCCGGCGCGGGCCAGCCGGTCCAAGCGCGCCAGCCGCTGGGCGCCGAGCACGGTGCCGGTGCTGCGCGCGCACCGCACGAAGTCGAACTGGCTCACCCCCAGCGGCACGCCGTGCGCGACGATCTGTTCCAGGGGCCCCCAGTCGGGCATCCCCACCAGAATCTCGACGGGCCGTCTCAGCTCCCCCACGTCTTGGGCGCGGGCGAGGATCTTGCCGATGACCGCGCGGCGCTCCACCGACCGGACGGAGCAGCGGTAGAAATTTCCGCGGCCATCGACGGCCTCGAAGGGAGTCCCCTCGCGCGCGCGGTGCACGCGCAGGAGGTGGTGCGACTCCTCGGGGCTCAGCGTGAGGTGGTCGGACGCCACCGATTCCGGATCCACCCAGAAGGGCGTATCCGGGAGCCGATGCTTCTCCAAGTTCAGCCGTTCCGGTCGGGCCGGTGCGGTGGAGGGACCTGGGAATCCGCGAGCTGCTCGAGCTCGGTGAAGAGCGCCTTGCCGCGGTCGGTGGGCTTCGTGGGGGTGTGGACGACCACGCGCACGAGGAGATCTCCCGTTCCCGAGCGCTGGAGACTCTTCAGTCCCTTGCCGCGAAGGCGGAGCACCTGGCCCGATTGGATTCCCTGCGGGATGGTCACCTTGGCGCGCCCTCCCAGCGTGGGCACCTCGACCTTTCCGCCGAGCGCCGCGCGCGAGATGCTGATGGGAAGCTCCGTGATGAGGTCTTCCCCCTCGCGGGCGAAGATGGGATGCGGGATCTCCTCGATGTGCGCGATCAGGTCTCCGGGCGGTCCGCCGCGCACGCCCGCGTCCCCCATGCCGCGGAGCGGGATGTAGTTTCCTTCCATCACGCCCGGCGGCACGCGGATCGAGATTTCCTCCTGGACGCGGACCCGCCCCTCCCCCGAGCACTTCGGACACGGCTGCTCGATGATCACGCCCTCGCCGTGACACCGCTCGCAGGTCGTCACGCTGATCATCTGGCCGAACACCGAGCGCTGCACGGAGCGGACCTGCCCCGATCCGCCGCACGTGGGGCAGGCCTTCGTGGAGCTGCCCTGCTTCGCCCCCGCGCCCTTGCACTCGGAGCAGGGCACCATGCGCCGGATCTTGATCACCTTCTCGGCGCCGTTCGCGATCTCCTCGAGGGTCAGGGGAAGACGGATCTCGAGATTCCTGCCGCGCCGCTCGTTTCGTGCCGCGCGGCGCCCGCCTCCCGACTCGAAGACCTCGCCGAATCCCCCGCCCATGCCGCCGAAATCGCGCATGAAGGCGCGGAGCGCGTCGGCGAGATCGAACCCCTCGGCCTCGGTGAAGCCTCCGCCGGGCGGTGCGCCCGGCCCGGTTCCGTGCCCGAACCGGTCGTAGCGCGCGCGCTTCTCCGGGTCGTGGAGCACTTCGTAGGCCTGGGCGACCTCCTTGAAGCTCTCTTCCGCCTTCTTGTCTCCCGGATTTCGATCCGGGTGATATTTCATCGCGAGCTGCCGGTAGGCCTTCTTGATCTCGTCGTCCGTCGCCGTCTTGGGAACGCCGAGAATTTCATAATAGTCTCGCGTCGTGGTCAGGATTCAGGCTCCCCGGCGCCCCGCGCCGCGTTCCCCTTCTCGATCGCCACGGATTCCCGCGACTCGCCGTCCCGCGGGCCCGCGACGACGACGTTCGCGTGCCGCAGCACGCGCCCCCGGAACCGATATCCCGGAAGGACGACCTCGAGGACCGTTCCGGGGGGCTTGTCGCTCGGCTGCTGCGCCACCGCTTCGTGCAGCTCCGGATCGAAGTGTGCTCCCAGGGCGTCGATCCTCTCCAGCCCTTCCTTCTCCAGGGTCTGCCAGAGGCGCTCGCGAATCATGAGGAGTCCTGAATGGAACGGGTCCCCCTCGCGGCCCCGTGCGGCCTGAAGGGCGCGATCGATGTCGTCGAGAACGGGAAGAATGCTCCGCACCAGAGATTCCTGCGCGAGCTGGGCAAGCGTCTCCATGTCCTGCTTCCGCCGGCGGTTCACGTTCGTCAGCTCGGCAACGGCCCGGAGGAGCTCGTCCTCGCGCGCGCGGGCGCGCTCGAGATCGGCCGCGAGCTGGGCGGGATCTTTCGGTTCCGTCTCCAGGGCTTGTTCCGGACCGGCCGCCTCGGAGCGCTCCGCTTCGTCCTTGTAATCTTTCTTTCGCATCATGGGAGCTCCGCGAGCCTTTCTCCTATGTAGGATACGAGCGAAAGGAGCCTCGGGTAGGGCATGCGGACGGGACCCAGCACGCCCAGCGAACCGCGGAAGCGGGTCGATGCGATTCCCGTGCCTATGAGCGAGCACGCCTCCATGGCTCCCTCCCCCAGCTCGCGCCCGATGGTGACCCGGGCGCCGCCCGAATCCATGAAGGTGTCCAGCGCACGCGTGAGCGGCTCCGGCTCCGCGAGCAGCGTCACGAGCGCGCGGAGGCGATCCGCGGTCTGGAACTCGGGTTGTGCGGCGATATTCTCGGCCCCTCCGATGCGGACCCCGGAATGGGGCTCCCCCCAGGGCCATACGGCGACCACGGCGAGCTGGCCCGAGCTCTTGGCGAGCACGCGGGCCGCGAGCCTCTGCACCTCATCCAGCGTGGCCGCGCTCCTCGCGAGCTCCTTGTTGAGCGCGCGCCTCGTGGCGGGCGCGACCGGCTCGGGCTCCATGAGCGAGTCCACGTAATAGCGATAGCCACGCTCCGTAGGTACGCGGCCCGCCGAGGTATGCGGATGGTCGAGGAACCCCTCCTCCTCGAGCCGCTTCATGGCGCTCCGGATCGTGGCGGGCGAGATGCTCAGGTGGTAGGCCATCCGGACGTACTGGGAACCGACCGGCTCCGCCCTCATGACGTGACTCTCCACCACGAACTTGAGGATCCGCCGGTGCCGCTCGTTGAGATTGGGTCGGAGCATGGGTTTGGTCTGGTTGTTGGCACTCGGATATCCCAAGTGCTAACCGGGGAACGCTATCAGCCGGGGCCGCGGGGTGTCAACCCCGAGAACCGCATGGCGCGGGACGACGGCGGCAATCGAGCCTAGGCGCCCCTCGCCAGGAGCTCCGCCGCGAGGTCGTGCGCGAGGAAGAGTCCCCGATCCGTGGGACGCACGCGCCCGCGCGGCGCCCTGGCCAGCGCTCCGCCTGCGACCCCCCACGCGTTCCACGCGGCCACGTGCTCGGGCGCGAAGGGCTTGAGGTGCCGGCTCACCCGCAGCCCCCGCGAGCGGCGGAGCGAGAGGAAGACCCCTTCTTCCTCGGCCTCGCGTCGCGAGAGCGCGCGGACGTCCGCGCGCGGCAGCTCGCCCGATTCCACGCGATGGAACCACCGCTCGATGTTTTCGTCGTTTCCCCACCGCGCGCCTCCATCGAAGGAGTGCGCTCCGGGGCCGAGCCCGAGATAGGGACGCCGCATCCAGTAGCCTTCGTTGTGGCGCGAGTGAACGCCGGGAAGGGCGAAGTTCGAGACCTCGTAGTGGCGGTATCCCGCCCTGGAAAGCGTCGAGACCAGATCCTCGTACCGGGCGAGCACTTCCTCCTCGCCGGGAACGGTGACGGAGCCGCGCTCCACCTTCGCGTGGAGCGGCGTGCCCTCCTCCACCTGGAGCGGATACGCGGAGAGATGCGGGATCCCGAGCGCCACGAAGCGTTCGAGGGCGGAGCGGAATCCTTCGGCAGTCTCGGCGGGGACTCCGTACATGAGATCCACGGAGAGGTTCCGGAATCCGGCGCGCCTCGCCAGAGCGACCGCCGTGAGCGCCGCTTCGGCCGTGTGGATCCTGCCGAGCGCGCGGAGCACTTGGGGCTCGAGCGACTGCACGCCGAGGCTGAGGCGGTTCACACCCCCCTCGAGGAGCACCTGGAGCTTCTCCGGACTCAGTCCCTCCGGGTTCGCCTCGACCGTGAACTCCCGCACGCGCGAGAGGTCCCACGCGCCGGCGATCCATTGCAAGAACTTCGCGAGGGCGCCCGCGTCGAGCGCCGTCGGCGTCCCGCCTCCGACGTAGATCGTGCGCGGGCGGCTCCAGACCGCGGCGTCGGCGGCGCGCACCAGCTCCCACTCGCGCGCGGGCGCGGCCCGGAGACGCTCGGGCGCGGCCGGGTGGAGCGGCGACTTCACGAAGTCGCAATAGGGGCAGAGGCTCCGGCAGTACGGAAGATGGATGTAGAGTCCGTATTCCACGGTCAACGAATCGGGCGGAAGAGCCGGTTCAGCCGGGGCATGTTCCGCTCCGCGTCCCAGGACCAGTAGATGATCATCGCCTTCCCCTTCACGAGATTCAGCGCCAGCGGCCCCCAGAAGCGGCTGTCGTGGCTGTTGTCGCGGTTGTCCCCCATCATGAAGATGTGCCCTTTCGGCACGACCACCGGACCGAAGTTGTCGCGGGCGCTGATCGTGGCCGGCAGGATCTTGTCGTCGGAGTGCACGACGTAGGGCTCCACCTGCGGCTGATCGTTGACGTAGAGGACCTTGTCCTTGATCTGCACCGTCTGCCCCTCCACCGCGACGCAGCGCTTGATGAAGTCGCGGCTGGGGTCGTCGGGATAACGGAACACGATCACGTCCATGCGGCGGGGCGGATGGATCGCCGGGAAGCGGTAATAGATGAAGCGGTGACCCGCGGCGCCGATGTCGATCTCGGAGCCGTACACCAGCTTGTTCACGAAGAGAAAGTCCCCGACCAGGAGCGTGGGCTCCATGGACCCGGTCGGGATCCGGAAGGCCTGGACAACCAGGCCGCGGATGACCACCGTGAGCAGGATGGCGAGGACGATCGCCTCGACGTACTCCCGGACCGTGGACTTGGTGCGGGCCGTGCGTCTCGTTCCACCCTTGGCCGCGATTCGTGCGCTATCCATGTCGTCGCCTCCCAAAGCGGTCACCGATCCACGCGGAGGACCGCGAGAAACGCCTCTTGCGGAATACGGACCGTGCCTACCTGTTTCATACGCTTCTTGCCCTCTTTCTGTTTCTCGAGGAGCTTCCGCTTGCGCGTGATGTCCCCTCCGTAGCACTTCGCCAGCACGTTCTTCCGCATGGCCGGGATCGTCTCCCGCGCGATGACCTGGTTTCCGATCGTCGCCTGCACCGCGATCGGGAACATCTGCCGGGGAATCAGCTCTTTGAGCTTGGCCGAGACGTCGCGGCCCCACTCGTACGCCTTCTCGCGATGCACGATGACCGAGAGGGCGTCCACCGCCTCGCCGTTCAGGAGCAGGTCCATGCGCACCAGCTCCGCCGGCTTCATGCCGGAGAACTCGTAATCCAGGGAGGCGTAGCCGCGGCTGATCGACTTCAGGCGGTCGTAGAAGTCGAGCACGATCTCCGCGAGCGGAAGCTCGTAGGTGATGTGCGCGCGCGACTCGTCCGGATACTCGATGCCGATGAAGATGCCGCGGCGGTCCTGCGCGAGCTTCATGATGTTCCCGACGTAATCGACGGGCACCACGACCTGCGCGCGCACGTACGGCTCCTCGATCTGCTCGATCTGGTTCGCGGGAGGAAGGAGCGCCGGATTCTCCACCAGCACCACCTCCCGGTCCGTCCGCGTCACCCGGTATTCCACGCTCGGGACCGTCGCGATCAGGTTCACTCCGTACTCGCGCGTGAGCCGCTCCTGGATGATCTCCATGTGGAGGAGGCCCAGGAAGCCGCACCGGAATCCGAAGCCCAGCGCGAGCGAGGTCTCGGGCTCGAAGGTGAGGGAGGCGTCGTTCAGCTGGAGCTTCGCCAGCGATTCTTTCAGCGATTCGTAGCTCTCGGCGTCGATCGGGTAGAGCCCCGAGAAGACCATGGGCTTCACGGGGCGGTACCCCGGCAGCGCTTCCGCCTCCCGGTCCTCGGAGGCGTCGGTGATCGTGTCCCCCACCTTGGCATCGGCAACGACCTTCACGTTCGCGATCACATAACCGACGTCCCCCGCCGAGAGCTCTTCCCGGGGCTCGAGCCCCAGCCGGAGCACGCCGACCTCGAGGACCTCGTGCGTCTTGCCGGTGGAGTGGAACCGGATCGAGTGCCCGGCCCGAATCTTCCCGCCCACGATCCGCACGTACACGATCACGCCGCGGAACTGGTCGAAGACCGAGTCGAAGATCAGGGCCTGGAGCGGCGCCGCGCTCTGGTCCCGGGGCGCCGGCACCGAACGGATCACCGCCTCGAGAACTTCCTCGATGTTGCGCCCCTCCTTGGCCGAAACGCGGATCACGTCCTCGGGCTCCACGTGAAGGAGATGCGCGATCTCGAGCGAGACGTCGTCCGGGTGCGCGGCGGGAAGGTCGATCTTGTTCAGCACGGGAACGATGGCCAGCTTCTGATCCAGCGCCAGGAACAGGTTCGAGAGCGTCTGGGCCTCGATGCCCTGCGAGGCGTCCACGACCAGGATCGCGCCCTCACAGGCGGCGAGGCTCCGCGAGACCTCGTAGGTGAAGTCCACGTGCCCGGGGGTGTCGATGAGATTCATCTGGTAGGTCTCTCCGTCGCGCGCGCGGTACTGCATGGCGATCGCGTGCGACTTGATCGTGATTCCCTTCTCGCGCTCGAGATCCATGTTGTCCAGGACCTGCTCCTTCATCTTGCCGCGTGGAATCGTGTCGGTGATCTCGAGCAGCCGGTCGGCCAGGGTGGACTTTCCATGATCGATGTGCGCGATGATGCAGAAGTTCCGAACCCGGGAGCGTGGAATCATGGCGGGGGGCTAGAAGCGGGTCCGGAAGGCGAGCGTGAGGCGGGGTCGTTCCCCCAAGTCCACGGCCGACTCGGGCGGTCCGAAATCGGCTTCGAAGGAAGCGAGGTGCGCATCCACGTAGGCGTCCACCATGGAGACCAGGTGAGCCGCCAGGCCCCACCAGATCCAGTTGATCTTGCGATTCTTGTGGATCTCGACGTCCAGAAGCGCGTCCGTGTACTCGGGATCTCCCGGTCGGAAGCCTGCCTGTCCCACCGCGTCCAGCCGGCTCACCGCGTCGTTCTCCCTCTGAAGCTCCTGCCACGCCTTGTATCCGAGGAATCCTTCGCCCGCGACAACCATGCCCGCTTTCAGGAATTTGTGGTTGTACACCTGCCCCCATCCCGGCACCACGGCCGAGCGCACCATCACGAAGAAGGGGCGCGAGCGTCGCGGAAGGGAGTCGGGGCGCGCGGGCTTCGCCTTCGCCATGGGCGCCGGTGCGGGTGCGGCCGCCGGGGTGGGCGTCGGTGCGGGCGCGGATGTGCGGGCGGGCTGCGGAGGGACGGGCGCCTGGGCCCGCGCCGCCGCGCCGCTCAGGAGAAGCGCCGCGAGGACGAGTGCCAGAGCGGCGCTACTCCCTCGTGAACGCGTGCGCGATGGCGAGAAAGAGAAGGAGGATCCCACCGAAACCATAGACTCCGATCACGACTCCGTGCGTGAAATCATGCCCCAGGGACGAATTCCCCAGCAGATATTGGAGCCCTTCCCCGAGCGCGATCACCAGCACGATGAGAATCACGAAGGACCACTTCCGGGCCAGCGCGACGATGACGATCGCAGCCAGGAACCCGATTACCCGCGGATCGCTCCAATCGAACGAGACCAGCGAATGCAGGAACCCGTGCATGCTCCCCTCCCTCTCCTCCCCGGACTTGGTGGCGGGAACGTGTGGGAATCGAACCCACCTCGGACGGTTTGAGCGCCCGACGTAAGGATTTGAAGTCCTCGGGATCCACCAGAACCCATCCGTCCCCGCGATCCCATCATGCCGCGACCTCGAGCGGCCGCGAGCGACGCGCCAGAACCTCTCCGATGACGGCTGCCTCCACCTTCGCGCGCTTGAGACGCCGCAGGAGCGCGTCCCCGCGCGACGGAGGAACCGCGATCAGGAGACCTCCCGAGGTCTGGGGGTCCGCGAAGACCTTGCGGAGCGTCTCGGGCACGCCCTCCCCGAAGGCGACGTGCGGCGCGACGTAGGCCGTATTGCTGATCAGACCCCCGGGAACCACGTCGCGGCTCGCGAACTCGATCACGCCGGGGAGCACGGGGACCGCGGCGCTCCAGAAGCGGAGCGTCTTCCGGCTGGCCCGCGCCACGTTCAGGGCATGCCCCAGGAGGCCGAATCCGGTCACGTCGGTTGCCGCGCTCACGCGCACGGCCTTCATGGCTTCCCCCGCGGCCCGGTTCAGCGTCGTCATCTGCTCCGTCATCCGGCGAAGCAGCTCCTCGGAGAGGAGCCGCTGCTTCAAGGCGGTGGCGAGGATCCCGACTCCGAGCGGCTTCGTGAGCACGAGCAGGTCGCCCCGCCGGGCCCCCGCGTTCGAGACGATCCGCTTGGGATGAACCTCCCCCGTGACGGCGAATCCGAACTTGATCTCCTTGTCCCGCACCGAGTGCCCGCCCATCAGCGCCACGCGGGCCCGCTTCAGGGTCTCGGCCCCTCCGCGAAGGATGTCGCGCAGGATGGACATGTCCCCCGACTCGGGATAGCACACGATCGAGAGCGCGGTGGTCGGCGTACCTCCCATGGCGTAGACATCGCTCAGCGCGTTGGTGGCCGCGATGCGCCCGAACTCGAACGGATCGTTCACCATGGGCGTGAAGAAATCGACCGTCTGCACCAGCGCGCGGGTGGGCGAGATGCGGAAGACGCCGGCGTCGTCCCAGGTGTCCGGGCCGACGAGGACCCCTTTCGCCTTGGGAGCGCCGGACAGGACCGAGAGGACGTCTTTCAAGTCGACGGGACTCAGCTTGGCCGCGCATCCCGAGCAGGAGACCTGCTCGGTCAGCCGCACCGTCTCGCGCGGCGCCTGCATCACGTCAGGAATGCCCACACCTCGATCTCGACTCTTGCGTCCCGGGGAAGCGTGTTCACGGCCACGGTGCTCCGGGCCGGCTTGGGATCGGGAAAGAAACGGCCGTAGATCTCGTTCATCGCGGCGAAGTCGGCCATGTCCGCCAGAAAGACCGTGGTCTTGACCACGTCCTGGAAGGTCGCGTTTCCCGCCTTCAGCACGGCCTCCAGATTCCGGAGCGCCCGCTCCGTCTCCGGTCCGATGCCGCCCGGGACCAGCGACCCCGACGCGGGATCGAGCCCCACCTGCCCCGAGGACACGAGCCAGCGTCCCGTGAGCGGACCGGTCCGGCCCTGCGCGTAGGGACCGATGGCGGCCGGCGCGTGCGGTGTTTGGAGGATGGACTCCGGTTTCCGGGTCACTCGACGGTGACGCTCTTGGCCAGGTTCCGCGGCTGGTCCACGTCGCACCCGCGCTCCACCGCGATGTGATACGCCAGGAGCTGGAGCGGCAGGACCGCGAGGAGCGGGGTCAGAGGCCCCAGGGTCTTCGGGATGTAGATCACGTGATCCGCCTTGGTCGCGACGTGATCGTCCCCTTCCGAGGCGATCGCGATGATCTTCCCGCGGCGGGCCCGGACCTCCTCCATGTTGCTCAGGACCTTCTCGTAGGCGGAATCCTGCGTGCAGATGAAGACCACCGGCATGTTCTGGTCGATGAGCGCGATCGGCCCGTGCTTCATCTCGGCCGCGGGATAGCCCTCGGCGTGGATGTAGGAGATCTCCTTCAGCTTCAGGGCGCCTTCCAGCGCCACCGGGAAGTTGTATCCGCGCCCGAGGTAGAGGAAGTTGTTGTGATGCGCGTAGGCCCGCGCGATCGCCTTCACCCGCTCCGCGCCCGCCAGGATGCGCTCGAGCTTCTCGGGGAGAAGCTCCAGCTCCCGCGCCAGCTCCGCGCCGAGCTCCGAGGAGAGCTCGCCGAGCCGGCCGAGGTAGAGGGTGAGCAGCGCCAGCGCCGCGACCTGCGAGGTGAAGGCCTTCGTCGACGCCACGCCGATCTCGGGACCGGCGTGGATGTAGACGCCGCCGTCCGACTCGCGCGCGATCGTGCTTCCCACCACGTTGCAGAACCCGAGCACGCGCGCGCCGCGCCGCTTCGCCTCGCGCATGGCGGCGAGCGTGTCGGCGGTCTCTCCGGACTGGCTGATGACCAGAACCAGGGTGCCGGGTTCCAGGATCGGGTTCCGGTAGCGGAACTCCGACGCGTATTCCACCTCGACCGGGATGCGCGCCAGCTCCTCGATCATGTACTCGCCGATCATGCCCGCGTGCCAGGACGTCCCGCACGCGGTGATGACCACGCGCGTGATCGCGCGCAGCTCCGCGGGGGACATGTTGAGCCCGCCCAGGCGCGCGGTGCCCTCCTCGACGATGAGGCGGCCGCGCAGCGTGTTCCGGAGCGACTGGGGCTGCTCGAAGATCTCCTTGAGCATGAAGTGCGGGAAGCCGGCTTTCTCGATCATGTCGAGTTCCCAGTCCACCGTCTCGACGCGCTTCGAAACCGTCTCCTCGCGGATCGTGGTCGTGTGGATTCCCGAGGGAGTGAGCGTGACCATCTCGCCGTCGTCGAGGTACACGACCTGGTTCGTGTGGCGGATGATGGCCGAGACGTCGGAGGCGAGCACGTACTCGGAGTCGCAGATGCCGACCACGAGCGGACTCCCGTGCCGCGCGCCCACGATCTTGCTCGGATCGTCCCGCGCGATGACCGCGATGCCGTACGTTCCGGTGAGATGCTGGAGCGCCAGCGCGACCGCGCGCTCGAGGTTCCCCTCGAAGTACTTCTCGATCAGGTGGGCGATCACTTCGGTGTCGGTGTCGGTGGTGAAGCGATGGCCTTCCTGCTCGAGCTTCTTCTTGACCGTCACGTAGTTCTCGATGATCCCGTTGTGCACGACCGCGATGTTCCCCTTGCAGTCGACGTGGGGATGGGCGTTCACGGTGGTGGGCTCGCCGTGCGTGGCCCAGCGCGTGTGCGCGATGCCGAGCGATCCCCTGGGGCGCGACCCGTCCAGGAGGGCCTCCAGAACCGCGATCTTGCCCGCGGCCTTCTGCACGGAGAGCCCGCCTCCGTTCAGGATCGCCACGCCCGCGGAGTCGTAGCCGCGGTATTCGAGCCGCCGCAACCCCTCGAGCAGGATGGGCAGCGAATCCTGTGACCCGACGTAACCCACAATGCCGCACATGTTCGGTCTTCTCCTCTACCGTGGCTGGGCGTGCGCCTGGGAGCGCTCGACCGCCTCGCTCGCCAGATGCGCCAGCTTGGCGGCTGCGGTCTCGTTCTTGGCTTCTGCGAGAATGCGGACGATCGGTTCCGTGCCCGAAGCGCGCACCTGGACCCAACTATCTTCCCAGAGGTACTTTTCCCCGTCCAGAACATTGCGTTCCGCGTCCGGAAACGCCCTCCCAAGGGCCTCCTGGAGGGAGTCCGGATCGGTCAGCCTGAGGTCGAGCTTGCGCTTGACCACCGCGAACTGAGGGAGCTCCGCGACGCGCGCGCTCAAGGGGCGCGCATCGCGCGACAGCCAGTCGAGCGCGATCGCCGCGGCCAGAAGCCCGTCCCGCGTGGCGTGGAGGGCGGGATAGATGACGCCTCCGTTCCCCTCGCCTCCGATCCGGCCCTGGATCTCGATCAGCTTCTGCGCCACGTGCGCCTCCCCGACCTTGGTCCGATGCACCGGCACGCCGTAGCGGCGCGCGATGAGATCCACCGCCATCGAGGTCGAGGAATTCACCACGACGGGACCGGGGGCGAGGGCGAGCGCCCAGTCGATCGCGATCTGAAGCGTGCGCTCCTCTCCGATCGGCTCTCCCCGCTCGTCCACCATGGCGAGCCGGTCGGCGTCGGGATCGTTGGCGAATCCGACGGCCGCCCCGGTGACGCGCACGCGCTCGCGCAGGGCGCCCAGGTTCTCCGGCAAGGGCTCGGGAACACGCGGGAAACGCCCGTCGGGCACGCAGAAGATCCGGTCCACCTCGCACCCCAGCGCTTCGAGGAGCGCCGGCGTCGCCTCCGAGCCCGCGCCGTTCGTGGCATCCACGACGACGCGGAACCGCCGCTTCCGGATCCGCTCGCGGTCCAGCCCCGCCACGGAGAGGATCGCCTCGCGGTGGCGGAGGATCGCGTCCGCATCGGAGCGCAGGGCGCCCACCTGAGCGTTCGGAACCCACGAGGCGCGCCCCTGGCTCGCCCGGCGGGCCACCTCTTCAGACTGGGCCGGCGCGAGAAAGGTTCCGCCCGGCCCGAAGAGCTTGAGCGCGTTCCACGGCGCCGGGTTGTGGCTCGCGGTGATCGCGATGCCGCCGGAAGCGCGGTGGTGGCGGATCGCGTAGAGGATGGTGGGAGTGGGCGCGATTCCCACGTCGATCACGTCGTGCCCCGAAGCGAGAAGCGCGGCCTCGGTGAGTCGCAGGACCCATTCCCCGCTGGGACGGGTGTCGCGCCCCACGACGACGGGACCCGGATCGAGGAAGGAGGCGTGCGCCCCCGCGACCCGGAGCACGACGTCCGGGGTCAGGGTCTGGCCCACGATCCCTCGAACGCCCGAGGCGCTCACCATCAGACCCGCGAGAGGGTCGGTTCTCGAAGCTTCCGGTTTCAGTGGAGTCGCTCCGCGTTGCCGCGCTTCCGCCGCGTCCCCCGAAGGGGCGCGGCGTGGCGGTTTCTGGTCGTGACGTGCGGCCGCAGGTTCCCGCCGGCCGACCCGGGAATGGAGCTGGTGACCGGAATCGAACCGGTGACCCCGTCATTACGAGTGACGTGCTCTACCAGCTGAGCTACACCAGCTTGGAGTACGAGTCGCGAAGCCTTGCCTTCGGGGGAGTCCTCGCGAAAAGGAATGGTGCGACCCCGCAGAATCGAACTGCGGACACCCACGTTTTCAGCGTGGTGCTCTACCAACTGAGCTAGGGTCGCGCCGGACGGGAACGTTAACATGGCCCAGGGCTTGGGTCAACGGCGGCCGGGCCCGCGGGGTGGGTCAGGCGAGCTTGCGGCGCCGGTCGGCGCGCGAATCCCGACGGTCCGGCTTCCGCCGGCGGTCGTCGTTCTCCCGGGTGGGCAGATAGATGGTCACGATGCTGCTCCAGTCCCCCTCGCTGCGCGCCCGGATCTCGCCCCCATGCTCACGCACGATCTGGTACGCCATCGCCAGCCCGACCCCCGCGCCATAGCGCCTGGAGGTCGAGAACGGAACGAAGAGACGGTCCAGCACTTCGCCCGCCACCTTGGGTCCGTCGTGCGCGATCTCGGCCTGCACCGCGCCCTGCGCCGCACGCGTCTCCACCCGCACGCGCCCGCCGCTCGGGACGGAATGGAGCGCATAGCTCAGCACGTTCACGAGCACCTGCCGCATCTTCTCGTTGTCCAGAAGCAGCGTGGGCACGTCGGGACTGAGGCGTTTCAGCAAGCGCACCCGCCGGCGCACCAGGTCCTCCGCCTGCGATTGCAGCACGTCCTGCACCAGCGCGTTCAGGTTCTCGAGCTTGAGACGGGGCCGGGTCATCTGCGCCAGCGCCACCTGCTCGCTCAGGACCCGCTCCAGGCGCTCGGTCTCGCGCAGGATGATCTCGAGATACTCGCGGTTCGGGTCCTTGGCGGAGAGCGACTTCAGCACCCGCTTCGCGAAGCCGGTGATGGCCGCGACCGGATTGCGCACGTCCTGCGCGACCTGCACTCCGCGCTCGCCCACGACGGCGAGCTTCTCAGCATGGCGGAGCTGCGCTTCCACCTCATGGAGACGCCGGTCCTTCACCCGCAGCGTCTCCTCCTGCGAGGAGCGGCTGTCGGCGAGCGACGCGATCGAGGCGACGAGCTCGGCGACGCGCGCGTCCTCGGCGTCGAAGGAGAGCGGATCGTCCTGGGTGCCGCCCGCCTTGTTGAAGACGAGAAGCGCTCCCGCGACGCGGTTCCCGCTCACGATGGGCGCCGCCAGGAGACATCGCCAATCCTCGGGCAGGAACCCCGCGAAGCGGGGATCCTCCGCGACGTTGTCCGCGGTCATCGCCTTGCCGTCCGCCTCGAACCACTGGAGGAGCCAGGTCCCCAGCGTTCCGAGGTCCTGCGTGGATCCGGGATCCACCGCGTGCACGTGAGCCAGGTCGAGCGAGCCGTCGTCGGCGCGAACCCACGCGATGCCCCCCGTGGCCTGGCTCGCCTGGAGGAGCGCCTTCAGCGCCTGCTCCGCCCGGGTGTCGGGGCGCGAAGGCTGGGCCGCGCTGCGGCTGAACTCGATCGCGGACCGGACCGCGGCGCCGCGCCGCCGCACCGTGTCGAGCACCGTGTTCCCCTCGAAGGCGATCCCGGCCTGGGCCGCGATCGCGCCCAGAAGCTCCATCTGATCCGCCGTCCATCCGGAGTAGGCGGAGGTCTGCGAGACCACCAGGATGCCACGCACTTTCTCACGCCCGAAGACGGGCAGGATGGCGACCGGGCCCTCCGGAAGCACTTCGGCGAGCCGCTCCGGCAGACGGATCTCCCGCTGTGCGTTGGGGACCATCGACGCGCGCCCGTCGAATACCGCGTCCGCGAGAAGATCGCGGTCGGGATCGAGCGGCAGCCGCTCCTCGCGCAGCGGGGCGAAGACGTCGCCGTCGAAGCCGCCCGCCGACTCGAACGCGTCGAGGTCCACGGGAGTCCGCATCTCGGCATCCGGGTCGCGCCGGTCGGCGCGGCGGAAGCAGTCCATCAGCTCGAGGGCTTCCCCTTCCGACACGATCCGGAACAGAAGCTGCGTGTCCACCTCCACCGCGAACGCTCCGCCGATCGCGGTGAGGAGGAGCCGGGCAATCCGCTCGTGCGTGAGCGCCACGTGCATGAGCGGAATGGAGCGGAAGAGAAAGCCGGCGCTCCGGTACCGTTCGGCCTCGTCCTCGAGGCCGTCCTCGTGCTCGCGGCGGACCGACCTTGCCTCCTCTTGGAGGAGGTGGAAGAGAAGGGCCAGGGTGGGGATCACCCCCGTGGCACCCTCCTGCTGCGGCTGAACTTCCTCGACCTGCCCCTGCATCCGGGCACAATGGATGCACTCCTGAACGAACCGGCCTTCGAAATCGGGACGCGGCTCGAAGGGGCAGGGGCGCGGATCCAGATAGCACGCGCCTTCGGCGATCCGCTGAAGACCCTGGGCCTTCCGCTCGGCGTAGTGTTTCCAGGCGACCACGATCTGCTCTTCGACCCGCGCCGATTCCGGCGCCCGCTTCTCACCCACCGGGTCCCCTCCTGGGATTGAGGCCGGCTGCCCTTGATTGAGGTCGGCCCTATCAGGTTGATTTACGGCAGGTTAGGCGATATCTTTAGCGCCATTGCTTGCGTAAATCTCTGGGACAAGGAGGATTACGGATGAAGGCCGAGCCGCAGGGCCAGCCCACTTCCATCAATATGGAATTGGGCGAGAAGGAAGCGGAAGGGATCTACTCGAACTTCGTGGTGATCAGCCACTCGCTCTCGGAGTTCGTGCTCGACTTCGCGCGCATTCTCCCCGGAAATCCGAAGAGCAAAGTGTTCGCGCGCGTGGTCATGACGCCGCCCAACGTGCGCTCCCTGCTGACCGCGCTCGAGACGAACATCAAGAAGTACGAGGAGCAATTCGGAAAGATCAAATCCTTCGACATGCCCGCGAAGGACATCGGCTTCACGTCCTAGCGGGTGGGCGGACGCTCGCCGCGCGCGCTTCGCCGGGCTCGGCCGGGGACGCTATGGGCGGCGTCTTCCAGCGGCGGTGCAGCCAGTACCAGTGATCCGGCCGGCGCCTCACGCCCGCTTCGATGTTCTCGTTGATGGCGCGGGTGAGCCGCTCCACCTCGCGCGATTCCTCGGCCCCGGGATCGGGCTCGAGCACCGCCACGAGCCGGGACCGAAACCGCGCACCGGGCTCGCGCTCCATCAATCCGATCCCGATCGGAACGCGCGCGCGGTAGGCGAGCCGCGCCGGCCCGGTATGGGTGGAGGCCGGCCGGCCGAAGAAGGGCACGTGTATTCCCACCTTCCGCGCGTCCTGATCCGGGAGCATTCCCAGAAACGCTCCCGAGCGAAGCGCCTTCAGCGCGCCTCGCATCCCGAACCCGATCTTCACCGCCTCGATACCGATCTGCTCCCGGATCCGGTCGAAGTAGGCGTCGCTCCCTTCGTTCGATTGCGGCGGGAGCACGTAGCGCACGGGGCCGCCCCTGGCGCGCACCGCGGCACCGAGGAGCTCCCAGTTCCCATAGTGCGCCGTGACCATCACCGCGCCCTTCCCTTCATGAGCCCGTGCCAGCATCGGCTCGTAGCCGATGAGCTCCACGCGATCGAGGATCCCTCGCGGGCCGAGCCGCGGCATGGCGAGGAATTCCATGAACGACCGGCCGATCTGGATGAAGCTCCGGCGCGCGAGCTCCCGCGCGGGCATTCCATCCACCTCGGGCCCGAGCGCGCGCGTGATGTTCTCCACGGCGATGCGGCGCCTGCGGCCGAGAAGATGGAATGCGAGCAGGCCCAGCACGGCTCCGAAGGCACTCGTGGCTTCGAACGGGAGCGCCCGGGCGAGCAGTCCGAGCGCGTGGAGAAGAAGGACCTCGAGCCTCTGCCGGAGCGGACGAAGTGGCGTGTGCCCCACGTCAGCGCCCGGTGCCGGCGTCGCGGGCAAGGCGGGCGCTGGAGGTCCTGCGTGCCAGTCCGCCTGGCATGCGCCGGGCGAGACCACGGAGCTCGAGCGCGAGCAGCGCGATCGAGAGGTCGGACGCCGTGAGCGAGGCGGCCGACGCGAGGTGGTCCAAGGGAAGGGGCCGTTCGCGAAGTGCGCAGTAGAGCGCTGCCTCGATTGGAGTGAGGTGGAGCGGGATGGCAACGTTCGGGGCAAGGCGCCGGGAAGCGGTGTTTCCCGTGGGAAATTTATCTTCACCATTTCCGAGGGAAACACCGCTTTCCGGCGCTTTCCTCCCAATGAGCTCCAGCACATCATCGGCATTCCGCACGAGCGTTGCCCTTCCCGAGCGGATCAACGCATGGGGTGCTTCGCCGAGCGGTTCCCGCGAGTCCCAAGGCAACGCCGCCACGGGCCGCCCAAGCCTCGCGGCTTCTTCTGCCGTGATCAGGGCACCGCTATTCAGGGCACCCTGGACCACGACGACCACGTCACCCATGGCGGCCACCATGCGGTTCCGCGCCGCGAAGGTGTTCCGAGTGGCGAATCCGTCAGGAGGGATCTCGGTCATGATGCCGAGCGAGCGAGCCACGCGCCCTTGTAACTCGACGTGCTCGCGAGGATAGATCTCTTGGAGTGGGGTCCCGAGGACGGCACCCGTCAGGCCGCCCGCATCGAGCGCACCTCCGTGAGCTGCGGCGTCGATTCCTTGCGCCAGACCGCTCACGATCGCGGCCCCTCGCTCACAGAGAGCGCCCGCGAGCTCGCGCGCCACGTCACATCCATCCTCGGTCGATCCGGCCCGTCTTCCCTCCGCCCCTCCACGGCACCCCCGAGCCGCGGCGCGATCAGCGTGCCGCCTGCTTCGCCTCTCCCTCTCCCCCGACCACGTCCTTCCACGAGAGGTCGCCTTCGCGCGGCTCTGGCGCAGGAATCTCCTGGGCTTGGGCCGGCTCCTCCATGTACAGCACGACCTGCCCGGCCGCTTCGGCGTCCCGCTCGAGCAGACCGTCGAGCGCGAACCGTCGCGCGCGCTCGGGGAGCGCGTCGAAGGCCTGGGCCAGCTCGCGCGTGGCGAGCTCATTCCGGCACAGCGCGAGCAGCGCGTCCCACACCGCGTCGCGCACCGTGCGATTGGGATCGTTGAGCATCCCGACCAGCGGCGCCGCCGCGCGCGGGTTCCCCATCCGGCCGAGCGCGGTCACGGCGGAGGCGCGGGTGTACCAGAGACCCGAGCCGAGATACTCGACGAGCGGTCCCAGCACCGGCTCCCCCATCGTGGCGAGCACGCGGGCGGCCTGGTCCCTCAGGAACCAGCTCTCTTGCTGCAAGACGTCGAGGAGCACTTCGATCGAATCCTCGCTCGGATTCTGGGCGAGCTGCGTGATCCAGCCGAGCTTCTCCTCCGGATCCCTGTGCCTCAGCTCTTCCCAGAGCCGTGCAACGTCCTTCGCTACCATGGCTATCGCTCCTTGGCTCGGGCGACATCGCGGTCGCCGCCCCGACTCTTGTCCGGCGCGATGCCGCCGGTCCCGGTCAACACGTCCCAGACGGTTGCCAGAAGGTGGTCCACTCCCGCCCCCGTTGCCCCCGAGATCCAGCCCCCCCAATGGGCGCCCTCGAGTTGGAACGGCGGCCCACCGTGCGCTTCGCCGCTCTTGAGATCGGAGCGGCTCATCGCGATGACGGTGGGCTTTCTCGTCAAGTCCTCGCTGTACTCCCGGAGTTCCCGGTTCAGCTTCTCCCTGTCTCCAGCGGGATCCTCCGAAGCGCTGTCGATCAGCATGAGGAGCGTCTGCGTCCGCTGGATGTGGCGCAGAAACTCGTGGCCCAGCCCTTTGCCCTGATGCGCGCCCTCGATCAAGCCGGGGAGGTCGGCCATCACGAAACTCTGTTCTTCCCGCACGCGCACGAGCCCCAGGTGCGGCTCCAGCGTCGTGAACGGATACTCCGCGATCTTCGGGCGCGCCGCGCTCACCCGCGAGAGCAGCGTGGACTTTCCGACGTTCGGAAATCCCACGATGCCCACGTCCGCGATGAGCCGGAGCTCGAGGAGGAGCCGCCGCTCCTCGCCGGGACGCCCCGGCTCCGCCTTCCGCGGCGCCTGCCGGGTCGGCGTCGCGAAGTGCGCGTTGCCCCGCCCGCCGCGGCCTCCCTGCGCGGCGACGAAGCGCGCGCCCGGCTCCACCAGATCCGTAAGCGTGGCACCCGACTCCGCGTCCAGCACCAGCGTTCCCGGCGGGACCGGAACGATCAGATCCTCTCCGGACCGGCCGTACTTCTTGTTGCCCGAGCCGTGCGCTCCCGACTGCGCCTGGAAGCGCGCGCGAAACTGAAAATCGAGAAGCGTGCGCAGGTGCTCGTTCACGACGAGGATCACGCTTCCGCCCGCGCCCCCGTCCCCGCCGTCGGGCCCCCCTTTGGGGACGTATTTCTCGCGGCGAAAGCTCACCGAACCGGAGCCGCCCCGGCCTCCCAGGACGTCGATCGACGCCCGATCGGCGAGCATGGCTCTAATCCAGCGCTGCGATCACGGCGTCCGCGGCTTCCTTCGTGCCGACCGCGCTGGGATCATCGCGCCTCGTCTTCATGTCGTAGGTGACGTTCTTGCCCTCGCGGATCACGCCCGCCACCGCGCGCTCCAGCCGGTCGGCGGTCTCGCGCTCCCCCAGATGCCGGAGCATGAGCATGCCGCTCAGGATCATCGCGAACGGATTCACCTTGTTCTGTCCCGCGTACCGCGGCGCGCTCCCGTGCGTCGGCTCGAAGAGCGCGGCGTCGTTTCCGATGTTCGCGCCCGGCGCGACCCCAAGCCCGCCGATCAATCCCGCGCAGAGATCCGAGACGATGTCGCCGTAGAGATTGGGAAGCACGAGCACGTCGTAGTTCTCAGGCGTCTGGACGAGCTGCATGCACATGTTGTCCACGATGCGGTCCTCGAACTCGAACCCGGGAAATCCCTTCGCGGTCCGGCGCGCGGTCTCGAGGAAGAGCCCGTCGGAGAATTTCATGATGTTCGCCTTGTGCACGGCCGTGACCTTCCGGCGCTTCTCCCGCTTCGCGTATTCGAACGCGTGACGCACGATGCGCTCCGAGGCCGACACGCTGATCGGCTTGACCGAGATCCCCGCGTCCTCGGGAATGTCGCGCTTCGATTCGGCGCGGATCAATTCCCGCAGCGCTTCCGCCCCCTGGCTTCCGCGCTCGAATTCGATCCCGGCGTAGAGGTCCTCCGTGTTCTCGCGCACGATCACGAGGTCGATGTTCTGGTAGCGGGACCGGACGCCGGGGTAGGTCTTGCACGGGCGGATGCACGCGTAGAGATCCAGCTCCTTGCGAAGGGCGACGTTCACGCTGCGGAAGCCCGTCCCGACCGGCGTCGTGATCGGACCCTTGAGACCGACCTTCGTCAGGCGGAGCGAGTCGAGCACCCGCGCCGGAAGCGGCGTTCCCTCTTTCCGGAACACGTCGACGCCCGCTTCCTGAACGTCCCACTCGAACCGGACGCCCGTGTTCTCGAGGACGCGCCGCGTCGCCTCGGTGATTTCGGGCCCGGTCCCGTCGCCCGGAATCAGCGTGACACGATACGCCATCCCGCCCCTTTCAATTTCAGTTTATCGTTTTCTCGTAACTCGATGAATTCATGCTTGCTGCGTGCTTCCGGTCGAGGACGTCAGAATAGGATTCGGGAGTGGTGGGGGAAGCGCCGCACGAGCCTCGGGACGCTACCAAGAGAGGGGGAAGTGAGTCAAATAAAAAGCGTTAGGACCCGGAGTCGCGCTCCTTCTTCTTGCCGCGCTCGCCGCCTTCACCTTTTGGTTTCGCCGGCTCTCCGGACTCCTTGCGTTTCTGTTCTTTATAGGCGTGGGACCGGTAGTCGGTCGTGTAGAAACCGGTTCCCTTGAAGACCACCCCGGCCCCTCCGCCGATGAGGCGGCGAACCTTGCCGCGGCATTTCGGACAGCGCTTGCGAGGCGGCTCGGTCATCGACTGGAACACCTCGAAGCGGTGACCGCATTTCTCGCATTCGTATTCGTATGTCGGCATCAGTGAGCCCCTCTCACATTCGATCCAGCGCGGCTTCGAGACGGTTCAACCCTTCTTCGATGTCCTTGTCCCCGATCGCGTAGGAGAGGCGGAGATGCCCCTCCATTCCGAACGCGGATCCGGGAACGCAAACGATCCGGGCCTCGTCGATCAGGAAATCGCTGAGGCTCGCCGAGTCGGTCACGCCGTTCCGCGCGGCACGGATCCGCTCGCTCACGTCGGGGAACGCGTAGAAGGCGCCCTCCGGCGGAACGAGACGGATGCCCGGCATCGCGCAGAGCCTCCGCACGATCAGCTCGCGCCTCTGCGCGAAGCACGCCCGCATGGACTTCACCGAGTCGCGAGGGCCCGTGAAGGCGCGCAGCGCGGCGAACTGCGAGACCGAGGCAGGGTTCGAGGTCGATTGTCCCTGGAGACGCTCCATGCCCTCGGCCAGATCCGCCGGAGCGGCGGCGAATCCGATCCGCCACCCGGTCATCGCCCACGTCTTGGAGACGCCGCCGATGAGGATGGTGCGCTCCTGAATCTCGGGATGGAGGGAGGCGATGCTCACGTGCCGCGCGTTCCCGAACACCAGCTGCTCGTAGATCTCGTCGGAGAGAACGTAGAGATCGTGCTTCCGGATCACCTCTCCGAGCTTCTCGAGCTCCTCCTTCGTGTAGACGGCGCCCGAGGGATTGTTGGGACTGTTCAGGACCAGGAGCTTCGAGCGCTTGGTGATCGCGCGCTCCAGCTCCTCGGGCCCGATCTTGACGCCTCCCCGCTTCGGGTGCACGAAGACCGGCTCGCCCCCCACGAGCCGCACCAGCTCCGGAAACGTGACCCAGTAGGGGACCGGGCAGAGCACTTCGTCCCCGGGCTCGACCAGCGTGAGGAAGGCGTTCCAGATCGAGTGTTTCGCCCCGTTGCTCACCACGACCTGGCTGGGGGCGTACTGAAGTCCGTTCTCGCGCTTCAGGCTCTCGGCGATCGCGGCGCGGAGCTCCGGAATGCCACCCACCGCGGTGTACCGAGTATGCCCGGCTCGGATCGCCTGGACGCCCGCCTCCCGCACGTCCTCGGGCGTATCGAAGTCGGGCTCTCCCGCCGCGAAGGAGATGACGGAGTGCCCCTGCGCCCGGAGCTCGCGCGCGCGGGCTCCCAGCGCCAGCGTCTCGGAAGGCTTGAGCGCGCGAACGCGCGCGGAGACCCGCGAGCTCTTCATGGCTTCGCGTGCGACTGGAGACGCGATCTCAGGATCGCCGCGACGTTGGGAGGCACGAGACCCTGGATCTCCCCTCCGTAGCGCGCGATCTCCTTCACGAGGGTCGCGTTCACGTAGGTGTAGGTTTCGCTGGGCATCAGGAACACCGTCTCGATCTCATCGAAGAGGCGCCGGTTCATGAGCGCCATCTGAAACTCGTACTCGAAGTCCGAGATGAATCGGAGCCCCCGGACGAGCACCGGGATCTTCCGCTCGCGCGCGAAATCCACGAGGAGCCCCTGGAAGGGCTCCACCGTGATGCGCGTCAGCGAGGAGGCCGCCTCGCGGATCATCGCGACGCGCTCCGCCTGGGTGAACACCACGCCCTTCTCCGCGCGTTCCGCGACCGCCACCGTCAGGTGGTCGAACATGCGGAGCGCGCGCTGCATCAGGTCCAGGTGCCCGTTCGTCACCGGGTCGAACGTCCCCGCGAACACCGCGCGTTTCATTCCCACCCTCCCCGCCTCACGGCCTCAGGCCGTGAGGGCGCGATAGAACGTGACCGTCGTATCCGAATAGGTGCGCTCGGTCAAGATCCCGAATCCCGAGGGCGGCACGGCCTCGGTCCCCTTCCGCCGCTCGTACACCACGACCCCTCCCCGTGGGGACCAGGGGAGCCCGCCCAGGCGCTCCAGCCAGAGCGCGCCCGCGTTCCCGGCGTACGGCGGATCGAGAAACACGAGATCGAAGGGCGGCGCCGCCCCGGGCGGAAGGTCGATCCGGGACAGATCCGCCTCGTGGACCGTCCCGCGGCCCGAGAGACCGAGCTGCATCAGATTCTCCCGCAGCGCGCGCGCCACGGCCTTCGATCCCTCGAGGAAATGGGCCTCGAGCGCTCCGCGGCTCAGCGCCTCGATCCCGAGCGCCCCGGTGCCGGCGTAGAGGTCCAGCACACGGGCGTTCACGACCGGGGAGGTTCCCAGAACGTCGAAGACCGCCTCGCGGGTGCGGTCCGAGGTCGGACGCACGCCGCGGTCCGGAACGCGAATGCGCCTACCCCGCAGCTCGCCGCCCACGATCCGGATCGATCCCAAGGCGTTATGCGACGGCGAGCCGCTCCGCGATCCGATCCGCGACCTCCTCGGGAGTGAGCTGCGACGTATCCACGATCGTGTCCGCCGCGGCGGCGTACCCCGCGCGGCGCTCTCGAAGGAGCGCGCGGAGCCGCTCCGCCACGGGAACCGTTCCTTGCAGGAGCGGGCGCGTCTTGGCGCCGGGACCCGTGAGCCTCGAGGCCGCGCGCTCCGGATCGACCGCGAGCCACACGATCCGCGCCCGCGCGACCAGGAGCTCGCGATTCTCCTTCCGCTCGAGGATCCCTCCTCCGCACGCCAGGACGAGCGATCCGGCGCGGCCCAGAGCCTCCTCCAGCGCCCTGGACTCCAGCTCGCGAAAGAGGGCCTCCCCCTCCTCGAAGAGGGCGGCCACCGAGCGGCCGGCGCCTTGCTCGATCGTGAGATCCAGGTCCAGGCTCGGGCAACGGAGGCGGTGCGCCAGAAGAGGCGCCACGGTGCTCTTACCCGACCCCGGCAAACCGATCAGGGCGACGCGCGTGATCCGAACGCTCCTCGGCGACCAAAAAAGAAACGGGGCCCTTCCATGAAGGACCCCGCAGTATAACCGTTGTTCGCCGCGCGCGAAAGCGGCGCGCCGCCCCTATTCCCGGGAGGCCGTCTCTCCGAGGATCTTGGGCGTGACGAAGATCAGGAGCTCCCGCTTCTGCTTCGTCGCGCTGCTCGAGCGGAAGAGGTTTCCGAGGAGCGGGATGTCCATGAGGACCGGAATCCCGCGCTTCAGCGTGCTCTCGTTGCTCCGGATGAGGCCGCCGATCACCGCGGTCTCGCCGTCGTTCACCATCACGCGCGTGTCCGCCATCGTGGTGTTGATGATGATCCCTCCCTGCACGGTGGCCTGCGACGCGAGGTCGGAGACCTCCGGATGGACGTCCATCGTGATCCGGTTCCCCGTGTTGATGTGGGGCGTCACGTTCAGCTTGATCCCGATGGTCGTGAGCTGCGTCACCGCGTTTCCGGCGAAGTCCTGGACGATGAGGGGAATCTGCTTCCCGACCACCACCGAGGCTTCGCGGTTGTTCACGGTCGTGATGCGCGGATTGGAGATGATGTTCGCCTTGTTCGCGGTCTCGAGCGCCTGGAGCGTCGCGTCGATCGATCCGAACGACTTGATGGTTCCGACCGTCACGATCCCGGCGGGCCCGGTCACGTCGTTCGCGTTCACGTCCACGTGCTCCGTGACGCCCGCGTCGAAGAGATCCAGGTTATGGACGCCCCACTTGATGCCGAGGTCCCGCGTCGCCGAGACGTCCACGTCCACGAGGCGCGCGACGATCTCCACCTGCGGCGTCCGCGTGTCGAGGTTCCGGATCATGGCGTCGACCTGGTCGAGCTTGTCGGCGATGTCGGTCACGATCAGCGTGTTGGACCGCTCGTCCACCTCGATGTGTCCGCGCTTGGTCATCGTCTTCTCGACCGACCTCGACATTTCCTTGGCGGCCGCGTAATTGATCGGAAGGATGCGGGTCTCGAGCGGCAGGAGCTCTTCCTGCGCGCGCTCGGCCGAGCGCTTCTCCATCTCCTCCTTGCGGAGGGTCTCGAGGTTCGAGATGAGGATGGTCTGGCCGGTCTCGATCATGCCGAGACCCTGCGACTTGAGGACGATGTCGAGCGCGTGCCGCCAGGGCACGTTGCGGAGCCTCAGGGTCACTTCCCCCTTGACCTCCTTGCTCGCCACGATGTTCTTGCCGCTGAACTCCGCGAGGCTCCGCAGCACCGTCTGGATGTCGGCGCCCTGGACGTCGAGCGACATCCGCCGGCTGTCCGAGGGCTGCATGCGGTCGTACTCGGGAGGCTCCTGCTCCTTGGAGTTCTGCGGGACGGGCGCCTCGACCGCGAGGACGAGGCTGTTCCCGACGCTGCTCAGGGCGTAGGAAGAGGGCCGCGTCAGATCCACGACGATCCGCGTCCCGGCGTCCTTGCCCCAGCCCGTCTCGGTCGCGCGCACGGCCTTGATGGACGTGCCCTCGCGCCCCGACCAGGCGCGCTCGCTGAAGCTGAGCTGCGTTCCCGGGCAGTCCACGACGATGCGGTCCGGCGACTCGAGCGTGAAGTCGTGGTAGTTGAGCGGAGCGTCTCCCTCGATGACCACCTGCGTCGCGGTACCCGCGTCCTTCATCGAGACGCTCTTGACCGTTGCCGCGGTCGCCGTGGACGCGATCCAGAGAAGCGCCGTCGTCAGCGCCGCGATGCGTCCGCCGGAGCGGCACGCGCGCGAGAAGCTAGTTTCGAGTCGCATTCTTGTCACCCTCTTTGGTTTGCAGGCGGATCGACATCGATTGGGACTCTCCGAACGCGTTCTGCACCACCTGCAGCTCGCTCTTGCTGATTCCGGAGATGTACCCGTTCAAGACCGGGTCTCCGACCCGAAGCACGTAGCCATGTCCCCGGCTGTCTTCCACCAGCGCGAATTTGTCCGAGGAGCCCCACATGATCCCGACCAGATGGATGTCCCCCACGTCCACCAGGGACCCGTCTCCCGTCTGGTTCTGGAACTTCCCATCGATCAGAGACTGGAACGGATCGCGCCGTCCGCCGCCAATGTACTCGTAGCGCACGCGCGCGAAGAGCACGCTGGCGTCGACCGACTTCGGCGTCTCGCCGGTGAGCATTCCAATCGGAACCGATGCGCCCGGAGCGCCGGAAACCGCGGCCGCCGAGCCCGGGATGGACGCGGCTCCGGTGGCCGGAGCGGCCGAGGAGGACGGCGCGGCGGTCTCGCCGGGCGCCAGGATCGTCGGCGCCGACGGGGACGTCGCGCCGCCGGCCGCCTGCGCGCTGGCCAGGAATTCCGGAGGGCACGGAGGACCGTACTTGAGGTCCGTGCGCGCCCACGCCGGCGCGGGCGGTCCGTACATCACGGCCTTGGGAACCGGACGCGCCATCGACTGCGCCGCCGGCGAAGTCGCCGGAGTCGGAAGCGTCGGGGCTTTGGGCTCCCCCCTCTGCCGGAGCAGCAGAATTCCGGCCGCAATCGCGAGCCCGACCAGAGCGATGAGAAGAATGCCGAGACGGCTCTGGAAGAACTTACTTTGTGACAGCGCCAGACTGCTTGGCAGATTCATGGGGTGTCCCCTCGGCCAGCGTGTACGCGGTCGCGACGAAATCGGCCTGCACGGTTTCGTCGAGGTCGCCCTTGTCAAATCCCTTCAACTTGAGCTCCGAAACGTTCACCAACCGGCTCAGATCGGAGATCTCGCCCAGAAAGGCTCCGGCGCGGTGAAACCCGCCGGTCACCGAGACCTGGACCGGATTCTCCGTGAAGTACTGGGAAGGCTTCGGATCGCCGGGCCGGAAGAGCAGGAAGTGCACGCCCGATTCCTGCCCCGCGATCGTCACCTTCCGCAGGAGGCTCGCGACCTCCTTCTGCGAGGGGAGAAGCTCCTGAGCCACCGTCCAGCGCTGGTTCAGGAGCTCGAATTCCTTCTTGAGCTCGGGCAGCCGGTTCACGAGCTGCTGCGCCTTCGTGAGCTCGCTCATCTTCTGGGTGTACGTCGTCTTCAGCGTGCCGATCTGCTTGGCCCGCGCCGGATAGTTGAAGGGCACGTAGTCCGCGATCACGTAGAAGTAGACGAGGATGGCGATCCCGGCTACCGCGAGGATGATCTTCTGGGTTTTCGGATCCTTGAGGTCCATCGTCCTCCCTCGCGCGCCTCCGCCTACAGCGTCATCAACGCGGTGACCTTGAACTTCACCACGTTGCGATTGTCGATCACGCCCTTCTCGGCCAGGATCAGATCCACCGTACCGTAGAGCGGGCTCGCCTCGAGGCGGGTCATGAAGTCGGCCACGATCAGGTTCGAGAAGGTCACGCCCTCGATCAGGACCTTGTTCCCCGTCTCGTCATAGCTCGTCAGCCAGAGGTGCTCCGGAACGCAGCGGCTCAGCTCGTCCACCAGCATCACGCGCTGGAGCCGGGTCTTGTCCAGGTCCTGGATCACGTTCAGCCGGCGCTGGAGCTCCTCGCGCTTCACCGTCAGCTCCTGGATGGTCCGGATCTGCGGCGCGAGCTTCGCCGACTCCTGATCCGCGCGCGCGATGTCCGCGTTCAACCGGCCGATCTGGAGCGCCTGGAACACCGAGATCGTCCCGAAGAGCGCGATCACCAGAAGCAGTACCAGGACCGGCATCAGCGAGCCCATCTTCGGCAGCGCGAAGGAGCGCCGTGCTTGGCGTTCGTCCCGGGGCAGTAGGTTGATGCGAATCATGGATCCCCCTATCGAAGCGCCAGGCCGATGGCGACGGTGAGCGAGGGGGCCAGGTTCTCGGCGGACTCGCCGTTGAAGAGGCCCTCGTCGTAGGCGATCTTCTGGAGCGGATTCACGACGTCCACGGGCACCTGATGCCGCGTGTTCAGGAATTCCCTCAGGCCCGGTACGCGGGCCGATCCGCCGGAGAGAAGGATCCGGTCGACGCGCTCCGCGTCTCCCGACGACTTGAGATAGGCGATCGCGCGGTCGAGCTGCACCGAGAGATCCTCGCAGGCGGCCTGGATGATGGGAGCGACGTCGATGGACTGGCTGCTGCTCTTGCCCCGCAGCGCGTCCAGCGCGTCCGGCTGGCTCACGTTGTAGCGGCGCTGGATGCCTTCGACGAACGCGTTCGAGCCGACCGAGAGGTCCTTCGTGAAGTGCGGAACCTGGTTCTCCACGATGTTCACGTTGGTGATCTCGGCGCCGATGTTCACCAGAGCGACGACCTCATCGCTCCGGAGGTCGTAGTTCGCTTCGACGCAGTTCTGGATGGCGAAGGAGTCCACGTCGATGATGACCGGCGTGAGCCCCGCTTCGCGGATGATGTCGGCGTGGTTCTGGATCATCTCCTTCTTCGCGGCGACCAGCAGCACCTGCATCTTCTTCTGGTCCACGTTGGGATTGATGATCTGAAAATCGAGCGAGACGTCGTTGATGTCGTAGGGAACGTGCTGCTCGGCCTCCCACTGGATCGCTTCCTTCGCGTCTTCCTCGCTCAGGCGGTCCATGAGGATCTTCTTCACGATGACCGCGCGTCCCGAGACGGCCGTGACGACGGAGCGGTTCCGGATCTGGCGGGATTCGAGCAGGTTGGCGATCGCCTCGTGCACCAGCTGACGGTCCATGATCTCCCCGTCCACGATGGCCTCGGAAAGCGGCTCCGAGACTCCGAAGTTGACGAGGCGGTCTCCGGAGCGATCGTGCGCCAGCTCGACGACCTTGATCGAGCTGGACCCGATGTCGAGCCCTACGGTGGTTTTCTTCTTACCGAACATGGCCGCTCCGTCTGTGGGAAGAGATTGGCGCGCGCCGCGGTATCCACGAGCAGCGGTTCGCGCGCATTACTTCGAGCAAGTTCCATGCCACGGATCGCTTGCCCTGCAACGTAAGCTCTTGACGCATAACGGCTTACGCGTGGGCCTCCGGCCCGACGCGCTTTGCCATGCACGCTGCATCCCGCGTTGCATCACGCACGAGCGGCCATCTCTGAGCCGCGGAAACGCGCCGCCGGCTCGTCCTGCGCCGCTTCGTTCCGCACGACGGTCGCAGCACCCGGCGCGTTGACCCGGGCCGCGCCCGCTTGCTAGGTTGCGCGCATGCTCGAGACGTTTTCCCCGCATCGCGCGCGCCACAAGTGACGTCCGGGCGTACCGCTCGTGCGAGGAGAATCGGCACGCACCCCCCGGTTCTTTCGCGCGTTCTCTGATGCGGCTCCCCCGCTTCGTCCGCGAGCACCCCTGCGCCCTTCTCGGCCTCTTCGCCCTCCTCTACGGCGCCTTTCAGGTGCTTCGCATCCTCCACGTGGAGCGGATGACGACCGGAGGGGAGATCTCCCTTCCTCTCGACGACAGCTTCATTTACCTCCAGTACGCGAGGGCCATCGCCGAGGGCCATCCCTTCATCTACACCCCGGGGAACGCGCCCACGACGGGCGCCACGAGCCTCCTCTGGCCCTTCCTGCTCGCCCCGCCGCACTTCCTTCGCCTCGGCCCACACGCCGCGATTGCCTGGTCGCTCACGCTGTGCGCGGCGGCGCTGTGGCTGAGCGCTCAGCTCATGGCTCGACTCGGCCACATGCTCGCGGGGACCCTGGGGATGCTGCTCGCCTTCTTGCTCTTCCTCCGGAGCCCGCATCTTCTCTGGGGGTACATGACCGGGATGGAGATCGCCCTCTACGCCACCGTGCTCCTGGGCTCCCTGCTTCTCTACCTGCGCGAACGCGAGGGTGGAGTCTTCCCGCGGCTCCGGTGGATGCTCTTCCTCCTCGCCGCCTCGCGCCCGGAGGGGGCGATCCTGAGCGGCGTGTTCGGGATCGCGATGATCCTGGATCGCCGGCGCGCGGCGCGGACCGGTGCCGTCGCGAGCTGGTTCCATCCGGCGCTCCTTCTCCCTTTCGTCGCGGCCGCCCTGCCCTTCCTCGTGAATCTCGCGGTCTCGGGATCGATCGAGTCCACGAGCTCGCAGGCGAAGTCGATCCTGGCGGAGCCCCACCCGGACGTCCGCCGCCAGTTCCTCCTCGACTCTCCCAAGGTCTGGCTCTCCATCCTCCAGGCGTACCTCTCCTGGCTGCAGCTGGAGCCGGGCATGGTCATGGTCCCGCGCTACTGGATTCCGAGCGCCGTCGCGCTCGCCCTGTTCGCCCTCACCTCGTTCGTGCCGCGCCGGCGCCCCTGGGCGGACGGACGCGTGATCCTCCTCCTCTTCCCGGCCGCGATCCTCGTCGATTCGCTCCCGGTCGCGTGGCCGGTGCACCTCTACCGCTACCAGCAGGGCTTCTATCCGGTCGTGCTCCTGGGTCTCGCCGCCGGCGTCGCCCGGGCCGCAACGGTTGCGTGGACGCGTCTTCCCCGCGCGGCGGGAATTCCCGCGGCCGCGCTGGTCCTCGCGGGGCCGCTCTGGGCCTGGTCGCCCATCTTCACGGAGGCGTACGACCAGGTGCCCGAGTTCTACGGGCAGAACTGCGAGAACATCCTGCATCAACAGGTGACCGTGGGCCGCTGGATCGCGCGCTCGCTGCCCCGGGACGCGGTGGTCGCGATGAACGACGCCGGCGCGATCGCCTACTACGGAAACCGCTCGACCGTGGACCTGATCGGGCTCACGACGGAGGGCTTCGCCAAGGCCTACCGCTCCGGGATCGGCTGCATGTTCGAGAAGCTCCGGCGTCTTCCTCCGCGACGCTTGCCGACCCATTTCGCGATCTACCCGGAGTGGTTCCCGTATCTCCAGGCGAGCGGCGTTCTGGGTCCGGAGATCTACCGGGCCCACCTCGTCCACAACACCATCAGCGGCGAGGCCGACAAGGTGGTCTACCCCGCCCGGTGGACCGACGTGATTCATGCCGACTCGCTGGCCCTCCCGCATCCCGAGATCGCGGGAGCCCGGAGGCGCGACCGCCTCGATCTCGCCTGGCTGGACGACGAGAAGGCCCATGCGTGGGTGGCGTACGGCTACGAGTTCGACGAGAGGCGGTCCCGCTGGCGGGACCGGCCGAGCGTCATCCTGCGCGACGTGCTGCGGCAGTACACGCCCGGGGGCGGACGCCCGGTCACGGACGCGGGAAGGAAGGTCTTCGCCTGGGAGCGCTTCCGCGTTTCCGTCGAGCCCGGCAAGGACGCCGTCCTGATCGCGCGCACCGACGCCTGGTACGCGAACCGCCTCACGGTGAGGGTGGACGGCGCCGCGGCGGGTCTCTGGACGGTCGCGCGGTCGGAGACGGCCTGGGTGGAACCCTCGTTCCGGATCCCGGGGACGTTCCTCCACCGGCCGGACGCCGGGATCGAAATCCAGCGGGAGGACCCGAAGGACGGAGGGGACTGGGCCCCCTTCCACTACTGGATCTACCAGTGAGGGCGGTGCCTTACCGCGGCGCCTCGGAGCGGGGCTGGATCCGGGCCTCGACGCGGACCCTGTCGTAGGCAGCGCTCGAGGGATTCTTCTGCCGCGTCTCGGTCACCACCGTCACGTCGACGCTCTCGATCCGGCTCTTCGTCCCGGTCGAGTCTCCGAGATCCTCGCCGCTCACCGTACGCCCGTAGAAGATGCCCGCGCGATCCTCGAGGGCTCCCGGCTTGCGCTCGAGCGCCTCGCCCCCTGCTCCCCGGTAGGAGAAAAGGGGAACGTCCGGAGCGGCAGCCCGCGGGCCGGTTCGCTGCGTGATGCCGTAGGCCACGATCTCCCCCGTGCCGGGGAGCGGCGTCGCGAGCGGATCCTCCGCCGTGCTCACCTTCCTGCGCAGGACGTAGTCGCGGGGATCCCTGCCCGCGCGCAGCCACGGGTCCCCCCGGTCGGCGTCGAGGAAATAGGTCACGATCTCCCCGGGCCCGATCTCATGGTCTCCGTTCCGGTCCAGCGTGAAGGTCACGCGGAATTGCGAGGCGGCCAGGATGGGGAGGGCGCGCGCGGACTCCACGCCGTACCCCGCGGCCCGAAGCTCGCGCGAAAGGAGATCGATTCCGCTCCGGGCGTTCTGGGTCGCCTCGGCCAGCTCGATGCCCGCCTGCCGCGAGCGCTCGGTTCGGACGAACATCGAATAGATGGACCCCGAGACCACGCCGCACACGAGGAGCGCGCCGAGGATCTCCAGATACGCGAAGGAACCGGTGCGTCTCTCCTTCCCCTTCACTGCACCGTCACCATCCCCGTGGGCCGCACGATGGAGAGCGATCTCCGGTATCCGTCGGAATTGGAGTAGACGCGGGTTCCCGACTGGCTCGCGCTGCCGTCCGGGAAAAAGGTCGTGGCCGGCGAGGCAAACGGGTTCGTCGCCGAGTTCGTGATCGTGATCCAGGCCGGCGGCGGCGCCGCATCCTGCTTCCGCTCCCCCTCGTCCCACGACCCGTTCCGGTTCGCGTCGTCGTACCAGGCCCAGCCCTTGACCGTATCGTCCCAGAGAAGCACGTACTCGTTCCGCTCGGTCACGGCACGCTGCCGGATCACGCGGATGGTCGACGCCGCCTGGTGCACGCGGTCGTTCAGGTCCATGGCGCGCAGGAACCGGTTCACGCCCGGGACGGCGAGCGCGGTGACAATTCCAACGATCACCAGCACCACCAGGAGATCGGGCAGCGTGAAGCCCGAGTCCGAACGCGCGGTCCCAGGGCCTCCCGCAACGCCTCGCACGTCCGGCACCGGGTTCAGTGAAGGAAGGATCGGTAGAAGCGAAAGAGCGGCTCGCCGTAGAGGCAGAGCGCGATGGCCGCCGGTGCCAGGAAGGTGCCGAAGGGGATCGCCGTACGGCGCGACCCTTTGCCGCGCGCGATGAGCAGCATTCCGAAGATGGAGCCGGCGAGCGAGGCGAGGAAAATGGCGCCGAAGACGCCCCCGACCCCGAGGAAGGCGCCCATCATCGCGGCGAGCTTCACGTCCCCTCCGCCCATGCCCGCCACGCCGGTCGCTTTCTCATAGAGCGCGCCCACGAGCCAGAGGCTCACGCCTCCGGAGAGCGCGCCCAGCGCGGCCCCCGCGAGCCCCGGCGGTCCGAAGAGACTCGCCGCGAGGCCCAGGCCCACCCCGGGAATCGTCACGACGTCGGGGATCGTCCGCGTGTCCAGGTCGATCCACGCCACCGCGAGGAGCGCGAGCAGGAAGACCGCCTGAGGCACGAGCACGATCGGATCGTCCACGCGGCGAACCAGGAGCCAGAGGAGGAGCCCGGAGAGAAGCTCCACGATCGGGTAGCGCCACGAGATGGCCTTCTTGCAGTGGCGGCTGCCCAGGACGAGCCCCAGCACGAACGCGCCCATCTGGATGATGGCACCCGATTCCATCACATCGCTCCCAACCGGCGGAGCTCCTTCCGCGCGACTTCCTGCATGTACGCGTTGCCCGTCAGGAGCGTGTGCTTCCAGAGCAGGATCGCCATCCCGGTGTTCCCCGCCTTCTGGTTCGCGAACGCCGCGAAGCGCTCGGTGTAGTCCGCATGATCGGGCATCCGGCTCGCCCACGTGAAGTATCGCCCCGCCGATCGATCGTCATGGCGGCACACGTAATGAAGGAATCCCGTCTCGAAGGCGAGACGCCAGCTCGTGGGATTCGCGCGCAGCCCCAGCTCGAGGAGCTCAAGACCCCGCTCGGGTTGCCGCATCTCCTGCGCCAGCACGAACCCTCCGAAGACGTAGGCTTCGAGGAACTGCGGATCCAGCTCGGCCACGATCCGCATGACGTGGTCGATCCTATCGAACTTCTGGTCGGTGAGCCGGTGCTCGCCGTAGTACTGCACGCTCCGGAGCCAGGCCAGATCCGCCGCCGCCGTCTCGTACCCCAGGGCCGCGCGGCGCACCAGGACTCCCGAGGGATAATAGAGGAGCTCCTCCTCCGGCACCCCGCGGACCTTCGACCCCGCGGCGTGGTGCACCCATCCCGAGCACGCCAGGAAGAGCGCCGCCAAGGCGATCCCGACGAGAGTGCCCCGGTCGAGGGAGCGCGTCAACGGAACTCCCTCCTGCGGAAGATCGTTCCCGCGAGGATCAGCATTCCGATCACGTAGAGGAGCCCGTAGGAGAAGGCGTAGAGGAGCCGCTCCACGCCCACCGACGCCCCGTGCACGACGAGGCCGCGCGCGTTGAAGAGATCCAGGTGCGGAAGCATCCAGTAGGCGGCTTCCACCATCGCCCGGATTCCGGGAGTGCCCTGCGAGGCGAAATAGCGGAGGTCCTCGGCGAAGTGCCCGGCCACCGTCGCCGCGACGGCGAAGAAGGCCGTGAGCGCGGGGGTCGTGAAGGAAGAGAAGAAGACGACGACCGCGGTCACGATCCCGAGCTCGACCAGGTTCAGGCCCACGGCCCCCAGGATCTGCCAGGGCGTGTCGTGGTAGGCCACGGTCACGACCGCGAGGAGAATGACGGCCATCCCCCCGAGGAGCATCGCGGCGGTGACCCAGAGGCCGAGGAACTTGCCCAGCAGGAATTCCTCGCGCCGGATCGGCTTGGCGAGCACGGCGTAGACGGTCCTCCGCTCGAGCTCCTTGTGGAGCAGGCTCGACCCCAGGAAGACGCACAGGATCGTGGCCAGGAACGAGGAGCCCGCGAGCCCGAAATCGATGACCACCTTCCTGCCCTCGCCCAGCGCCAGCGGCGAGAGCACCTGGGATCCCATCAGGAGCATCAGCCCGAACAGGGCGAGCACCAGCACCACCCGCTCCCGGGCCACCTCGCGCAGCGTGTTCTGCGCGATGGCGAGGGTGCGGGTCACAGGCTCCCCTCCCGCCTCGCTCCGAGGGCCCGGACGAAGTGTTCCTCCAGGCTCTCCCGCCGGGGCTCGACGGAGCCGATCTTGATCCCGGCGCGCACGAGCTCACCCAGGACCGATTGAAGGGCGGACTCGCTGCCGACCCGCACGACCCAGCGCGTCCCGACGGAATCGGCCCGGTGTCCCTGCGCCCGGAGTGCCAAGGCGCGGTCCGGCGTGAGGGACTCGAGGCCGATCTCCCACTCGACGACGCCGGAGGAAAGGAGCCCCTTCACCGAGCCCACCTCCAGCACCCGGCCCCCGTGGAGGATCGCCACCCGATCGCACAGGGACTCCGTCTCCGCGAGCACGTGGGAGCTCATGAGGATCGTGGTCCCGCGCTCGCGTTCCTCGCGGAGGATCTGCTTCACCTCGGAACGCCCGATCGGATCCAGCCCCGACATGGGCTCGTCCAGCACCAGGAAGTTGGGCTCGTTCAGGAGCGCCTGGGCGACGCCGACCCGCTGCGTCATCCCCTTCGAGAATTTCCGTAGCGGCTTGCGCGCATGCGCGCCGAGGCCGAGGCGCTGGAGGAGCGCCTGCGAGCGTGCGCGACGCGTCTCCGCGCGAATTCCGAAGAGCGAGCCCACCAGGTCCAGATACTCCACCGCGCTGAGATGGTCGTAGAAGCAGGGGTTTTCGGGAAGGTAGCCAAGTTTCCTCCGTGCGTCGGGGTCCCAGGGATCCCGGCCTTCGATGAGAATCGTGCCTCGGCTGGGCCGCGTGAGGCCCAGGATCATCTTGATCGTGGAGGTCGCGCGTGGCGCGGCTTGATCCCGGCCATCCACGACGGCCGGCGGCGCGACTCGTCACGCTCCTGACTCATCCGTCATCCCTCCATGATCGGGTTCGGGAATTCCCGCCCACCGAAGCCGCAAGTCCTGTGCCATGCCGCCCTGGGGACGCACGCCCGTTCCGGCACGCCGCAACCTCAAGAACAAAAGAAAGCGGCGGGTCCCATGGAAGAAGACCCGCCGCTCCGGATTCAGCCGACGATTAACCGTTGGTCAGCGTCAGCGTCAGAAGCGCCGTCTTGCCGAAACCCTTGATCGTGTAGCCCGTCGTGGCACAGGGGTTCGCACCGAAGATGCCCTGCGCCGCCGGATCCGCAGCCCACGTGCAAGCACTGTTCGCGCCCGTGAACGGATTCTTGGGCCACGCACCGCTCGGGAAGTTCGCCAGCACGGCGGCGTTGTCGCCCGCCACCGGATACGTCCCGGTGTTCTTGACCGCGAAGTCTTCTACCGCCAGCTGGAAGCTATGCATGTTCGCCTTCACGCTCGCCTCACGAGCACGGTCCTGCATCGCGATGAAGTTCGGAATCGCGATCGCCGCCAAGATCCCGATGATCACAACCACGATCATCAGCTCGATCAGGGTAAAACCTTTCTGATTGCGGAACATGATTCTCCTCCTTGTTGGAACTGCCACTTCCTGGGACTAACCGTTGGTCAGCGTCAGCGTCAGAAGCGCCGTCTTGCCGAAACCCTTGATCGTGTAGCCCGTCGTGGCACAAGGGTTCGCACCGAAGATGCCCTGCGCCGCCGGATCCGCGGCCCACGTGCAAGCGTCATTCGCGCCGCTGAAGGGATTCTTGGGCCAGTTGCCGCTCGGCAGATTCGCCAGGACGGCCGCGTTGTCCCCGGCCACCGGATACGTCCCGGTGTTCTTGACCGCGAAGTCTTCTACCGCCAGCTGGAAGCTATGCATGTTCGCCTTCACGCTGGCTTCGCGTGCGCGGTCCTGCATGGCGATGAAGTTCGGAATCGCGATTGCCGCCAAGATCCCGATGATCACGACGACGATCATGAGCTCGATGAGCGTGAAGCCTTTCGAGTTGCTCATGTACTGCACCTCCTCTCGGTTCCCGCCTCCCTAGCGCATTCATACATCCTGATAGCTTCCTCGGGAGATCAAAGCAACGGACATGCCACGGAGTCGTCTCCGCCGCAGGGCATGTCTTCGCAGGCACTTCCGGTCGGCGTGTTGTGGGGGCGAGGTGCGGAGAACACGGGATTCGCGCGGAATGCACGGAGCGACCCGTCCATTCTGCATATTGCATGATCCAACGGGGCGGCGGTCAAAATGCAACCGTTCGCGGCGGCGCGTTACTCCGAAAGGACGCCCGCGCTCTCCTTGAGAAGTCCGTACGAGATCAGCTTCCGGTACAGGGTGGAGGGATTGATGCCCAGGATCTCCGAGGCGCGCTTCTTCTGGCCGCCCGTGTGGTGGAGCACGCGCAGGATGTATTCGCGCTCCAGCTCCTCCAGCGTGAGGTTGGGGTTGTCGATCACGAGACTCCCGCGCCCCTTGCCGCCCTGGACGACGCGCTCGGGCAGATCGTCCGGCGTCAGGACGCCGTCGTCCGTGAGGATGACCGCGCGCTCGATCACGTTTTCGAGCTCACGCACGTTCCCGGGCCAGTCGTAGGCCATCAGGCAATCGCGCGCCTCCTTGGAGATCGTCTTCATCTCCTTCCCTTGGGCGAGCTTCTTCAGGAAATGCTCCACCATCTCCTCGATGTCTTCCTTCCGCTCGCGGAGCGCCGGAAGGCGGATCTGGATCACGTTCAGCCGGTAGAAGAGGTCGGCGCGGAAGCGTCCTTCGGCCACGCCCCGCTCCAGGTCGGAGTTGGTCGCGGCGATGAGGCGGACGTCGATCTTCCTCGGCTTCGTGCCTCCCACCGGGATGATCTCCCGTTCCTGTAACGCGCGGAGAAGCTTCACCTGGGTGGCCGGCAGCGTTTCCCCGACCTCGTCCAGGAAGAAGGAGCCCCCGCCCGCCACGGCCAGGAGGCCTTCCTGATCGCGCACGGCCCCGGTGAAGGAACCCTTCACGTGGCCGAAGAGGTTGCTCTCGAGCAAGTCTTTCGGCAGCGCGCCGCAGTTGATCGACACGAAGGGGCCATCGGCCCGGCCGCTCATGTAGTGGATGCGCTTCGCGATGAGCTCCTTGCCCGTGCCGCTCTCCCCGACGACGAGGATGGTCGCGTCGGAGTCCGCCACCTTCTCCACGAGCTTCAGCACCTTCGTGATCTGCTCGCTGTGGCCGATGATCTCCTTCGCGTCGTCGGTGCGCTTGAGCTGCCGTTTCAGGTACACGTTCTCGGACTGGACGCGGCGCATCGCGATCGCGTTCTTGATCACGAGCCGGATCTCGTCGTTCTTCGCGCTCTTCTCGAGGTACTGGTAGGCGCCGCGGTTCAGGGCTTCGATGGCGGACTTCTGGGACGCGAACGCCGTGCGGATCACGACCGGGATCGAGGGATCCATCTTCTTGATCCCGGACAGGACGCCCAGGCCGTCGATCTCGCCCGGCATCTTGATGTCCGTCACGACGACGTCGAAATTCTCTTCCTCCGCCTTCTGCAGCGCGTCCCGCCCCGACGTGGCCACGTGCACCTCGTATCCTTCCTTGGTGAGAAGGATCGAGAGGAACTGGACCATCCCTTCTTCGTCATCCACCACCAGTATTTTTTCGCCGCTCACCTGATCCACCTCGCTCGACAAAGGGTTACGCCGCGTGGGCGACCGTTCGTGCCGTGCTCGTGCTTCTCGGGACCCATACCCGCATCGTGGTGCCCGCTCCGAGACGGCTCTCCACCTCCAGTGCGCCTCCATGGCGTTCCACGATTCGGTTGGCGATCGCGAGCCCGAGACCGGTGCCCCCCCGCTTCGTGGAGTAAAAAGGCTCGAAGATCAGCTCGACTTCCGGCGCGGCGATTCCGATTCCGTTGTCCTGCACCTCGACACACACCCACGTCGTCGCGGGCGCTCCCATCGGGCTCGCCGGCCGGTTCCGCCGGGCGGCGACCCTCACGTCCACCTTTCCTTCCGGATCCACCGCCTCGAGCGCGTTCAGCACGAGGTTCAGGAGCACCTGGCGCATCTGCTCCGAGTCGACGTGCACGTACACGCTCTCTCCCTGCCCCACGAAGCGCAGGGTCTTCCCCTCCGCGCTGGGATGCCGGCGGGCGACGTCGACGATGTCCGTGAGCAGCGACTCCAGGTCCAGGTCCTCGCACTTGAGCGGACGCTCGCGCGCGTAATCGAGCAGCTCGCGGATGAAGTTGTCCAGGCGCTCCGATTCGCGGACGACCAGGTCCAGGAGCCGCGCGTTCTCCCCCTTCACCTTGAGCTCGCGCTGCAGCACCTCGACCGATCCGCTGATCGGGTTCAGACAGTTCCGGATCTCGTGCGCGATTCCTGCCGAGAGCTCCCCGATGGCAGCCAGCGTCTCGCGCCTGCGGATCCGCTCCTCCAGGGCCCGGACCTCCGAGAGATCCTGGAAGAGACCGATCACGCCGCGCCGCCGTCCGTCCGGATCGCGGAGAAGGCTCGTGGAGATCCCCAGGGGCACCTTCGTCCCGTCCGGCTTCGTGATCGTGATCTCGGCCCGGCTCGAAGGCGCGCCGTGCTCCAGCGCGTCGCGCATCCGGATGGTGAACTCCGCGAGGCCGGGGCCGAGCGCGTCCACGTAGGGCCGGCTCCGCATCGCGTCCACCGCGCAGCCCGAGATCTCCGAGGCCGCCCGGTTCCAGTGGCGCACGACGCCGTCTGCATCCACCGTCACGAGTCCGCTCGACATGTTCTCCAAGATGCTCTCCGTGTCGAAGAGCGCGCGGTTCAGCTCCGCGCGCGCGGTTTCCAGCGCCCGACGCCCCTCCTGAATCCGCCGCCCCAGTCGGCCCCCGATCACCCCGACCACGAAGAGCAGCGGCACGTACAGCAGCACTCGGAGCAGGATCGCCCCGTCCCCGAGCCCCTGCGTCATGCCGTATCCCATCGAGGGCATGAGCCCTTGCCGGGCCGCCAGGTAGAACCCGGCGTACGCCATCGAGGCAGCCGCCGCGAGGAACACACCGCCTCTCACCGAGAGGAAGATGCCCCCCAGGAGCGGCGACAAGAGGTAGAGCGGCACGAACTGGCTCTCCGCTCCCCCCGTGAAGAACACGAGGTACGAGGTCGTGCCGACGTCCACGATGAACTGCGTGGCGAGCAGGGTCTTGGTATCCCCGCCGCTTCGCAGCACGCGCCGGTACGCGAGCCCCAGCACCCCCACCGCGAACAGAAAGAACCAGAACGGAAACTGGCGATCGAATCCCAGGGAAGCCCCGGAGAACACCACCGCCATCACCGTGACCAGCACCAGGAGCACGACGCGCCCCAGGATCACGGCCTGGATCGCGAGGCCCGAATCCGAAATCCGCTCGGTCCCCGGCTCTTGAAGACCCTCGATCATCTCGCGACGGCTAGCCGCTGCCGGCGACCACGTTGATCAGCTTGAACATCGGCAGATACATCGCGATCACCATGCCGCCCACGATGCCGCCCATGAAGACGATCATCACGGGCTCGATGAGCGAAGTCAGCGAATCCACCGCGGTATCCACCTCATCGTCGTAGAAGTCCGCGATGCGCCCGAGCATGTCGTCCAGGGCGCCCGTCTCCTCACCCACGGAGATCATCTGCACCACCATCTGCGGGAACACGGTCGATTGGCGAAGCGGCGCGGCGATCGTCTCCCCCTCGCGGATGCTCGCGCGCGCGGACATGATCGCCTCCTGGATCACGCGGTTGCCCGAAGTCCGGGCGGTGATCTCGAGGCCGTTCAGGATCGGAACGCCGGAGGAGATGAGCGTGGAGAGCGTGCGCGTGAATCGCGCCACGGCTCCCTTGCGGATCACGTCCCCCATGACCGGGACCCGGAGCAGGAGCTTGTCCACCTGCATGTGCCCCTTCTCGGTGATGTAATAGCGCTGGAACGCGACCGCGCCGACCACGACGGTGCCGAGGAGGATCCACCAGTAGGAGCGCAGGAACGTGCTCAGCCCCATGACGATCTTCGTGGGAAGCGGCAGGTCGGCGCCGAATCCGGTGAACATGCGCGCGAACGTCGGGATGATGAAGATGAGCATGAAGACCGTGGCGAGCACCGCCACGGACATGACGACGGCCGGATAGACCATCGCCCCCTTGATCTTTCGCTTCAGCGCTTCGGCCTTCTCGATGTAGGTCGCGAGGCGCTGGAGGATGTTGTCGAGAATACCCCCCGCCTCGCCCGCCTCGACCATGTTCACGAAGAGCTCGTCGAAGACCTTGCTGTGCTCCTTCTTGCCCAGCGCCTCGGCCAGGGTCGTTCCCGCCTCGACGTCGCGCATGACCTGCGCGATGGTCGTGCGGAAGTTCTCCTTCTCCGTCTGCTTGGAAAGGATGTCCAGACACTGCACGAGGGGCAGTCCGGCGTTGATCATCGTCGCGAACTGGCGCGTGAAGATGGCGAGATCGCGCGTGGTCACGCCGCCGCCGAGCTTGGGCATGGAGAACTTCATCTCCGCCTTCTTCTCGCGGACGGAGGAGATGATGATCCGGCGCTTGCGCAGCGCGGCCAGCGCCTCCTCCTGGCTCTCCAGCGTCAGCTCGCCGGTCTGGATCTCCCCGGCGGTCGTCCGGCCTTTCCACACATAGACTGGCACCGCGGCTCCCCCTTGCTTGAGCGCCGGCTAGGCGGCGACGTGGACCCCGACCTTCTCGAGCATCTGCTCGAGCTCCTTCACGTCGGAGCTCCGTCCCAGCGCTTCGTCCAACGAGATCTGCTTTCCGATGTAGGCCTGGAACAACGCCTGGTTCATGGTCTGCATGCCGTGCTTCGTCCCCGCCTGCATGAGGCTGTAGATCTGGTGCGTCTTGCGCTCGCGGATGACGGCGCGCACGGCCGGCGTGCAGATGAGGATCTCCGGGACCATGACCCGTCCCGGACCCTTGGCCTTCGGAATGAGCTGCTGCGTGATGACGCCCTCCAGCACGAACGCGAGCTGCGAGAGGACCTGCTGCTGCTGCGTGCTCGGGAAGGCGTCCACGATGCGGTTGATCGATTCGTACGCGGAGTTGGTGTGCAGGGTCGCGAGCACCAGGTGTCCGGTCTCGGCGATGGTGAGCGCCGCCGACATGGTCTCGAGGTCGCGCATTTCTCCGATCAGGATCACGTCCGGGTCCTGGCGCAGCACGTACTTGAGCGCGGTCACGAACGTGGTCGTGTCGGCGTTGATCTCGCGCTGATGGACGATGCATTTCTTGTGGTGATGCACGTACTCGATCGGGTCCTCGATCGTGATGATGTGGCCGGCCCGCGTGGTGTTGATGAGGTCGATCATGGCCGCGAGCGTCGTGGACTTCCCGCTGCCTGTCGGGCCGGTCACGAGGACCAGTCCCTTCTGCTTGGTCGTGAAATCGCGGACGATCTTGGAGAGACCCAGCTGCTCGAAGGACAGGATCTCGTAGGGAATTTGCCGGATGGCCATGGAGGTGACGCCGCGCTGCACGTAGACGTTGGCGCGGAACCGGCTCAGCCCCGGCACGCCGAAGGAGAGGTCCAGCTCCCGGGTCGTCTCGAAGCGCTTCCGCTGCTCCTCCGTGAGGACGCTGTACGCGAGCTGCTGGGTCAGATTGGGCGTGAGCGGCGGATGCTGCATGGGCGTGATGGAGCCGTCGACCCGTACTTGTGGCGGAACGCCTGCGGAGATATGGAGATCCGAGGCCCTCAGCTTGATCATCTCATCCAGCAATTGGCGCAGCGAAACCATGATCTTCCTCCGTGACGGCTAATAACGGTCGGCCGCGGTCTCCTTCAGAACCTCTTCGGCCGTCGTAATCCCCTTCTTTAACTTGATCAAGGCGTCGCTGCGCAGCGTGAGCATGCCGTCGCTGACGGCTTGCTTCTTGACGTCCGAAGTGGAGGCGCGGTCCAGGACCTGATCCCGGATCTTCGGGGACATCGGAAACACCTCGTAGACGCCGCAGCGTCCCTTGTAGCCGGTGTTGTTGCAGTCGAGACAGCCTTTGCCCTCGACGAACCCCCCCTTCTGGACGTCCGCGTCGGTCAGGCCCAGCTCGCGGATCACCTCGGGGTGCAGCTTGATGTCGGTCTTGCAGGACTGGCAGACCTTGCGAAGGAGCCGCTGGGCGCAGATCAGGTTGACCGAGGAGGCCACGAGGAAGGGCTCGATCCCCATGTCGATGATTCGATTGATCGTGCTCGGCGCGTCGTTGGTGTGGAGCGTCGAGAGGACCAGGTGGCCGGTCAACGCGGCCTTGGTCGCGATGGAAGCGGTGTCCAGATCGCGGATCTCCCCGACCATGATGATGTTGGGGTCCTGGCGGAGGAACGCTTTCAGCGCGGCGGAGAACGTGAGCCCCACGTCCTCGTGGATCAGCACCTGGTTGATCCCCTCGAGGTTGTACTCGACCGGGTCCTCGGCGGTCATGATGTTGGTCTCGGGCACGTTGATCTTGGAAAGCGCCGAATAGAGCGTCGTGGTCTTTCCGCTTCCGGTCGGTCCCGTCACGAGCACCATGCCGTACGGCATCGCGATCGCGCGCGTGAAGTCGTTGAGCGCCTGCTCCTGGAACCCGAGCTTGTTGAGATCGATGTTCAGGTTGCCCTTGTCGAGAATTCGCATCACGACCTTCTCACCGAAGATCGTGGGCAGGCTCGAGACGCGGAGATCGATGGTCCGCCCGAGGAGCCGCAGCTTGATGCGCCCGTCCTGGGGCACGCGGCGCTCGGCGATGTCCAGCTCGGCCATGATCTTCAGACGCGAGATGATCGCGGCCTTCATGCGGAAGGGGGGCGCCATCATCTCGTAGAGCGTTCCGTCGATCCGGAAACGGACGCGGAGCGCCTTCTCGTAGGGCTCGATGTGGATGTCGCTCGCTCCCTTGCGGACGGCGTCCGTGATGAGCGAGTTCACCAGCTTGACGACCGGGGCCTGCTCCGCCTCCCCGAGGAGCGTGACGTCGGGAGTGTCGTCCTCCTGCTCCTCGATGACCTCGATCTCGTCTTCCATCCCCTTCATCACGTTCTCGAAGCTCGCGACCGAGTCGTACGCCTTGTCGATCGCTTTCTTGATGGCGGCATCGGGGGCCACGACCGGCTGGACCTCGAAGCCGGTGATGAACTTGATGTCGTCGATCGCGAAGATGTTGCTGGGATTGGCCATGGCTACGGTGAGCCGGCGGCCGCTTCGGGAGATCGGAACGATCTGGAACTTGTTGGCCACGTCACCGGGGATCAGCTTGGTGACGGCGTGGTCGGGGGTGAAGTTCGTCAGATCGATTGCGGGTACGGAATAGAGCTCCGCGAGGAACTTGGTGAGGCTATCTTCCGTGATCGCGCCGAGCTTGACCAGCGCCTGCGTGATGCTTCCGCCGGCGGACTTGATCTGCTGCTGGGCCTTCTGCAGCGCGTCCGGTGGGATGAGCTTGGCTTCCAGCAGCTTGAGTCCGACGTTTTCCTGCTGCACGGGTGTCTTCCCCTGTTGTTTTCGTTTCGATATGGAAAGGCGGGTCCCCGCCCAGAAGGCACGGGGAAGGCTGGAAGGACTTTCGCAAGACCGATGCCAGCATCACGCAAGCATCCGAATTGCAGCTCAGAGCGCGGAGATCAAAGGAATTGCGGGAATAAGGCACGGAGCAGGTAACGGCGGGCGGCGTGCGCCCGGCACGGACCGGTGCAAAATGCATCGGTCAAAACCCGGTCAGTGAATCTCCTCCGGCCGCGCCGGGGAACGCGAGGTAGGCCTGGATCCGCGCGAGCGTTTTCGGACCGATGCCGGGCACGCGCAGAAGCGCTTCGGGTGAGGCGTAGGCGCCGGCGCGGTCGCGCTCCGCGACGATGCGCGCCGCGAGCTTCGGACCGATGCCGGGAAGGCGCGTGAGCTCGGCCGCGCTCGCGCGGTTCACGTCGATGCGACCCACCGGAGCGCCGCGCGCGTGCGGCCGGGAGGCGGCGGGCGCGGCGCGGGGATCCGCCGCGGTCTCACTCGGGCGCGCACGGCCCGAGGCTTCCCGCTCGGTCAGCTCCCGGATGATTCCCTGAAACGATTCCTCGTGGCTCCGTCTCCACTCGCGGAATCCCTGTCCGATCAGGAGCGCCAGGATCACGAACGCGATCCCCGCCCGCATTTCCCTACCCCACACCCGCGCGCCCTCCGGTCAGTCCAGGAGACTCCACGCGATTCCGGCCTGGATCGTCCTTCCCGGAGTGGGTGCTCCGGCGGGGAACGCGGGATCCCAGATCGCGCTCCCCGGCCTTCGGTCGAAGACGTCGCGGACGCGGAGAAAGGCGCCCGCGGAACCGAAGTCGGCGGAGAGCGAACCGTCCCAGGTCACCTGACCCGCCTCGCGGATGAGCCCGCGCCTCGGCCCGCTCGCGTGCGACGCCACGCCGATGTGGAGCGGGAGGTCCCCTTTGAAGAGGACGGGGCGCCATTCCAGCGCCGCTTCCACCGCGCGCCGGGGCGGCGAGCCCGCCTGAGGAGAAAGGGAATCGGGACCCCCTCGGATCCAGCCCACGCCGCGGAGCCGGAACGGGCCGCGCCTGAGATCCCAGGCCAGAGCGGCGTGCGACACCCACCCCGAGCCGCGCGGACCCGCGATGGAGGAAACGTCAAAGAGACCGCCCGACGTATCCGCGCTCACCTTCCATCCGAAATCATCGGTCAGGCGGCGATAGGAGCCGTACAACTCCAGATCGAAGCCTTCGAAGGGAGTGATGCCGGCCGAGCCGACCGGTCCGCTCAGCCTGCGGGGCCGGAGCCCCGGATCTCCCGAGCGGAAGAGGAGGCTCTGCACGAGGGGATAGGCGGGCTGCGGCGAAACAAAGTCATGAAGCGTGGCAGGCGTGAGAAGGTCCACCCAGGTGGGCCGCTCGTGCGCCGATTCCAGGTCCAGGCGTCCTCGAGCGCGGCCCGTGGCTCCCCAGAGCGATGCCCTGGCGTCCGAGAAGCTCGGCTGGGTCTCACGGGCGTCATACGCGCCGTCGAGCCCCATCCCCGCCTGAGGCGTGAGCTCGAGCCGCACGCCGGCGTGGGCGCGCGCGTCCTCGAACCGGGAATGGATCTCGGGAACCGAAGGCCCTCGATAGAGGACCTTCCGCGACGCCGCGCGAAGGGACGCGAGCCATGTGAGCTTCGAAGCGGGGCGCCACGTCACGGATCCTTCCGCGGACAGCGTGGGAAATTCCCAGTGCTCGCGCGAGCCCGCTTGGGGCGAGAGGTTCAGGTCCGTGGAGAGGATCCACGTCTCCTTCTCGGTCCCGAAGCCGACCCGCCACGTATCGCGGAACCGCTCTCCCTGGTGCGATGCGCTCAGCGCGATGCGCCGGCGATCCCACTCGCTCCGTCCTGGCGTCTCGGAAAGAGCGCCGGCCGACACCGAGTCCTCGATCGTGCGCTCGTGCAGCGCTCCCTCGAGCTCGAACCGGTGCACCCCGACCCGTCCCAGCTCGGCTCGGAGGGCGTACCGGGAAGTTTTCGCCGACAGGAGCGGCGACCATCCGTTCGCTTCGTTTCTCGTGTACGCGGCGTAGAGCCGTCTCCGGAATGCCGTCGTCTGCAGCCGGATTCCGGCAAGCTGCGCGTTCCCGCCCCCTCGCTGGTAGATGAGGGTCGTTCGCGAGACACCGGGGCCGGCCGTGTCTCCGGGAGGGGCCGAGAATGCCGGCCCTCGAGGAATGAGGCGGGTCAGCGCCTCTCCGGGACCGCGGAACGAGGGCCGGTCCAGAGGAAATCGAAGGCTGTCGAGATCCAGCGCCTCGACCTCCTCCGCACGCGGGTCGCCCAGCGCGAACGCCATCCAGGGAGCGCCCCATCCGTACGCGATCGATCCGATCAGGGGCTCGTCGGTGGTGCGCTGGGCGGGCTCGAGCGGGATGCCAAGACGGATCGCCCCTCCCCCGTCGGGGAGCGCGAGCGCTCCCTCCGTCGGGCCCGAGACCGGCAGCATGTCGAGAATGACCGCGCGATGGAAACGGATCACGTCCTCGAGCGACGCCGCTCCGAGCTTCCGCTCGGCGGTGACGTCGATGGCTGGCGCGGCCTCGGGAGGCTGCGGCAGCGGCTCGACGGTGAGCCTGCCCAGATCGATGCCGGAGGGAGGAGGCGGGAAGGTCCGGCGCGTCGTGTCGGCGATCGCGGACGTCGCACGCGTCGAGTCCGCATCCCGGGACGCGGCCTCGATGCGACCGGGGAAGGAGCTCGAGCAGCCCAGGAGAACGACCGCCGCGAGGAGGGGTCCTGCTTCAGCCCGCATGCCGCGCCGCCATCGGGTGCTGCCGGAGCCAGGGAACCGCGAAATTCCCGACCAGTGCGAAGATCACGAGGTTGGACGCGAGGTGCTGGACGGCGGGAAGAATCCCGAGCGCGATCGAGACCGTGAAGGAGCGGTACGCGATTCCCTGCGCGATGTTGGTCAGGCCGTCGTAGAGAAGCGTCGCCACGAGGCCGCACGCGAGCAGGATGGGAACGCGCGCACCGGCGGAACGCGGCGTTTCGGGCGCATACAGGAGCCACGGCCGCGCCAGGCCGCCGATGCCGCCCACGAGAGCCGCCCCCAGAATCTGAGCCACCAGGATCCACGGGTGGGGCGGACCGTAGGGATTCGCGACGCTGAAGATGAGTCGCGCCACGGCCCCGATCCACACACCCCACGCCAACCCGGCGAGCAATCCGGACAAGAACACCGCCACGGTGAAGAGCTCCACATAGAACAGGTACGGGAACAGGAGCAGCTTCGCGTAGCCGCACGCGACGGAAAACGCGATGAGGGAGGAGCTCAGAACGATGGTCCGCATCGTGAGGAGGCGAGGTCACGCTAGCAGATGCGCTCGGGAGGCGCAACCTACCGATCCATCGCTGCTCCGGCAGAACCAGGTCGCCTGAAGGAAATGCTAGCTGCGGGAGCGGGCCAGGCGGCGCGCTCGAAGTTCCGCGTCCAGAGGGGGCAGGATCTCGTCGGGCATCGGCACGCTGCCGATGACCACACCCGGAGTACGCTCCCCGTGGTAGTCGGAGCCTCCGGTCATCAGAAGCCCGTGGAGGAGCGCGTATCCCCGGTAGCGCTCGATCGCGGCGGCGTCGTGCTTCGAATGCCAGACCTCGATCCCGTCGAGGCCGCGGCGGGCCCAGGCGGGAATCAGGTGGTCGCGGTTCAGGGTCCCCGGGTGGGCCAGGATCGTGATCCCACCCGCCTCGCGCACGATCGAGGTCGCCTCCTCGAGCGCGACCTTCGGCTTCGGAACGTACGCGGGCCCGTGATGACCGAGATAGCGCTGGAACGCCTCGTTGAAGCTCTCCACGTGCCCCGCGCGCAGGAGCGCCTCGGCGACGTGGGGCCGGCCGAGCGCGCCTCCGCTCGCGATCTCCTCCACCTCCTCGAGCGAGATCCGGATCCCGAGCCCCTTCAGGCGCGAGAGGATCTTCCTCGCGCGCTCGCGCCGCCCCTCGCGATAGCGGCGGACCGCCGCGGCCAGCGAGGGATCGGATTCGTCGAATCCGTAGGCCAGGAGGTGCACGTCCATCCCCTCCTCGCTCACCGAGAGCTCCACGCCGGTGATGAGGCGGATGCCGAAACGCGTCGCGCAGGCCGCCGCCGCGGGAAGCCCGTCCAGGGTGTCGTGGTCGGTGAGGGAGAAGACCTCCACGCCGTTCCCCGCCGCCATGCGCGCCACCTCATCGGGCGCGAACGAGCCGTCCGAGGCGTTGGAGTGCATGTGCAGGTCGATGCGGGCCATATCAGCCTCGATCCTCGGTGCGCGCCAGCTTCTGCTTCAGCTCCTTCACCTTGCTCGCCACTTTCAGGAAGTCCACGTTCAGGAGATACACCTCTTCGAAGTGCTGGAGCGCCCGGTCCAGGTCGCCAAGACGCTCGTTCGCCACCGCCAGATTGTACCGGATGCTGATCGTCTCCTCGGGGCCGTATCCGGGAAGCTCGAGCGCGCGGCTCAGCTCGCGGGCCGCCGAGGCCGGCTCGTTCTTCTCGAGGAAGCAGAGCGCGATCATCTCGAGGCACTTCACGGCCATGGGAGCGCCCTTCGACGCCACCTGGAACTCTCCGATCGCCTCGTCGTAGAGCCCCATCTCCATATAGGCCATCCCGAGATCGTAGTGGCTCTCGTGGTCCTCGCCCGAGATTCGCTCGCTGACCCCCGCCTTGAACTCGTCGATGATCTCCTCGAGATCGATGAGCGCGTCCTGGCTTTGGGGCTCGTCCTCGCGCACACGAACGCTCGCGGCGGGACGATCGTCGGGCAGTGCGTCGAGGTCCACCGGCCCCCCGCCCGGCTCGCCGCTCAGGATCGTGTCGAGGCGCTTGATCCGGCTGCGCGCGCGATCGTTCTTCGGATCGAGCTCGAGCGCGCGGATGAATTCGGCGCGGGAGAGCTCCCACTCCTCGTGACCGAGATAGACCTCGGCCAGATCGAACCGCGCCTTCGCCTCCGCGGCGGTGTCCCCCGTCTTCTCGGTGAGCTCGACGAGACGACGCAGCGCCGCCTCGTGGGTGGGACCGACGGCGAGGAGCGCCAGAAGAAGCTCGTAGGCGCGTGGAAAATCGCCGCGGAAGAACGCGGTCTCGCTCGCCTTCCAGTACTCCTCGACGGCGAGGTCCCTGTTGCCCGCCTGTAGATACCCGCGGGCCAGGTCCTCGTGGCTGAGCGCCTCGGGCTCCGCCGCCGCCGGGATCTCCGGCTCGGGCTCGGGCTCCGGTTCCACGGCCGCCGGGGGGGGCGGCTCCTCGACCGCAGACTCATCCTGCGTGGGCGCGTCGTATCCGAGCGCGCGCGAGGAGGGATCGAAGCCCGCGTGTCCGCCGGGAGGGGCCTCCATCGTCGCGGCCGCGTCCGCCGCCGCGACCGGCCCCTGCGGGCTGACGGGTGCGGCGTGGAACGAGTTGAGGAGGGCGGGAGCCAACGTGGAGACGCGCTCCCGGATCTGCTCCGCCTCGTCGTGCCTGCCGCTCTGCTTGACGCGCTCGGCACGGCGCAGGAGCTCGCGGCCTCCGCGCTCCGGCTGATCGGCGCGCATCGCGATCTCGACGTACTTCTCGGAAAGATCGTCGTTGTCGGGAGAGAGCTTCAGGACCTCGTCCAGCACCCCCAGCGCGGCGTCATGGTCCTGGCGGCGGATCGAGCCTTCGGCGAACTCGAGATAGTGGATCTGCGCGTCGCCGAACAGCCCCTCCTTCGCGTACAGCTCGCCCAGCGTGCGGTGGATGGCGAGGTCTTCCTTGGAGATGCGGAGGATCTTCTTGCAGACCGCGATGGCGTTCTTGTAGAGCTCGGTCTTGGCGTATTCCTCGATGGCCTGGCGGTAGCGCCGCACGGCTTCCTGCATGGAGCCGCGCTTGGCAAGGAGATCCGCGACGACGATGAAGTCGTACGGATCCTTGTCGCCCCCCTCGAAGAGCTTCTCGTACTCGGCGAGCCCGCCGTTTACGTCGCCCTTCTGGAGGAGCTGTTGGGCCTTCCGCCTGACCGCGACGCTTCGATCTACCATCCGCCCTCATTCCCGATCGCAGAAGAATCGAACCTCATGCCTTCCCGATCCGCCGATCCACTTCCGCCACGCAGGAGGCATGGAGCTCCTGCGCGCGCGTCGCGGACCGGCCGATCCGCTCCTGGAACTCCTGTCGCTCGGTCCCGGGCAAATCGCTCAGGTTGATCCGCACGTTCAGCGCCGCGCCTTCGGCGCCACCGCGCGCGAGCCACGCGGCCACTCCCGCATCGCTCACCGCGTTCGGGTTTCCGTACGTGGCGACCTCCAGCGCGACTTCCAGCGCGCGCACGCAGGCCTCCGCCGTGTGCAGCGGAACCCGCGTCGCGTTTCGTGCCGCCTCGACGAGCGCCCGCTCCCGAAGCGCCACCTCTTCGGGCGTGCGCTGCGAGAGCCGCGAAGCGCTCCGGTAGGCTTCGTAGGCGCGCGCGTCCTCGTGCGCCAGATCGAAGAGCTCGCGGCGGAGCGCTTCCGCGCCCGCCTCGGCCTCGCGCATCCTCGCCTCGTGCTCCGCGTATTTCGGCTTTCCGATCGTGAGGCGCGCGACCATCGTCGCGAGGGCCGCGGCCAGGGCCCCCGCGAGCGCGGACACACTTCCGCCTCCCGGCGTCGGGTTGGCCGACGCCGTGTCTTCCAGAAACTCCGCGACCGACTGTTCGGTCGCGCCGATGCGGTGCGCCATCCGGTGTTCCAGAATCTGATCGCGCGAAAAGTTCTCGAGCTTCAAATGGTGCTCGGCCACGTCGATCAGGGCGTCCTGGACCACGAGCCCCACGACCTCGCTTCCGACGATTGGAACGCCGTAGCGTTCCGCCTCGTCACGGATCAGCGCGAACACGCGCTGCACCGGCGTGCCCCAGGTGTTCACGAGGTTCATCGAGATCTGCACGATGCCCCGCTCCCGAAGCTCGAAGCCGAGCGCTTTGACGTAGCGAAGTCCGCCCGTCTGATAGCGGATCGCTTTCGCGATCTTCTTCGCGATCTCGACGTCCTTGGTGCCCAGATTCACGTTGAACGCGAGCAACGGCATGCGGGCGCCGACCGCGATGGCGCCCGCGCTGGGATGGATCCGCGGCGGGCCGAAATCGGGAGCCCGGTCGGGGTTCGTTCCCAGCTCGCGCGCCAGCCCTTCGAACTCCCCGCGCCTCACGTCGGCAAGGTTCTGCCTCGAGGGGCGTGTCGCCGCGGCTTCATAGAGATAGACCGGGATCTGGAGCTCCGTGGCGATCCGCGCACCCGCGGTGCGCGCAAGCTCCACGCATCGCTCGAGCCGGGTCGATCCGACCGGAACGAAGGGCAGGACGTCTGTGGCTCCCATCCTGGGATGTTCACCTCGATGCCGGCGCAGATCGATCAGCTCGGTCGCCTTCCTGACGCCCCTGAGCGCCGCCTCCACCACGGGTTCAGCCTCCCCTACGAACGTGATGACGCACCGGTTGTGGTCGGCGTTCATTTCCTGGTCCAAAAGCCGGACCGACCGATCGCTCGAAATTTCGGCAACGATGGCCCGAACTACAGATAAATCTCGGCCCTCGCTGAAGTTGGGAACGCACTCCACAAGTTCGCTCATGAGTTCTCCTTATCGGGACCGGGCTCTGCGGGGTTCGCACGCGCGATACGCGCAAGCTACAAGTCCACTGGTACTTGAAGCCGAATCATCACACGCAACAGGAGCAGTCGCCTCGATCCGTCGCCACGGCTCCGCGCTTGACCGCCAACCGCACGTGCTCTTCGGCGTAGTGGTAGGGGATGTGGCGGTAGTCGGATGCCTCGAAGAGGGCGAGATCCGCCTGGTGCCCCGGCTGGAGCCGGCCGAGACGATTCCCTTCCCCGACCGCACAGGCGGCGTTCGCGGTCGCGGCCATCCAGGCCTCGGCCGGCGTCATCTTCATCTGCGTGACCGCGAGCGTCATGGCCATGGGCATCGAGGAGCACATCGTGCTCCCGGGATTGAAGTCGGTCGCGAGCGCGATCCCGAGGCCCATCTCCACCATGACGCGCGCGCGGGCGTACGGAAGCCCGAGCGTGAACGCGGTTCCGGGCAGGAGCACCGCCATGACGCCCGCCCGGCTCATCGCGCGGAGCCCCTCCGGCGAGGCATGGAGGAGATGGTCCGCGGACGTGGCCCGAAGCTCCGCCGCGAGCGCCGCCGCCCCGACGTCGGCCAGCTCGTCCGCGTGGAGCTTGATCCCGAGGCCCGATTCCCGCGCGCGCAGGAGAATCCGGCGTGATTCCTCCACGGTGAAGACGCCGCGGTCGCAGAAGACGTCGCAGAACCGGGCCAGGCGCTCCTTCGCGATCGCGGGAATCATGCGGTCGGTCAGGAGCGATACGTAGTCTTCGCGGCGGTCGCGATACTCGTCCGGAACTTCGTGCGCTCCGAGGAAGGTGGGCACGACCTCGACGGGAGAGGATGCCGAGGCGGTCCGGAGCGCCTGGAGCTGCTTTCGCTCCTCCTCGAGCGAAAGGCCGTAGCCGCTCTTCGCCTCGACCGTGGTCGTTCCCTGCGCGAGCAGACGTCCGAGGCGCTTCGCGACCGACAAGGCGAGCGCCGGCTCGGAGACCGCGCGGAGATGCGCCACGCTCGCGCGGATTCCCCCTCCCCGTTCCGCGATCGCGGCGTAGGTCTCGCCGCGGGCGCGCGCGTCGAATTCCATCTCGCGCGTGCCCGCGAAGGGAAGATGGGTGTGGCTGTCCACGAAGCCCGGCGCCACGAGGAGCCCGCGCGCGTCGATCACCCGGCGGGCGCCGGACTCGGGGTAGCGCGCCTGCACCTCCGCCGTCTTCCCCACGGCCGCGATCTTCCCGTCGACGCAGGCGACCGCCGCGTCCTCGAGCAGGGTCGGGCGGTCGAGGTCCGGCCCCAGAAGCGGTCCGGTTCCCTCGGGCGCGGTGATGAGCTGGGCGGCCGACACGACCAGAAGGTCGCACTTCACGGGCGGCCGTCTCTCATCGGAAGCTTGGGATCACGTCTCGTCGGGAATGGGAAGCTTGTGCTTGCGCGCGTTCGCGCGCGCCTCGGGATATCCGGCGTCCGCGTGGCGCCAGATTCCCATCGCGGGGTCGTTCGTGAGGACGCGGCGCATGCGCGCCAACCCGGAAGGCGTGCCGTCGGCGACCATGACCATGCCGGCGTGGATGGAGTTCCCGATCCCCACGCCGCCGCCGTGGTGCACCGAGACCCACGAGGCGCCGGACACGGCGTTGAGAAGGGCGTTCAGAACGGGCCAGTCGGCGATCGCGTCACTCCCGTCGCGCATCGCTTCCGTTTCGCGGTACGGAGAGGCCACCGAGCCGCAATCCAGATGATCGCGCCCGATCACGATCGGTGCCTCCACCTCGCCGCGCTCGACGAGACGGTGGATCACCTCCCCGAATCGCGCCCGCTCTCCCATCCCGAGCCAGCAGATGCGCGCCGGAAGTCCCTGGAAGCGTACCCGCTCGGAGGCGAGCCGGATCCACCGGCGGAGCGGCTCGTTCTCCGGAAAGAGCTCGAGCACCGCGCGATCGGTGGCCGCGATGTCGGCGGGGTTTCCGGAGAGCGCGGCCCACCGGAAGGGGCCTTTCCCTTCGCAGAAGAGCGGCCGGATGAACGCCGGAACGAATCCCGGGATATCGAACGCGTTCGAGACGCCCGCGTTCACGGCCTGGCCGCGGATGTTGTTTCCGTAGTCGAACGTGATCGAGCCCAGGGTGAGAAAGCGGAGCATGGCGCGGACGTGAGTCCCCATCGATTCCACCGCGCGCCGCGAATACTCCTTGGGATCCTGCCGCCTGAGCTCCAGGGCGTCGGCGAGCGAAAGTCCCGCGGGGACGTAGCCGTTCAGCTCATCGTGCGCCGAGGTCTGGTCGGTGACGAGATCGGGTCTCGCCCCCCGGCGCGCCAGCTCCGGCAGCGCCTCGGCGGCATTGGCGACGAGTCCGATCGAGACCGCTTCCGCCTTCTGGACCGCGTCGTCCACCCACCGGAGCGCCTCCTCGAGGGAGCTCGTGCTCTTGTCGAGGTAGCGCGTCTCGACCCGCCGGCGTACGCGCTCCGGATCCACTTCCACGGCGAGGCAGACCCCTTCGTTCATCGTGACCGCGAGCGGCTGGGCGCCTCCCATGCCGCCGAGTCCGGCCGTGAGCGTCCAGCGCCCGCGGAGCGTCCCGCCGAAATGCTGGCGCGCGGCCTCGGCGAAGGTCTCGTACGTGCCCTGGAGGATTCCCTGCGTCCCGATGTAGATCCAGGAGCCCGCCGTCATCTGCCCGTACATCGTGAGCCCCTTCGCTTCCAGCCGCCGGAACTCGTCCCAGTGGGCCCAGGCGGGCACGAGGAGCGAGTTGGCGATCAGGACGCGCGGCGCGTCGGGATGGGTCTTCGCGATCCCGACCGGCTTGCCGGACTGGACGAGAAGAGTCTCGTCCTGCTCGAGCGACCGGAGCGAGCGGACGATCGCGTGGAACGCCTCCCAGCTCCGCGCCGCTTTCCCGGTCCCCCCGTACACGACGAGGTCCTGCCACCGCTCGGCGACCTCGGGATCGAGGTTGTTCATCAGCATCCGGAGCGCCGCTTCCTGGTGCCATCCCTTGCACGACCGGCTCGTGCCGCGGGCCGCGCGCACCGCTTCGCGAGGAGGCGTGCCCGCCAGAGTCTCGGTGCGCGCGCTCAAAACGGCTCCACCTGGGCGAGATCCGCCGCGGCGCCGGACGCGATCCACTCGTCGAGCGCGGCCAGATCCCGGTCCTGACGCCGGTCCTCATCGAGCGGCGGCACCACCTTCCGCAACCCCTGGACCGCGCGCATCAGCCGCTCGCTCGAGCGGAGCGGATGGAGAAGATGGATCCCCTGCGCGGCGCAGAGAAGCTCGGCGGCCACGATGCGGCGGACGTTCCTCACGAGGGCGAGCGCCTTCACCGCGGCGTGCATGCCCATGCTCACGTGGTCTTCCTGCCCCGCGGAGGTCGGGATGGAGTCCACGCTCGCGGGCTGCGCGAGCATCTTGTTCTCGGCGACGAGCGCCGCCTGCAGATACTGGACGATCATCAATCCGCTCCGGAGTCCGGCGGCGGGGCTCAGGAACGGAGGAAGGCCGCTCATCCGGCTGTCGAGCAGGAGGAAGGTCCGGCGCTCCGAGATCGAGCCGACCTCCGCCATCGCGATCGCCAGGAAATCCAGCGCCAGCGCCACGGGCTCGCCGTGGAAATTGCCGGCGGAGATCACCTCGCCCGTGTCCGCGAAGCAGAGCGGGTTGTCGCTCACGCTGTTCACCTCCGTGAGGACCGTTTCGCGCGTGCGGCGGAAGACGTCCACCGAAGCTCCCAGCACTTGGGGCGCGCAGCGGAGCGAGTAGGGGTCCTGCACCTTCCCGCAGTCCTGGTGCGAGGCGAGGATTCCGCTTCCCTCGAGCAGGCCCCAGAGCTGGGCGGCGGAATCCCGCTGACCCGCGTGCGGGCGGATCGCGTGCACGCGCGGGTCGAAGGGCTTGGAAGCTGAAGCGGCGCCATGCCGTTCCCGCGCATGAGATCCGAGGCGAGGGCCACGCGTCCGTCCACCCGCACTTCCCCCTCGCCGATCACGCCCATGGCCAGGTGCGCGAGCGGGATGAGGTCGCCGCTCGCGCCCAGCGAGCCGCGGGAGGGAACGATCGGGAGGATCTCCGCCTCGATCATGCGCACGAGATGCTCGAGCAGCGTGAGCCGGACCCCGCTGTAGCCCAGGGCGAGCGAGTGGGCGCGGAGCGCGAGCATGAGCCGCACGATCCTGGGCTCGAGCTCGGGACCCGAGCCCGCGGCGTGGCTGCGGACGAGATTCAGCTGCAGCTGCTCGACCTCCTCGGTGGGAACACGGACCGACTTGAGCTGCCCGAAGCCCGTGTTCACCCCGTAGACGGTGCTCCCCTGCTTCAGCACGCGCTCGATGAGCGCGCGTGAAGGCGCCACGCGTGCCGCGGCGTCGGACGAAAGGGTCACGGTGGCACCGGACGCGATCGAGCGGAGATCCTCGAACCGGAGCGCCGTGCCGCCGATCGCGACCCGCTCCTTCGCCTTGACCTTCGCGGTCACGCCCGGCACGCGGCCTCCTTCTCCGGCGGGTCCCCGACCCCGGTGCGCACGGGAGCCAGGGAGAACCATCGATCCACGCGCTCGAGAAGCTCCTCGCTCGAGGAAGTGGCGAACGGCGCGGAGGGGAGCGTGGACTGGAATCGTTTTCCGTACGACGCCCGCTTCATGCGCGGGTCCGCCACGATGACCGTGCCGCGATCCTCGGCGGTGCGGATGAGCCGGCCGATGCCCTGCCGGAAGCGAAGGATCGCTTCGGGCAGCGCCAGGTCGCGGAAGGGATCGCCCCCCTGCGCCTCGATCTCCTCGGAGCGCGCCACGAGAAGCGGATCCGTGGGCACCGAGAAGGGCAGCCTCGCGATCAGGAGCACCTCGAGCGCCGCCCCCGGGAAATCGACTCCTTCCCAGAAGGAGGCGGTCCCGAGGAGCACCAGCCCTTCCCCCGCGCGGAATTCGGCGGCGAGCGGCGCGGCCGATTCTCCCGAGATCTGTCTCAAGAGCGGGATCCCCTCGCGCTCGAGCGGGCCCGCGCACCGCGCCGCGACCCGGTCGAGCATCTGGTAGGAGGTGAGCAGCACGAGGGTGTTGCGGCGCAGGCGCGTCGCGAGCGCCACGACGAGATCCCCGAGGCGCTCGGAGTAGTCGGGATCGTCGGGAGCGCTGCCGTCCCAGACCGCCGAGAGCACCTGGCGCTCGAGCGGGAACGGGGAAGGCAGCGCCGCCGAGCGCACGTCCTCGGGATTCAGACCCAGGGCGTCCAGCAACGGGCCGAAATCCTCCCCCACGCTGAGCGTGGCGGACGTGAGGAGGATGCGGTCGCACACCGAGAAGAGGGTCCGCTGAAGCTCCCCCCCCACGCGCACGGGACGGCGATTCAGCCTCGGCAGCCGGCGCTCGTCCCGGTCCAGGAAGAACGCGACCCCCTTCTCCTCCAGCGCGACCACGGAGCGGAGCGCGCGCTCGGTCTCGATCCATGCGAGCGACCGGGCGCGCACCTCGTCCAGCGCCTCCAACCCTTCCGCACGGAGCGCCGCCTCCCCCTCGTGCGCCGCCGCGTCGGCGACATCCTCGAGCGAGCGCGAAAGCGAGCCGAGCGAGGCGAGGAGGCCGTCGAGCGCCGAAGGGCTGAGCCGCGCCAGGTCCAGATCGCGCGAGAGCCGCGCGGAAGCGGCGCCGTCGGGAAGCCAGCGCTCGAGGTCGCGGGCGAGGGCAGCCGCGTGCGCGATCACAGGAGGGATCGAGGACTCCGCCACCTGGATCCGTTCCGCCACGGCTCCGCCGCGGCCGCGGCGGAGCGAGCGCTTCACGACGCGGAGGATGCCGGTTCTCGCGTCGGTGCGTCCCGCCAGCCTCAGGAAATCGTGATAGCCCAGCGATACGCCGAGCTGCTCGCGCGCGACCCGCTCCACGTGATGCGCCTCGTCCAGGACCAGAGCGCCCGCCTCGGCGAGGAGTGTCGCGCGCAATCCCGGATCGGAGAGGAGAAGGGCGTGATTCACCAGCACCACGTCCGCGCGAAGCGCGTCGCGCCGTGCGCGCTTGGCAAAGCAGCCGCTCGCCGCTTCGCACGAGGAGCCCGCGCACACGAGGGGATCGGACGCGATCTCGGCGAGGAGCGAGGGAGGAAGCTCGATGCCCATCCCGGGCAGCTCGTCCAGCGCTCCGGTCGAGGTCCGCTCGGTCCACGACCGAAGCGCCTCCATCGTCTCCTCCGAAACGCCCTCGGGGGCGAAGAGCGCGCGCTGATTCAGGAGCGCCTCCGCGCGTTTTCGGCAGAGGTAATTCTGCCTTCCCTTCAGCGTCACCGCCCAGAGCGGCGCTCCGATCGCGCGGCACGCGAGCGGAACGTCGCGGCGGATGAGCTGTTCTTGGAGTGCCTTCGTGCAGGTGCTCACGATCACCGGTCCGGATCCGCGGATGCGGCGAAGGAGCGCGGGGAGAAGATAGGCGAGCGACTTTCCGATTCCGGTCGGCGCCTCGACGACGAGGGTGCCTCCCTCTCGCATCGTCTCGGACCAGAGCCGGGCCATCTCGCGCTGGCCGGGACGATCCTCCCACCCGCGCTCGCCGAGCCGCAGGCGGTCCAGGGCGGAATCCAGCAAGTCGTTGGAATTTCGGTCGGTAGTGGCCATGGCTCCCGATTTCAAGCTACGGGACTTGGGGGGATAAGTCAACGCGGTGAGGCGGTTAGGCGGGGCGGGAGGCGGGTGTGATTCCGGCCCTCTTGAGCGCAGCCTTGAGCTGGGGCTCGTCCCAGACTTCCACGCCGAGCGTCTTCGCCTTGTCCAGCTTCGAGCCCGGATCGGATCCCGCGACCACCGCGTGCGTCTTGGAGCTGACCGACGAGGAAACCTTGCCGCCGGCTTCCTGGATGAGACGCGCGGCGTCCTCGCGCGTCATGCCCTCGAGTGTCCCGGTGAGCACGAAGGTCTTTCCGGCAAGCGGTCCCGTCGCGGCGCGGCGGCGCGCGCGCGCCTCGGGCCGAACGCCCGCTTCGGTGAGCCGCCGTACGAAATCGCGGCCCGCCTTGGAGAAGAAGAACCGGGCGACGCTCGAGGCGATTTCCGGGCCGATCATCTCCACCTCGAGAAGCGCCTCTTCGTCCGCATGGGCCAGCGCCTCGAGCGTGCCGAAATGATCCGCGAGCGTATTCGCAATCGTGGCGCCGACGTGCGGGATTCCGATCGCGTGGAGGAGGCGATCCAGCGGCGCCGTCTTGCTTCGCTCGATTCCCGCGAGCAGGTTCGATACCGACTTCTCTCCCAGGCGCTCGATCTCCACCAGCCTCGACTTGCGCTCGTGCAGGTGATAGAGATCGGCGGCGTCCTTCACCAGCCCGGCGTCCACAAGCCAGTCGACGGTCTTCCAGCCAAGCCCTTCGATATCCAGGGCGCCGCGGCTTGCGAAGTGGACGATCCGGCTCCTCACCTGGGCGGGACAGAGCGGGTTTTCGCACCGCGTGGCCGCCTCTTCGGGATCGCGCACGAGCGTGGTCCCACATACAGGGCACTTCGTGGGCATCACGAACTTGGGCCCGCGCCGTCCCGAGCCGGGCACGACGCGCAGCACCTTGGGAATCACCTCGCCCCCCTTCTCGATCACGACGCGATCCCCGACGCGGAAATCCTTCCGCTCGATCTCGTCCTGATTGTGGAGCGTCGCGCGCGACACCACCGTGCCGAGGAGCGTCACCGGTTCGAGGATCGCGACCGGCGTGACCACGCCGGTGCGGCCCACCTGGAGCTCGATCCGGAGCAGCTTGGTCTCCGCTTCGTGAACGCCGAACTTGTACGCGATTCCCCAGCGCGGGCTCTTGGACGTGAATCCCAGGGCCTCCTGATCGCGAAAGGAGTTCACCTTGATCACGAGCCCGTCGGTGCCGTAGGGAAGCCTCTCGCGCTTCGTCTCCCATCGCTCGCAGACGCGCCGCAGCGCGGCGTATCCCTGGGCCGAGGAATTGTCGGGATTCACGCGCAGGCCGAGATCGGTCATCCACCGGAGCGCGTGGATCTGGGTCTTGAGCCCGTGGCGCTCGGGGCGAACCACCGAGAAGAGAAAGATCTGAAGGGGACGCTTCGCCACTTCCGAGGTGTCGAGCATCTTGAGGCTTCCGGTCGTGGCGTTGCGCGGATTCATGAAGGCGGCCAACCCTGCGTCCACCCGCCGTTCGTTCATCTTCTGAAAGGAGCGCGACTCCATGTACACCTCGCCCCGCACCTCGAGCTCGCGCGGCAGATCGCGTCCCTGGAGCCGGAGCGGAATGGAGCGAAGCGTTCTCAGATTCGCGGTGATGTCGTCCCCCTCCGTCCCGTCGCCGCGGGTGAGCCCCTGGGTGAACCGTCCGTCCACGTACCGGAGCGCGACCGCGACCCCGTCCACCTTCGGCTCGACCGCGTACTCCACGTCGTCCTTGCCGAGGAGCTTGCGCACCCGCGCGTCGAACGCTTCCAGCTCCTCCAGCGAGTAGGTGTTGTCGAGGCTGAGCATGGGCGCGGAATGGCGCGCCGTCTTGAAGCCGGGCAGGAGCCCGCGCGACACGCGCTGGGTGGGAGAATCGGGGTCCCGGGATTCGGGATTCGCATCCTCCAGGTCCGCGAGCTCCTTCAGGAGCAGGTCGTACTCGCGGTCGGAGATCTCGGGCTCGCCGACCACGTGATAGAGATGGTCGTGGCGCTCGATCTCTCTCCGGAGACTTTCGATTTTCTTCAACGCGGTCTGGCTCACCAGTCGGTCGTGTAGCGGAGGTGCACGGTACCCTCCCGCAGCGCGGCGCCGGGCCGGAGGCCCAGCTCGATCCCAACCGTCCCTGCGCGGATGGGATTCCTGAGACCCGCACCGTATCCGAACTCCCAGCCCGGGCTCAACTCCGTTCGGGCGAGTGAAGCGCCGAAATCGGGAAGCCCGCTCGCGGTGCCCGCCTGCACGGGAGATCCCAGATCGTGCCGGGCCCCGTCGACGAAGAGGAACACCCGTCCGCCGCGCGGCCCCGTGAGCCAGCGATGCTCGAGGGTCATTCCGAGGATGCGGTCTCCGGCGAACGCGCGGTCGCGGTGTCCGCGGAGCCCCTCGGAGCCTCCCAGGAACCGGAGCTCCTCGGCGGGGAGCGCACCCTCTCCCAGGCTCACGCCCATCGCGCGCATCGAGGCGTAGAGCGCGCGGCTGGGTCCCGTGGGAACGGCCGCCTCCCACCCCAGCGATCCGCGGAGGATGCGCCGTGTGGCGCGCGCGTAGCCGGGATAGGACTCCATGCGCCGGCCCGCTTCGCCCGCAACGCTCGCCGAGAAGCCTCGGACCGGGTTTTCCACCGGTGAGAGGCCCCGCCAGGAGAAGCGTCCCTCCAGAGACCAGGTCGTGCTGGTGCCGCGTCCCGCCCCCGTGTAGGCGCTTCCGCTTCGACGGACCGTCGCGCCCGCGCGGGCCCGATCCCAGGGACGGCCCGAGAGCTCGAGCGACCATCGTGTCTCGGTGTAGAGCGAATCCTGGACCTGCGCCTCGAGCGCCAGCGCGCCGTCGAGGCCCGTGCCGAAGAGCGAGGGCTCGCGGTAGCGCGCCGCGTATTCGGACCGTCCCGAGCCGTATCCGGCCCACCGCGCTCCCGCGGACCGGGCGCTTCCCCCGATGTTCCCGAGCGCGAGGTCGAAGAGTCCCGTGACGCCTCCTCCGTTCTGGACGCCCAGCGCTCCCTCGAAGCGGCTCAGCCGGCTTTCCACGAGGGGAGCCACGATCCGCGCCTTGCCGGGCTCCTGGCCCGCCACGACCGCGAGATCTCCCACCGACGCGAAGAGCCCGCTCTGCATGAGTCGCGCGCGCGCGTCTTCCAGCACCGCGGGCGTGATGACGCGTCCCTTGGAGAGCCCTGAGATCGAGGCGACGACGGAAGGTCGAACCGAGGCGTCCCCCAGATCGAGCGAGTCGACCGTGACGGGAGGCCCGGGATCGAGCCGCACGCACACGCGCGCCGTCCCGGGATCGAGGAGCACCACGGAGTCGATCGCCGCCTCGGCGCCGTAGCGTCCCCGGGCCTGCGCCTCGACGCGAAGCGCCTCGAGGCCCTCGAGCACGTTTCGGGGCTCGCCGCGTCCGCCGCTCCGGCGCTGGAAGATCTGGGCCCCATCCGGGAGGAGCGTCTCCGCTCCGCGCACGACCGCTTCGACGTGCGCCGGAGCTTCTCCATGCTCGACCGAGAGCCTGGCGACCTTCACGCTGTCCTGGTCCGCGGCCGGCAGGAGCGCGAGCCGCACGACGGCGCCGATCCTTCCGCGGGCGAGGAGGAGGTCCCTTGCGCCCAGGGCCGCCGCTTCCAGCTGCGCACGGGTCCAGATCGAATCGGGTGCCGTGATGAGGGAATCGGCGCCGGGCCCGACGATGAGCCGGTAACGCTCCTCGGCCGCGGCCCCTCGAGTGAAGAGCGACATCGCGGCGATCGCCAGGAAGAGGAGGCGGCGCGCGCGAATCAGAAATAGCTCCGGAGCTCGAAGCGGCCGGTGTACACCGCGGTCCGCCCGGCCGCGAGCTGTCCGTTCCAGGAAAGGCTCAAGGAGACCTGGTCGCGGAGCCGGTAGTCCCCCAGGAAATCGTAGTCCAGGTGGTTGCCGAGGTACGGCGGGATGAAGTACTGCCCCGGCTGATAGACGCCGCGCTGCGAGGTGTGCGCCCAGAGGGCGCGCCCATCGAGGCGGAGCTTTCCCCCCGAAGCGCACCGCGCGGAAGGTCCCGCCGCCAGGACCTCCTGCGTTCCACCGCGGCTCCGGTCGCGGTCCTGCCTCCCCCGTCCGATCAGGCTCACCGACCAAGCGGCGTTCAGAGGTCGCGCGAGCTCGAGATCGAGGCCGCGGCCCCGGATCCTCGATCCGAACCGCGCTCCCGTATCGGTGCGCCGCGAATCTTCCGTCGAGCCGTCCACGGTCGCGGAGGTGGTGAGCCGCGTTCCTCCCCACATGGGATTCCTCACGCGCAGGGTGCCGTCGTGGGCGTCCCGCACCACGCGGAGATTCTCGAACTCGCCCGTCCGGTCGCGCCGGAATCCTCCCTCGGCGCGCAGATCGAAGCGCGCACCGCGCGGCGCGTACTCGAGACTCTGGCGCGCGGACACGTTGCCTCGAATGGTCGCCGACGCGTCGAGGTAATGGCGCGGATCGATGGCATTCCTGGGGTCCCCCAGGGCGAGCGTCGAATACGTCTCCAATCTCAGGAACGTGGTGCCGCCCCAGGCGCGCCAGAAGGAAGGTGAAGGGGCCGCGGTCGCGGAGCGGCCCGGAAAGGCGTCCAGGCGCAGCTGCACGTTGGCGCGCGTCCTCGGAACGGCCGCGCCGGTCTCCGTGACGACCTGATAGTCGCCGCGATACCGGGGATTCCCGAAGGCATCGTAGGAGCCCGTTCCCGAATCGACGGGGACCACGCGGCGGATCACCCGAGGCTCGCGAAGCTGGGTCGCGTCGTAGCGAAGCTCCGACGTGAAGGCCGAGCCCGGGGCGCCCGCGAGGAGCGCCATCTGGGCCAGGTCGCTCGCCTGGATTCCACCTGAATCCGAAACGCGCCGCCGGGTCCAGCCCATCTCGACCGAGAGGGAGGCGCGCGACCTCGCGGAGAGCCCTGCCTCCCACGTGGCGGCGCGGGTCCGGGTCCAGTCCAGCGCCGCGTTGGCGCGGCGGTCCAGGCGCTCCCCATAGGAGGCGCGCAGGGCCACCTGGCGCGCGGGCGCCACGCCCGTTCCGAGATTCCATTCGCGGCTCCTCCGCTCCGGAATGGAATCCCCTTCCTGATGCACGACCCGCTCGTCGAGGACCCGCACCCGCGGTGTCACGAATCCCCGCGTGCGGGCCAGATCCAGATCGAACCGATCGCGTAAGCCCGACTCCTGTCCGAGGGAATTCCGCGATCCCTCCCAACGCACCGCTCCGGCAAGGGCGCCGCGCACGTCGGCCGCGAGCGCGCGGCGGAGAGAGCTGGAGCCTCCCGTGAGGTCCCGCTTTCCCAGCCCCCCGTGGAGGGAGAGATTGGAGCCCGGGTCGTACTGAAGGGCGAATTCGCCCCGCCGTTCCCCGCCGGTTCCTCCCGCCTGGTTCCAGCGCTCGTTCTCGAAGACCGGGTCGAGGCGGTCCATCGTGGTGAACCGGTCGTCGCGGGAACGGAAGGATCCGGAGGCGCGGAGCGACCCCAGGCCGCGCCCGCCGATCGAGAGCGGCCGCGGATCGAGGGAGGCGCCGAGGCGAACGGCGTTCCCCGCGTTGTCTCCGTCGTCGAGCGAGGAGAGGGCGTTGCGATCGAGGCCGGAGCGCGCCCCCTCCGCCTCGAGGCGGATCGCCTGGAAGAGGCGCGCCGAGCCCCCGACGTCGACGAGCCGGCGATCGTTGGGGGAAGGAAGCGAGCGGCCGGGCGCGTAGGAGCCGAGGCTCGTTCCCATGAAGTGGTAGAAGTGGCCACCGTCGGTGGCGGCGGTGTCCGCGTAGGCGCCGCGTCCCGCGCCGACCGAGACGAACTCCACGAGATAGTCCCCGCGGCCCTGCCCGAGATGGATCCAGTGCGGGTTCATGGGATCGGACTGATCCCACGAGTACTCACCCTTGCCCGCGCCGACGTATCGGGCGCCCGAGGAGGTCGCCGCCGAATCGCCGAGGCTCCCGAGCTCCCGGGTCTCCTCCGGCGTGAGCGCCGCGCCGAGAGGGCTCTTGGGATCGTCTCCGTTCTTGAGATAGGTCGCGTACCAGCGCCCGCCGGTTCCGAGCGCGCCCGTAGTCCTGATCCGCGCCGCGCTTCTGCTTCGCTCCGTCCAGCCATACCGTCTCCGATCCCGCGACCACTCCCGGGGGGATCTCCCCCTGGACGCGCGGGACCAGCTCGTAGGGGCCCTGCGTTCCTTCCGTCCCCTTGATCTCCAGCGAGCCGCGCTCCCCCTTGGCGCTCGCGGCCGCGACGTCCCATGTGGAATTCAGGACCTTGGCCTGGCCGCGCACGCCCTGAAGCTGGCGCGTGATGCGCGAGAACTCGCCGGGGCCCGATTCCAGCCGAAAGTCCCCCATCGTCACCTCGCCCTGGGGCGCTCGGATGGAGAGGAACAGACGGTCCAGATCCTGTAATTCGCGCGTGGTCCCGTCCGGCTCGAAGGGAAGCTGCTGGTCGCTCAGCGTGGCCTGGAGCTCCACGTCCCCGGCCACGCGGCCGCGCACGGTGAGGTCGAGCGTTTGACGGAGCGCCGCGTCGCGGCCATGGCCCATCTCGACGCTGAGCGATTTCGAGCCCGAGAAGAGGAGCGACGCGGCGGAGAGGCTGCCCGGCCCGGCATCGGCGGACGCGGGAGCGGACGTGCGGGCCGCCGTCGCCGCATCGGGGTGGCGGAGCAGCGTGGCGGCCGCGCGGGCGGCCGAGTCGGGCGGGGCCTCCACCGCCGAGGCATCCGCGAGGGAGAGGGGCGAGCGAGCGCGGAGCGAAAGGAGCGACGGGGAGCGGAGCACCGGATACTCGAGCACGAGTGTGTCCGGCTCCTCCACCGCTCCACCCGGATGCATCACCTCGATCGGCCGGGCCGAAGCCTCGCCAAAGATCCCGGCAGCTAGGGCCACCGCGAGGATCGAGAGGGCGCGGGCGCGATTCATGGCGCTTTGGGCTCGGGTGCAAGCACCTGGATCTCGCCCCGTTCCGGATCCGCGACGGCGACCTGGCCCTGGGGGCCCAGCGCGAGGGCGCCCGGACGCCAGCGCACGCGCTCTCCGCCCAGGGCGCGATCCAGGAGGAGCGAGCCCGCGGCGTCGAACACGAGCACGCGCTGCCCTGCGGGATCGGCCGCGTAGATCGAGCCCGAGCGGTCGATGGCGAGGTCGGAGATCACGAGCTTCTCGGGCGTCCCCCCCATTCTCACCGTCGCGATGAGGAGCCCGCTCGCGTTGAAGCGGCGGACCACTCCGGGCGCCGCGTCATAGACCCAGAGATCCCCCTTCGGCGACGCGGCCGCGGCGAGGGGCGCGGAGACCGAGTCTTCGGGAATCAGGTAGCGGGTCGCGCGCGCGGGCGCGAGGCGGTCATCCAGCGGCACCAGGTCGCGGGCCTGAGCGGAGAGAAGCCAGAGCTTGCCGAAGCGATCGAGGAGGATGCGCGCTCCCGCCTCGCGCGATTCCTCCTCGGCCTGGTCCTGGAACACGCGCTGTCCCAGAAAATGCCCGGCGCGATCGAACGCCACGAGCGAGCCCCGGCCCCGGTCCAGGACCAGGAGCGACTGATCGCGGTCCACGGCGATATCGACCGGCAGGGTGAGCGACGTCTCATCCGACCCGTATCCGCCCACCTCGTAGAGGACCCGGCCGCGAGGATCGAGCTTCGTGACGCGTCGCGTCTCGGCGTCGAGCACGTGCAGGTTTCCGTCGGAGTCGTACGCCAGCCTCGAGGGGCGCCGGATGCCCGCCTGCTCGAGCGCGTCCCGGTCCAGGATCCGCTCGACGCGGAGCGCGCGCGGAGGGGCCGAAGCGGAGTCGCCTGGCCCCGGTCGAGGCGGCTCCGGCGCGCCCGCGGCTCCCGCGGCGAGCGCGGGTACTCCCCATCCCGGCTCAGCCAGGAGGAGCGTCAGGAACGACGCGAGCGCGAAGCAAGTGGCGTTTCGTGCGGGGTGGGTCATGTTCGTTCGGAGTGGAGAAGCCTCGTCGCGGCAAGCGAGGGCGGGAATCCGGCTGCTAGAACGTGCTCCGGACGAGCAGCCTTCCCCCGCCATCGGCGGTCATGTCCGTGAGGATTCGAACCCGGGGCCCGTCGATCGCCGACACGTCCGCCTTGGAATCCTTGCGATGAAGCATCTGCGTGTCGATCACGCTGGCCACGCGGTTCAGGATCGCGAACGCGATGGAATACTTGGCCCGCTGGTACGCGCGCGTCGAGTTGTGCCGGGTGTCGCGGAAGGCTGCCTGCGCCTCCGCGCTCGTCCAGTTCCATGCTCGATTCCCCGTGGGAAGCCGCTCCGCGACCCACGCATCCTGCGCCGCCGGATCCGAGGGGAATTCGTTGCGCGCGTCGCGGCGCAGCGCGTCCTCGTAGGAATCGGGGCCCGATCCGCTCGAGCGCGTATAGATTCCGACCAGTCTCCAGAAGTCGTCCGATTCGGAGCTCGTCCCCATGCCGGCGTTCAGGTGCGCCTGCTCGATGTAGTTGTCCCTGCGAAGACGCCCGGCGATCCGCCAGGTGACCCAGTTCGCCCAGATCACCCCTTCCGAGATGAAGAACCCCGTCGCGCGGCTCTTGTGGCCGGAATACAGCTCCCCCGCCCCCGGCAGGAGAATGGAAAGCAGGAGCGCCTTCTTCGAGCCTCGTGCCGGGCGCGCGTCGCTCGAGGGAGCGGCTCCGCGATCCGCCGGGGCGGGCTGCGTGGCGGTCGAGTCCGAGAGCGTCTCCGCGGGGAGCGTGGAACGCGCCGCGTATAGATCCGCGAGCGGGCTCCAGGCAGCCGCCTCCCGCCAGGAGCGTGACGCGCCCGGAGCGAGATCGAATCTGGAGTCGGCTTGTGCTATGGGGACGGTCGCGAACGCGGCGGCCATCGTGAGAATGAGAGCTACGGTTTTAGTCGAGACCCCTGGTGACGACGAACCCGAAGGCATTGTCCCTCGCGAAGGGTTTCGTGCGCATGTTGAACCGGATCTTGGTCTGCTCTCCGAGCGCCGCGTGGCTCTTGTTCTTCATGACGCGCAGGATGTCCACCGCGCTGACGATGCGATTCACGAACGCCCCCGCGACGGCGGTGTGCGCGTTCTTCAAGAAGTTATTACTGCGCGCGCGAATTCCGCGATAGAAATTTCGGTTGTCCTGGGTGTCCCAGCCGTCCCAGTACGTGGAAATCTTTCCGATGTCCTCATAGTACTGCTGACGGTTGTGGTCTCTGAAGTAGATGATCAGGCTGTCCTCGGGGGAATTCTGGTACTGGGGATTGGACTGGATCCAGCGGGTGTAGTCCCAGTGGCCGTCGGCGTAGGTCTCGAACTCCTTCTCCTTGGCCTTTCCGCGGTCGTGATAGTAGAGGTATGCGGCCCAGGCCATGCCCTCCAGTCCCAGGTGAACGAACCCCCGCTTCTCTCCTGCGTACAGATGCCCGGCCCCCGGAATCGCCAGATTCATGAGGAACGCTTTTCCCACCGACCTGTGTAGCTTTGGGTTCGTCTCCTCCGTGGGGGAAGCGGCCGGAACACCGGGATCGAGGGGCGTGTGGGGCGTCACGGAGTCGGCGATGGCGCGTTGCGCGAGCAGAATTTCTTGCGGCATGGTGCCTTCGAAGTCGAGCAAGGACGCGGCAGGGCCCATCCGGGGATACGTCGCGACGGCCAGAATTGCCGCAAAGAAGAAGGTGAAACGCCTCGAAGTCAGTATCTGGTCCCCTGAATCGGCCTGAACCTACTTACACTACAACTAATTATAGTAGCGTCCAAGTTACTTGACTACGGCGAATTTGCCGAAGACCACGTTGTCCGCCCCGGAACCCTGGACCTCCAAGCGTACGAGATATACCCCGCTCGCCAGATCCCGAACCGGGATTCTCACAACATTTTGCGCGGGACTCGAAGTCCCGTCGAGCCGCTTGACCTCGGTGCCGGTCGGATCGAGTACCCGGATGACGACCGAGCTAACCCCTTGTCCCAGCGTATACGCGAGCCCGATATCCTGCCCGTGGGCCGGGTTCGGGAAGAAAAAAACCGACCCCTTGCCGAGCTGTGGCGCCTGAGCCACCGCGCCCTGGAAGACGTCCTCCAGCACGGAGGTGCGTCTCCGGTTGCCCCCGAACTCCGCCCACGGGGTCCGCACCGAGACTCCATCGGTGGAAAAAAGCGCGCTGTCCGCGCGCACGGGGAGTTGAAACGCATGAAGCGCGCCGTCATCGTCCCCCCCGATGACGAGATGGGTCCAGGCCGCGCCCGGCGGGTCCGGCGTCAAAAACGCGTCGTTCATGCTGAGCAGGGCCGGGCTCGAGGAGGCCCCGCCCTGGATGGCGAGGGGCCAGCCGGAGAGGGTCTTGCCGTCATTCCCCAGCGCGACCAGAAGCCCATTGTCCAGCGCCACGATCACCTCGGGCCTTGGATCCCCGGCCACGTCGGCCACGAGGGGCGATCCCTCCCCGCCGCGCGCCTCGTCACCATATCTTCCCGTCATCGACACCGGCCACGAGGGAGGTTCCACGCCGTTCCGGTTGTAGCGGTGCACGCGGCCTTCCTTGTCCATCGCGAAGAGCTCGGGATATCCGTCGCCGTCCAGGTCCCCCGCGGCGACCGGACCCCGGAGCGTCCCCGCGACGGAGACCGGCCATCCGGGAAGCTCCGTTCCGTCCAGGCGGAAGCAGTGGATCATGTTCTGCCTCCGGTCCGAGACCACGAGCTCGAGGTTCCGGTCCGGCGCGCGGTCCATGTCCACACCCAGGAGATACGGCTCGAAGAAAGGATTCTGAACCCGGAAGTGCACTTCGAACGGGGTCAGAGACTTGCCGAGAGGATCCGCGATCCGGATCCATCCGTTCGACAGGGCCCACGCCACCTGATATCCCCCCGCTCCCGTGAAGCGCCCCACGGCGAGGTTTCCAGACACCGGCGCCGTGATCACCGAGGCTCCGACCTTCAGCGTGTCCGCCAGTGGAGCGGTTCGCGGCGCCACCGTGACGCTGTCCGAGGGAACGATCGCGAAGACCCTGCCGTCGCCTCCGCCCACGATGACCTGACCGCCGGGATCGAGGACGGGCCCCGTCGTGGCGAGCACGGTCGGAGAAGCGGGATCGAGCGCGGGGGGCCAGCCCACCAGAAGGTACGAAGAGCCGGAATCGCGAGGAGCGGTCCGATACGCGTACACCCCTCCGTCCGCCGCGGTCGCCACGATCGCTCCGTCGTGGGTCGCGAGCGGATTCCGGTGGAACAGGCTGTCGGCGAAGAGCACCGGACCCACGATTTTCGCGGGGAGCGCGGCGATCACGCTGCTGTCCCCCACGGTGTAATAGGGCTGTCCATTCGCCTGGTACGCGAACACGAGACTGTCCACGGCTGTCACGACCGAGACCAATCCGTCATGGTGGAATCGTCCGTACGTGGGCTTGGCGCCACGCTGGCTCGCCGGGGTCGCGACGGGCCAGCCGGCAACGCGCCAGTCGGCCCGGACCGAGATCCCCATGTCGAGCGCCGCCGGGCTCAGCACATCGATCGTGACGTGGCTCAGCCCACCGTCGTTCGTGTTCGTATTGGGGGTGGTCTCGGGACCGAAGTGGGTGTGGTTTCCGGCGAACCAGGGATCGAAGGGGCTTCCGAATAGATAGGGCGACCTCGGGTCGCCGAGATCCTCGATCCCGTCCGCTTCCTCGACCCTCAAGCCGCGCCGCGCCGGGTTCGAATTGACGCCGAAGTCGGGCGGGATATGGCGCCCGTAGATGACCGAATTGTCCACGTGCCAGATCAGGATCCCCTGCCCCGGGAGGAGGAAGTCGTACTCCCTGTCGCCGAGGGAGTCGGCCGCGTCCGCGGCGGCGGGACCCAGGAACACGCCGGTCGAATCCTCCTGATCCAGATAGAGGATGTTGTCGCCGTTCAGGTCGGTCTGGCGGTTCTCGATGAGGTAGAACTCCTCGCCTCCCAGCGGCACGAAGAGCGTCGTGTCCGACAGCTCCGTGGCGCGGAGCGATGTCGTGAGGGAGCGCCCCGGATCGACGTACGAGATCAGGTCGGGCCAGAGGAGGAGCTTGGACCAGGGGTCGAGGCTCACCGGGAGCACGCCGCTCGCCTCCACCCTCGCGCCGGTCGAGTCCTGCACCGGGGTGCTGAGCAGGTAGCCTGAGTCCATGTTGCTCCAGACGCCCACGCCCGGGAGCAGCGTCTCGATGTCGTAGAGATCCAGGAGACCCTGCGTGTGCCCGAACTCGTGCGCCAGGGTCCCGTTGATCGCGGCGAAGTAGCCGTCCTGGCTCTCGGTCTCGGGCATGACGAGTCCGCCCCGGATCAGGACCGCGCCGCCGTTCACCGGAACCGAGTCGCTCAGATTGATCTGGAAGGTCGGGAAATCGCGCGGGCTGTCGCCCTTCAGATCGGTCTGGAAGTCCGATCCCGCGTGGAAGAGCGAGACCACGTCGAACTGACCGAAGGGGATGGAATCGGTCTGGTCCGCGGCCGTCACGGCATCGTGGAAGAAACGCTGGGCGCTGTCGAAGGACTGCTGGCCCAGCGTCCACGGGCCGTAGCGCCCGGTGTCCGCGAGACGGTAGGCGCCGGTGTTCGCTTTCGGGTAGACGTCGTACTCGATCACGAGGTGCCCGTAGGAGGCGAACTTCCAGTACCGCCGCAGGCCCTCGAGATGCTTCAGGAAGTAGTTCCGGTCGTGGGGCGGAGGGTCGATCAGGATCCCCAGCGAGCGTCCATCGCGGAGGTCGAACTTGCCGTCCGGGGTCGTCGTCAGCGAGCCCAGGGAGTCGTTGGCGAAATCGATCTTGAGGCCGAGCACGCGGATCGTCTCGGGCGTGGACGGCTGAAAGAGGGTCGTGCGCGCGAGCTTTCCTCCCTGGATGGAGAGGAGGGGCGGCCGGCGCCCCGACACGAAGGGGCGGCTGGACAGCTCACCGATGCGATGCGGGAACGCCCGCCAGCGCTCGGCCCGCTTCGCGGCGATCCGGAGCGCCTGCGGCGACCTCCGCGATTCCAGGGTTGCGGTCCGCGAGGCGGTCAGGGTGGCGCCCCAAGCAGAAGGAGCCAGGTCCCCGTGCAGGGGGAGGACCTGGCTCCCGAAGATCAGGATCGCCGCCGAACGGAGGAGAGTCCGGGGGATCCGCACGTTTTTAGAAGTGGTAGCTCGCCGAGAACCGGTTCACTCGAGCCAGAAACTGCGATTGCGGCACCGAAGCGTAGTCGATGCGGATACCGCGATAGTTGAGTCCGAGGCCGTACGTCGCGTCTTTGATCGTCCCGCGCGGGTCGTAGATGTAGCCCGCCCGGACCGAGAGAAGCCGGTTGAACTCGAATTCCCCGCCCGCGTCCTCGATCCACGCGCCGTTGCTCAAGAGCGACTTGTTCACGTCGGCGGTGACGAGCACCCGGTATATTTCGGTCTCGAAGGGGGTGACCGCGGCGCCGAGCTTCACGTTACGTCCCAGCGGGTCGGACTGGTCCTGGTCGATGTAGGCGATGTTGGGACCGAGATTCTGCAGCGCGAGCCCGAGGGAGCTCTTCCACTGCGGGAGCTTGTAGAGCGCGCCGAGATCGGCGGCGAAGGTCGTGCCGCGCCCGGGCCTTTGGTCCTGCGTCAGATTGCCGGGAGCCAAGTCGACGCGCACGAGCTTCAAGGCGACGCCGAATCCCATGCCCTTCATGAGCTCGGTGCCGTAGGCAAGCGTGGGCGCCAGCTCGTAGCTGGTGAAATCTCCCAGGATGCTTCCGTCCGGGTCGGTGGCCGTGCTCTTGCCGTAGCTCAGGTATCCGAGGCTGAATCCGAGACCACCCCAGCCTTCCACATGCTGGGTATAGGAGGTATAGGAGAAGAAAACGTCGTCGGCGAGGTCCGGCACGAGCTTGGTGTACATGGTGCTGATGTCGTGCCCGGTCGTGAACGCGAGCGCCCCTGGATTCCACCAGATGGCGTTTGCGTCATTGGCCACTGCTACGTAGGCGCGTCCCATTCCGTCGGAGCGGGCCCCCGGGGCGATCAGGAGTGATTGAGCACCTGCCTCGGCCTGGGCGTGCGCGGTGCCCGCGTAAGCACCCAGAATACAAAGAAGTCCAAGGCAGCCGGCGACAAAACGACTCATCTGCAACCTCCTTAAGAAAAAGATAGGGACGCGCGTGCGCCCCGGCCCTAGTACACAATTCTAGCGGACTTACGCAGCCGGGTCAAGGTTCCCCCCGGGGCTTCACCTCTTCCGGAGGGCCCGCCCAACCACCGAAGCCCGTTTGCCTTCGGGAGATTCGGCAGTGACTCTAAACAGATACACTCCGATCGCCACATTTTCTCCCTGAGAATCCTTTCCGTCCCACGGAAGGTAATTTTCCCCGGCGCGCCCGTCCGAGGCCAGGTCACGGACCCGCCGTCCCGCCACCGTGTAGATTCCCACGTGGATCCTTCCGCCCTGGTTCAGACGGGCGTGGATGTAGGTCGTTCCCTCGAACGGGTTCGGGTAATTGAAGACCTGGGTCAGCTGCATCGGATCGCCCGGCAGCGCCTGGGCGTGGACGTCGATCACGAAGGTCCGGACCGCGATATTCCCCACCGGGTCCGAAGCATGAATCTCGATCGTGTGGAGGCCCTCGGCCAGCGAGGGCAGGGTGAACCCCACCGTCCCGCGCGTGTAGCTTCCCACGTCGTAGGCGAAGCCTGGGGTCACCTCCGACGGCGTCCCGCGGTCGTCCACGATGACGAAGATCGTGTGGGCGTTGTCGAGCCGCGTCAGGTCCACCCCGCTCGAGTCCTGGATCACGAACGTGAGCCGGTCGCCGGACCGGAACGTGGAATCGGCGCCCGCCGGGTGGAGGAGCGCGATGACGGGCGGATCGAGGTCGGTGCGGGAGGAAATCCCCTGCCCGATCCTGAGTGAATCGACCGCCAATCCGACGCCTCTTCCCCCCGCGGCGCTCAGCAGCGCCCGGAGTTGCCCCGTGCCGCCCGCCACGCGCGCATCCACCGGGACAACGAAGCGAGCCTCGAACGTCCCTGAAGAAAGCGGGACGTCTCCGCGGAAGAGAATCGGGCCGGGCACGAAGTAGTGGACGGTCTGCCGGGTCCCATTGGGACCGAGGCCCGTCTGCGTGCGATCGAAGGGTTTCCCCTGGACCTGGATCCGGGCCGTCCCCGAGGAGAGCGTGTCCCGGCTCGAGTCGGGAAAGATCGTGTGCCCGCGCAGGACGACGAGGTCGCCGCGTAGAACGGAATCCAGGGGGGCTTTCTCCCAGACTCCCCTCCCTCGGGGCATGGGGAGGGAAAGCCCGGGGTCGCCGAGGAGCACGTACTTGCGCGCGACGGTGTTCACGTGCGCGTTCTTGGCCCCCTGGAGCGCGACTCCCACCGTCTGCGTCGAATCGACGCGCGGCCGGAGGGGGAAGAGCCGGTCCACGATGTCGTCGTTCAGCTGCGTGCTCTCGAACCCGAACCCTACCTCGGTGGCCGCGATGGACGCGGCCGCCCCGCCAGCCGGCGTCTTGAGGAGGAGCTCTCCCAGTCCCCCCTGCCCCAGGGCGTCGAATTGCCCCACGGTGCAGCTGAAGAATCCGAAGAGGGAAGGACGCGTCGCGTTCGTGAGGCGGCCGATGTCCGAGGAGCGGAAGACCTGCTCGTCGGCGATGATCTGGTCGGAGCCGTGGCCGATGTAGTCCACGAGCCAGTTCCCCTGATTGATGCGCGAGATGAAATCGTCGCGGGCCGCGGGCTTGGACTGCTGCGAGGTGTCGGCGAAGGCGTAGTCATTGAGGTAGACCTTCGAGCGCTCGATCGGGTACGGCAGGTGGAGGCGGTCTTTCCGCTCCATCTGATTGACGTGGTCGTTCCCGAGCGGGTCGTCACTCTCGCGTTTCTTCGAATCGTCCGCGCAGAGGAGGGCGCGCGCGCGCCAGGAGTCGAACTCCGTCGCCCCCTCGTAGGCCAGGACCTTGACGCGGGAAATCGTGGAGGCTTCCGCGGCATTCTTCGCCGGAAGACGCCCGACCGCGATGTCGAGGATCTGGTCGCCGGGCCCGTCCAGGAGCCCGTAGAAATCGTCGGACACCCACTGGAACAAGGCGGGAAAGACTTCGTAGTAGTTCGAGTACGTGGGCACGAGGTCCGGATCGCCGAATCCCAGGTAGTTCTTGGGGTCGAGCGAGGCGTCTCCGAAGAGACAGACGTAGGCCGGCGCGGGCCCGGTCCAGTGAAGGCGCGCGTACGCGAGCAGGTTCCGGATCGGCACCGGCCCCTGGGAGCCTCCCCCGAGCTGCGCGGCGATTCGGTCGGTCGTGGCGATGCCCACGCGAGGCGCCGCGAACCCAAGAAGGTGGGTGGCTCGATAGGTCGCGAGCGACTCCGCCGAGGCCAGGAGGGAAGGATGCGCGACGATCAGGTAGTCCACGCCCACGTCGGGATCGAGCAGGTTCGTGACGGTGTGCGCCGCCGTCGCGGGAGCGAATCGCGCGATCGTCGCGGGGCGCGGCGCGCGCGCCGTCGAGAGGAGGGCGTAACGCTTCGGAGGACCTGGCGCGAGTGAATCCTCGACCGTGAGCGTGAAGGGCGCCGCTCCCGTGGAGAAGGCGCCGTTCACGTAGCGTATGGGATTCTCGGGATCGGTGCGGTCGAGAAACCAGACCGCCGTGGTGTCCGTGATCCCGTCCATCACGTAGGCCACCGGACCTCCGAGGGTCGAGTCCGCGGCGAACTGAAGCGTGTCGTTGATCGCGGAGAGCCGCCTGGGGTAGCCGACCTCGAACCAGGCAAGCTCGCTCTGATCGACCCGGTTCGGATCGGCGGGATCCGCGACGGGAGGAACCTCGATCAAGACCGTATCGGCCGCGTTCACCGTGAACCCCGAGCCTTTGAGATCGAACGGCAGGCTGAAGTTCGTCGAGTCCGCCGCCACCAGGGCGCGGTCCCAGTAGACGTTGGCGTAATGGTCCGCCTTCTGTCCGACCGAGATCCCGCGACCCCACATGCGCACGAAGACCGTGCCGGTTCCGCCGGCCTGCGCTCCTGGGAGCACGAGTGGGAACGGGATCTTCGATCCCCGTGGCTTGCTCCGATCGACCGAAAAACTCCACCAGAACCATCGCTCCCACCGGGTGTTCGCGGCCATGGAGTTGAAGTCGCGGATCCGGTTCTCCTCGTAGTGGACCCGATGCGGCGCGGTGGTGATGACCGGCGCCGCGGAGACGTTGGCCGCGTCG